>NZ_VJZC01000140.1 GCF_009377185.1 Streptomyces spongiae
CGACCTGACCGCCCCCGACTTCGTTTCCCTGCGCGCCCGTCTGCTGACCTGGCTCGGCGTCACCCACTCCCCGGAAGGCACCCCCTCGTGACACGCAAGATCGCCGCCATCGCGCTGAGCCTCGCCGCCCTGCTGACGGCGACCGCCTGCGGCGCCGACTCCTCGGCGGACACCTCGGCCAAGGGTTCGCAGGTCACCCTCACCATCGGTGACCAGGCCAAGACCCTCCAGACCATCGTCGCCGCCTCCGGCGCGCTCAAGGGCGCGGACTACAAGGTGAAGTGGGCCGAGTTCGAGGGCGCGGCTCCGCTGTACCAGGCGGTGCAGGCGGGCGCCGCCGACACCGGCTACTCGGCGGACCTGCCGGCGCTGCAGGCCCTCAGTGGCGGGGTGCAGGTCAAGAATGTCGCCGCTCTGAAGAACGACGGCAGGCACGTCGGCCTCGTCGTCCGCAAGGGCTCCGGCATCGACAGCGTCAAGGACCTCAAGGGCCAGAAGGTCGTGGTGTCCTCCGCCAAGGGCAGCGTCTCGGAGTACCTGCTGGCCAACGTGCTCAAGCAGAACGGGCTCAGCTACAAGGACGTCAAGGTGCAGTACCTGTTGCCGACGGACGCGCAGGCCGCGTTCGCCTCCGGCAAGATCAAGGCCTGGGCGATCTTCGGCGTCTACCAGGCGGTCGCCCTGGAGCAGGGCGGCAAGCTCCTCGTCGACGGCGGGGACGGCCGGGTCAGCGGCATCGGCTTCATCAACGCCTCCGAGAAGGCCCTCGGCGACAAGGCCAAGAAGACCGCGCTCGCCGACTTCCTGAAGCGGCTCGGCACAGCCCTGAAGTGGAGCAGCACCCACAAGGACGCGTACGCCAAGGCCATCGAGCAGCGCAACGGCGCCGACGCCTCCGTGGCGAAGACGCTGGCCTCGGCGGCGTACAGCCAGGTCCTGCCCGTCACGCCCGAGGTGAACAGGACCGTCCAGGGCGTGGCCGACCTCATGAACGGCATCGGGGTCCTGGAGCCGAATGTCGACGTGGCGGAGTCGGCCGACACATCGCTGCTCAAGTAGTCGCGCTCTAGAAGGAGTTGCTCATGCCTGTCGAGTTCATCAGTGCCGTCCACACGGACGCCGGGGCCTCGGGTCCGGCGGCCGCGAGCCGGACCGGCTTCGACCCCGACCACCTGCGCCGGTACGCCCGCGCCCTGGACGACGGCGGCTTCGACCACACCCTGGTCGCCTACCACTCGGCCTCGCCCGACGCCTTCCAGGTGGCCCAGTTCGTCGCCACGCACACCGAGCGCGTCCGCCCGATCCTGGCGCACCGGCCGGGCGTCGTCTTCCCCACGCACGCCGCCCGCGCCCTCGCCACCCTCGACCGGATCAGCAACGGGCGGCTGACGCTGCACATCATCTCGGGCGGCAGCGACGAGGAGCAGCGCCGGGAGGGTGACTACCTGGGCAAGGCGGAGCGGTACGAGCGTTCGGACGAGTACATCCAGATCCTGCGGAAGGTGTGGCAGGCCGAGGGGCCCGTCTCGCACGAGGGCAGGTACTTCAGGTTCGAGGGCTACTACTCCGACGTGAAGCCCGTGAACGGGCTGATCCCCATCTCGGTGGGCGGCTCCTCGCAGGACGCCTACCGGGTCGGCGGTCAGCAGGGCGACATCTTCGGGCTGTGGGGCGAGCCGCTCAAGGAGACGGCCGAGCAGATCGCCACCGTGAACGCGGTCGCGGACGCCGCCGGGCGCCCACACCCCCGTATCTGGGTGTCGTTCCGCCCGATCATCGCGCCCACCGACGAGCTGGCCTGGGAGAAGGCGTACCGCACGCTGGGCGTGCTCAAGGACCAGGCGAGCAACACCGAGCTGCTGCGGCACTACCGCACCACCGGGCGCCCCGCCAACGTCGGCTCCCAGCGGCTGCTCGACATCGCCGAGCGCGGCGAGGTCCACGACCGCTGCCTGTGGACCGCACCGGCGGTCGCCACCAACGCCGCCGGCGCCTCGACCGCGCTCGTGGGCTCCCCGGAGACGGTCGCGAAGGCGCTCCTCGACTACGTCGACATCGGCTGCGACCTGCTGTCCATCCGTGGCTACGACCCGCTCAACGACGCCATCGACTACGCCCGTTTCGTCCTGCCGCTGGTCCGGCAGGAGCTCGCCCACCGCGCCACGACCCAAGCTGCCTGATGGAGATCCCGTGTTGTTCCGTAGCACCATCCGCGCGTCCGCCGCCCTCCTCCTGCTCCTGCCCTTCGCGGCGGCCTGCGGGAGCCAGGCGGAGGCCGAGTCGCCGTCGGACGTGTCGTCCGTGACTCTGAGGGTCGGCGCCACCGGCTGGAAGACCGAGGAGGCGGTCCTGAAGTTCGCCCACCTCGACGACACCCCCTACAACGTCAGGTGGAGCGTCTTCCAGGGCGGTGACCAGCAGCTCCAGGCCGTCCGCGCCGGCGCGCTCGACCTCGCCTCGTCCAGTGAGATCCCGCCGGTCTTCGCCGCGGCCGACGGCGAACCCAACTTCAAGGTCGTCGCCGTGCAGCGCGGCGCCACCCTCAACCAGGAGGTCGTCGCCCCCAAGGGCTCGAAGATCACCGACATCGCGGGGCTGAAGGGGAAGAAGGTCGGCTACGTGCAGAACACGACCGCCCACTACTTCCTGTACGAGCTGCTCAAGCGGGCCGGTCTGAAGTGGTCGGACATCGACGCGAAGCCGCTGCTGCCCAATGACGGGCTCGCGGCCCTGAACGGCGGCGGCATCGACGCCTTCGCCTCCTACGGCACGTCGATCATCACCGCCCACCAGCAGGGCGCCACCACCATCGGCTCGGGCAAGGACATCCTGTCCGGCAACTTCCTCTGGTCGGCGCGCGACAGCGTGCTCGGCAGCGCCGCGCAGAGGAAGGCGGCGGCCGATCTGATCGCCCGGATCACCAAGGCGTACGCGTACGTCAACGACGGGCGCCAGAGCGAGTTCGCTGAGGTCGTCGCCAAGGCCACGCACCAGCCGGTCGCGCAGGCCGAGAAGGACTTCCGCGACCAGCAGGCCCAGCGCCCGACCGCGGCCCGCGGGGTCGGTGACGACACGATCGCCTCGCAGCAGAAGGTGGCCGACGCCTTTGCCCAACTGGGGGCGCTTAAGCAGAAATTGAACGTGTCCTCCTTCTGGAGCCGCAAGCTGAACGCCGACCTGAAGAAGGCGCTGTGACCGCCGAGCTGATCGCCCGCCTCACCCGACTCGCCCCTGGATACGACCAGTCGGCCGCCTTTCCCGCCGAGTCCCTCCGGGCCGTCCACGAGGCGGGGCTGCTCACGGCCACCGTCGGGGAGCAGTATGGCGGCCGGGGCGTCCGCACGGCCGGCACCTCCCGGATCCTGCACACCCTCGGTCAGGGTGACCCGTCCGTCGCCCTCATCACGGCGATGACCCTCAACACCCACGCCCGCCAGGCCGCCGCGCCGCATTGGCCGGAAGAGCTGTACACCCGCGTGCTCAAGGAGTCCGAGGAGCGCCCGGTACTCGTCAACCATGCCCGGGTGGAGCCCGAGTTGGGCTCCCCCGCGCGCGGTGGCCTCCCCGCCACGCTGGCCCGGCGCACGGCCGACGGCTGGTCGGTCAGCGGGCGGAAACGCTTCGTGACTGGTGCGGAGGGACTCGACTGGTTCCTCGTGTGGGCCACCACCGACGAGCCGGAGCCACGCGTCGGCACCTTCCTCGTGCCCGGCGGCTCGCCCGGCATCCGCATCGCCGAGCACTGGGACCAGCTGGGGCTGCGGGCCAGCGGCAGCCACGACGTCGCCTTCGAGGACGTGGAGATCCCGTACGAGCACGTCATCGGGCTCGGGCCGTACGGTCCGGCCGCCGAGCAGGACAACCGGGCGGGCGCGGCGATCCATCTCCCGCTCGCCGCGCTCTACCTGGGCGTCGCGCGGGCCGCACAGTCCTTCTTCCACGCCTTCGCCCACGAACGCGTCCCCGCCAACCTCGGCCACGCCGTGGCCCGTACGGAACGCTTCCGGCGGACCGCCGGGGAGATCGAGGTGCTGCTCTCGGCGGCCGAGCAACTCGTCTTCGACGGTGCGGCCCACGTGGACGCGGGCGACGCGTCGTACCCGCCCGAGCTGGCCCTGGGCGCGCGCGTACTGGCCGACCGGCATGCCGTACGGGCCGTCGAGCTGGCCGTGCGGCTGCTCGGCAATCCGGGGCTGGCCCGCGGCAACCCGCTCGAACGGCACTTCCGTGACATCCAGTGCGCGCCCGTGCACGCGCCCCAGGAGGACATCTCCCTGCTCGCCATCGGAACGAAGGCCCTCGCCCTGTGACCACGACCGACCACCCCCAGGCCGCACCCACGACCACCACGAGCACGGCACACGCCCAGCTGCTGGGTCTCCTGGCCCGCGACCTGGCCCCCGACCGGCTGACCACCGACCCGGCCGTGGCCGCCGCGTACGCCACCGACCGCTCCGGCACCCGGCCCGGCGGCGGCCCCCTGGCCGTCGTCCACGCGCGGCGGACCGAGGACGTGACGATCGCGCTCCGCCATGCGCACGCGCTGGGCGTGGCGGTCGTGCCGCGCGGCGCGGGCACCGGACTGTCGGGCGGGGCGAGCGCGGGCGAGGACGCGCTGGTCCTGGACCTGTCCGGCATGGACCGCATCCTGGAACTGTCCCCGGAGGACCAGCTCGCCGTCGTCGAACCCGGTGTGATCACCGCCGAGCTGGACCGGGCGGCCGGTGAGCACGGTCTGCGGTACGCGCCCGACCCGGCGAGCGCGGCCCTGTCCACCATCGGCGGGAACATCGCGACCAACGCGGGCGGTCTGCGCTGTGCGAAGTACGGGGTGACGCGGGACAGCGTGCTGGGTCTGGAGGCGGTGCTCGCGGACGGCACGGTGGTGCGCACGGGCCGCCGCACCGTCAAGGGCGTCACGGGGTACGACCTCACGGCCCTGCTCACGGGCTCGGAAGGCACCCTCGCGGTCATCACCTCGGCGACGCTGCGACTGTTTCCGGAGCCGGTGGCGACGGCCACGATCGCCGCGTACTTCTCCTCCGTGGAGGCGGCCGCCGACGCCTCGTTCGCGATCAGCCGCGCGGGGGTCGTGCCCGCGCTCGCGGAGCTGGTCGACGGGCCCGTGCTGGAGGCCGTCGACCCGGCGCTGCGGGAGCGAG
Source organism: Streptomyces spongiae (assembly GCF_009377185.1). Taxonomy (GTDB): domain Bacteria; phylum Actinomycetota; class Actinomycetes; order Streptomycetales; family Streptomycetaceae; genus Streptomyces; species Streptomyces spongiae. Next base: position 5,163 of record NZ_VJZC01000140.1, read on the forward strand.
GGGCGGCGCTGCTGCTGGTGCAGTGCGACGGCGCGGGCGCGGTGGCCGAGGCGGAGGCGGTCGCGCGAGTCGTGGAGCCGCTCGCCACGTCCGTCGAGCAGACCGCCGACCCGGCCGAGGCCGAGGCGCTGCTCGCGGCCCGTCGCCTGGCCCTGCCGGCCCTGGAGCGACTGGGGCGCCCGCTGATCGAGGACATCGCGGTGCCGCGCTCCCGGCTCGCGGAGGCGGTGCGCGGGATCCGGGCCGTCTCCGCACGTCATGACGTGCCCGTGTTCACGATCGCGCACGCGGCGGACGGGAATCTGCACCCGATCATCGTGGTGGACCCGTCGCTCCCCCGGCTCCCGGACGCGGCCTGGGACGCGGCCGACGAGATCTTCGCGCTGGCCCTGCGGCTGGGCGGCACACTGACCGGCGAGCACGGCGTGGGTGTGCTCAAGCGTCAGTGGGTGGCGGACGAGCTGGGGCCCGCGGCGTACGCGCTGCAGCGGCGGCTGAAGGCGGCGTTCGATCCGCACGGGATCCTCAACCCGGGCAAGGCCCTCTGACGGGCCTCGCGTGTCCTGGCGGCGGGGCTCGCCCGGCCGCCAGGACACGCGGATCAGGTGGCTCAGCCCTGTGGCCTCGCCAGCAGGGTGCGGACGCCCTGGGAGTCGAGGGTCAGCCCGTGCGGCGAGCTGGCGTCTATGGTCAGGGACAGTTCCGTCTCAGGCCACTGCGAGGCGAGGGCCCCGAGGGGCACCAGCCGGTAGCGCGAGACGAACGGCAGCAGGTCGGCCATCTCCACCTCGGAGGTGAACACGGGTACGACCTGCTCTCCACCGGCCTGTTCCAGCACCGGAAGCGCCACCGCCGTCGGGTCGGAGGCGTCCTCCTCACTGGCGTCGTCCGGCACGGGGACCAGCACGTCCGACCCGGCCAGCGTGTCGTACGCACCCGGGTCCCCGGTGTGCAGGGCGATTGTGGTCAGCGCCTCCTGCGCCGGTGTCACGGCCTGGGGCGCGGTGTTGTCGTTCGAGGGTGTGTCCATGGCAGATTCCCGGGTAGTGGCGGACGGGCAGCCCAGGACACCGTCCGTCCCGGGCGCAACGTCCGTCGCGTACCCGGCCAGGCCACGGGCAATCCTGTGCGATGGCTCAGGGTTCGCTGTGGATCGGCAGGTCACGGGATCAGAGGGATGCAGGGCCCTGCCGTCCGACGGCAGGGTGAGAATCGACCAGTAGTGGTGACCCGTACCCACGCGCCCCCCGTGCGGCTGCGCCTAGCGTGGGCGCATGCCGATGCAACCCTGGTTCACCGACGCCAAGCTGGGCATCTTCATCCACTGGGGCATCTACGCCGTGGACGGGGTGCCGGAGTCCTGGTCCTTCTACTGGGGCGAGGTCCCGCACGAGCGGTACATGAAACAGCTCGACGGCTTCACGGCGTCCCGGTACGACCCGCGCGCCTGGGCGGAGCTTTTCGCCCGCGCCGGCGCCAGGTACGCGGTGCTCACGGCCCGGCACCACGACGGTGTCGCCCTGTGGGACACCGCGCACGGCGACCTGAGCGTCGTACGGCGCACTCCGGCCGGCCGCGACCTCATCGCCGGGTACGTGGACGCGCTGCGCGAGCAGGACCTCAAGGTGGGCCTGTACTACTCGCACTCCGACTGGAACCACCCGGACTACGCGAGCCTGAGGCACCCCGGGATCGACGAGTGGCCCGACACCTATCCGGGCGGCAACGACGCCAATCCCTACTCCCACGCCGAGCGCGGCAAGGAGGACCCGGAGGCCTGGGAGCGCTTCCTCGCGTACCGCGACGGCCAGGTCGGCGAACTCCTCCAGCGGTTCCGCCCCGACCTGCTGTGGTTCGACGGCGAGTGGGAGCGGACCGAGGAGCAGTGGCGAATCCGTGAGCTCGCCGAACTGATCCTCGCGGAGAACCCGCAGGCCGTCCTCAACGCCCGCATGCTCAGCCACGGCGACTACTCCACCCCCGAACAGGGCGTGCCGCTCCAGGCGCCGGACGGGCCCTGGGAGCTGTGCCTGACGATCAACGACTCGTGGGGCTTCCAGCACCAGGACCACCACTACAAGTCGGTGCGCCAGCTGGTGCGGTACTTCGCCGAGACGATCGGCATGGGCGGCAATCTGCTGCTGGACGTGGGGCCCAAGGAGGACGGCACGATCCCCGCCGAGCAGGTCGAGCGTCTGGAGGCACTCGGCGCGTGGATCGGGCGCCACTCCGAGGCCGTGTACGGGACGGTCGCCGGGCTGCCCGCCGGGCACCACTACGGGCCGAGCACGCTGTCCGCCGACCGGCGCACCCTGTACCTGGTCTGCTTCGACGTGCCGCGGGAGGCCGTGTCGGTGCGCGGGCTGCGCAACCGCGTCGAGCGGGTCACGGTCCTGGGCACGGGCACCGAGCTGGGCCACCAGGTCACCGGCGGGCTGGACGCGGTGCCGGGCGTGACCTGGATCGACGCGCCCGCGGAGGGCGACCTGGACGCGTACGCGACCGTGCTGGCCGTCGAGCTGGACGGGGAGCTGGACCTCTACCGGGGAACGGGGCGGGACTGACACTTTTTGTTATCGCCCGCTCCCTCTCCCGTCTCCCGTGTGCAGGCACCGTCCCCACGAGAGCCGAGGAACGACGCAGTGACTTATCGGATCAGCCGGCGGAACATGCTCAAGGCCGCGGGAGCGGCGACCGGCGCGGTCGGTATCGGTATCGGCACGGGCATGGCCGCCGCCCCGGCGACGGCGGCCGGCGCGACCTTCTCGCACCCCGGGATGCTCCACACCGCAGCCGACCTGAAGCGCATGGCCGCCAAGGTGAAGGCGGGGGCCGCCCCGTACACGGCGGGCTTCGCCAGGCTCACCGCCAACCGCCACGCGCAGAGCGGCTGGGCACCCAACCCGCAGGCCACCGTCTCCCGGGGCGCGGGCGGGCCGCAGAACTACGTGATCCTCTACAACGACATCCACGCGGCCTACCAGAACGCGCTGCGCTGGCACGTCACCGGCGAGAGCGCGCACGCGGACACCGCCGTGGCCATCCTCAACGCCTGGTCGGCGAAGCTGACCCAGCTGCAGGGCTCGGCCGACCGGTTCCTCGCGGCGGGCCTCTACGGCTACCAGTTCGCCAACGCCGCCGAACTCGTCCGCGACCACGACGACTTCGACCTGGCCCGCTTCCAGAAGATGATGCGAGACGTCTTCGCGCCGCTCAGCGAGGACTTCCTGAAGAACCACAACGGCGCCGTCATCACCAACTACTGGACCAACTGGGACCTGACGGCCATGGCCTGCGTCCTCGCCGTCGGCATCCTCTGCGACGACCAGGCCAAGGTCGACACCGCGGTCGAGTACTTCAAGCACGGTGAGGGCCTGGGCTCCCTCAAGAACGCCATCCCCGTCGTGCATTCCGACGGCCTCGCCGAGTGGCTGGAGGCCGGCCGCGACCAGGGGCACGCGCTGCTGGGCGTCGGCCTGATGGGCACCTTCTGCGAGATGGCCTGGAACCAGGGCATCGACCTCTACGGCTACGACGACAACCGCTTCCTCAAGGGCGCCCAGTACGTCGCCAAGTGGAGCTTGGGCGGGGACGTGCCGTACACGGCGAACACCCGCAGGAAGGGCGCGATCAACGGCTGGTCGGGCTCGGAGACCGCGAGCGACGCCGCCGGCGTGGACCCGAACATGATGCGCCCGGTCTGGGCCATGATCTCCAACCACTACACCAAGCGCCGGGGCCTTTCCGCGCCGTACCTCACACGGATCGCGGCCAAGGCGGCGCCGGAGGGCGGCGGAGGCGACTACGGCCCGAACAGTGGCGGGTACGACCAACTCGGCTTCGGCACACTGGCGTTCACCCGCGACAAGGCGACCGCGGCCGAGGCGTCGGCTTCCGCGTCCCCGTCCCCGTCGGCGTCGGCCGCCAAGTCCGGCCCCAGCGCCCAAGGCGGTAAGAGCGACGGCGACCTGGCCGCCACCGGTTCCTCGGACGTCCCCCTGTGGACGGCCGCCACCGGCGTCACCGCCGTCGCCGGCGGCCTCCTGTTGCTCCGCCGCCGTGGACAGGCACGCAGCGACGCGGAGTGACACCCGTGGGGCGCACCGCACCCGTCAGGACGCGGCCGCCGCTGCCGGGATCCCGAGGTCTCCCTCGACGTACTGCGCGCGGCCGAAACCGAAGGACCAGTCGGCGGGGCTGTTCTCCACGTACCCGATGAAGACGTCCTCGCCGGCCACACCGACCCGCTCCAGCGAAGCGGCGATCGTGGCGTAGAGCCGCTGCTTGACCTCGGTCGAGCGGCCGCTCTGCGTGAAGATCTGGATCACCACCCGGTCGTCGCTGCGCTCGAACCCCAGTCCGGCGTCGAGCGCGACGATCCGGCTCGCCTCGTGCTCGGTGACGATCTGGAAGCGGTCGCGCTCGGGGATGGCCAGCACCTCGACGACGGCCGTGTGGACGGCGTCGGCGACGGCTCGGATCCGGTCCTCGCTGCGGCCCTTGACGAGATCGATGCGGACCAGGGGCATGAAGGGACTCCTCACTCGTGTCGGGGAGCTCTCGGTCCTGAGGGAGCTCCGACGTGTTTCCAGCCTGCTGCCGGACCCCGTGATGCGTCAAAGACCTGGGTCTTCCTCCAGCGATAAGTTCCTCGAATACAGTGAGGTCATGGAGGTGAGGCCATGGAGGTTCGCACGCTGCGGTACTTCCTCGCGGTCGCCGAGGAGGAGTCGTTCACGCGGGCGGCGGCCCGCTGTCATGTCGCCCAGCCCGCCATCAGCCAGCAGATCCGCGCCCTGGAACGGGAGTTGGGCGAGGCGCTGTTCGAGCGGGACTCGCGCACCGTCCGGCTGACGGACGCCGGCCGGGCGCTGCTGCCGCACGCGCGGGCGGTGTCGGCGTCCGTGGCCGCCGCGAAGGCCGAGTTCGCCGCCCGGTCCGGCCTGCTCACCGGGACCCTTGAGCTGGGTGCCGCCGACGGGGTGGAGAGCAGCAGTCTCCCGGCGCTGCTCGGCACGTTCCACCGGCTGTATCCCGGTGTCGGTGTGCAGCTGGTGGAGGGGTCGAGCGCCGGTCTGATCCCGCAGGTGCGGCAGGGCTCCCTGGACGCGGTGTTCGTGGCGGTTCCGCCCGAGGGGCTCGGCCCGGGGTTCGAGCACCGGGTCCTCATCCGCGACGAGATCGTGGCGCTGGTCGCCGCCGGCCGGCCCCAGGCGCAGCTTGCGTCACTGTCGCTGGACGAGTTCGCCGCGTCGCCGTTGATCACCTACGGCCCGGACAGCGGCCTGTACACGCGGCTGCGCACGGCTTTCGAGGCGGCCCGGGTGCCGTTCCGGCCCGCCTACGCCACCAACCACGTGGCGCTGCAACTGGAGCTCGTCGCCGCCGGGGTCGGTATCGCCCTCGCGGCGGGCGCGGTCCGGGGCATCACCCGGGATCCGAGGGTCACCGTCGTGCCGGTGACGCCCCGGATCCCGTACGCCAAGGCGCTGATGTGGCGTGCGGGCCCTCATGCGTCGGCGCCGCTGCGGGCCCTGCTGGACCTGCCGCACCCCGACCAGGGCGCTTGACGCCTCAGGCGATCTCGACGAGGAGGTCGCCGCCCTCCACCTGCTGGATCTTGTTGATGGCGAGCCGCGAGACCCGGCCGGCCTTCGGGGCGGTGATCGCGGCCTCCATCTTCATCGCCTCGATGGTCGCCACCGTGCCACCGGCCGCGACCTCGTCGCCCTCGGCGACCGCGAGCGTCACCACCCCGGCGAACGGCGCCGCGACATGCCCGGAGTTGGCCCGGTCGGCCTTCTCGGTCACCGGGACGTCGGAGGCCGCCGCGGTGTCCCGTACCTGGATCGGCCGCAGCTGGCCGTTCAGGGTGGACATCACCGTGCGCATGCCGCGTTCGTCGGCCTCGCCGATGGCCTCGAAACCCAGGAGGAGCCGGACACCGGGCTCCAGGTCGACGGCGTACTCCTTGCCCGGTCGCAGTCCGTAGAAGAAGTCCTTGCTGTCGAGGACGCTGGTGTCGCCGTAGGTCTGGCGGTGGGTGTCGAACTCGCGTGTCGGGCCGGGGAACAGCAGCCGGTTGAGCGTCGCGCGCGGGTCCTTCTCCAGCCCGTCGCGGTCCTCGGCGGTCAGCTCCTGGGTGGGCTTGGGCTCGGCGCGGCCCTCGAGTGCCTTGCTGCGGAAGGGCTCCGGCCAGCCGCCGGGCGGGTTGCCCAGCTCTCCGCGCAGGAAGCCGATGACGGAGTCGGGGATGTCGTACGAGTTCGGCGCCGCCTCGAAGTCCTCCGGCTTCACGCCCGCGCCCACGAGGTGCAGGGCAAGATCGCCGACCACCTTCGACGACGGGGTGACCTTGACCAGGCGGCCGAGCATCCGGTCGGCGGCGGCGTACATGGCCTCGATGTCCTCGAAGCGGTCGCCGAGGCCGAGCGCGATGGCCTGGGTGCGCAGGTTGGAGAGCTGGCCGCCGGGGATCTCGTGGTGGTAGACGCGCCCGGTCGGCGAGGCGAGGCCCGCTTCGAAGGGGGCGTAGATCTTGCGGACGCTCTCCCAGTACGGCTCCAGGTCCCCGACGGCCTGGAGGTCGAGGCCGGTGGGCCGCTCGGAGTGGTCGGTCGCGGCGACGATCGCCGACAGCGACGGCTGCGAGGTGGTGCCCGCCATGGACGCCACCGCGCCGTCCACCGCGTCCGCGCCGGCCTGGGTCGCCGCCAGGTAGGTGGCGAGCTGGCCGCCCGCGGTGTCGTGGGTGTGGATGTGGACGGGGAGGTCGAACTCCCTGCGCAGCGCCGACACCAGCTTGGCGGCGGCCGGGGCGCGGAGCAGGCCCGCCATGTCCTTGACGGCCAGGACGTGAGCACCCGCCTCCACGATCTGCTCGGCGAGGCGGAGGTAGTAGTCCAGCGTGTACAGGCGCTCCGAGGGGTCGGACAGGTCGGAGGTGTAGCAGAGCGCGACCTCGGCGACGGCCGTCCCGGTCTCGCGTACGGCCTCGATGGCGGGCCGCATCTGGCCCACGTCGTTGAGTGCGTCGAAAATGCGGAAGATGTCGATACCGGTGGCCGCGGCCTCCTGCACGAAGGCGTCGGTCACCTCCGTGGGGTACGGGGTGTAGCCGACGGTGTTGCGGCCGCGCAGCAGCATCTGCAGGCAGATGTTCGGTACGGCTTCCCGGAGCTGGGCCAGGCGCTCCCACGGGTCCTCGGCGAGGAAGCGCAGCGCGACGTCGTACGTGGCGCCGCCCCAGCACTCCAGTGACAGCAGCTGCGGCAGGGTCCGCGCCACCACCGGGGCGACGGCGAGGAGGTCCTTGCTGCGGACCCGGGTGGCGAGCAGCGACTGGTGGGCATCACGGAACGTGGTGTCGGTGACGCCGATGGTCGGCGACGCGCGCAGCCAGCGGGCGAAGCCCTCCGGGCCGAGGTGGGTGAGCTGCTGCTTGGAGCCGGCGGGCGGCTCGGTGCCGTCGAGGCGCGGCAGTTTGGTGGTGGGGTCGATCAGGTCGGGGCGCTCGCCGTGCGGCCTGTTCACCGTGACGTCGGCCAGGAAGGTGAGCAGCTTGGTGCCGCGGTCGGCGGAGTGGCGGGCGGTGAGCAGGTGCGGGCGCTGCTCGATGAACGCCGTGGTGACCCGCCCGGCCTGGAAGTCCGGGTCGTCCAGCACCGCTTGCAGGAACGGGATGTTGGTGGCCACGCCCCGGATGCGGAACTCGGCTACGGCGCGCCTGGCCCGGTTGACCGCGGTCGTGAAGTTCCGGCCCCGGCAGCTCAGTTTGACCAGCATGGAGTCGAAGTGCGCGCTGATCTCCGTACCGGCGTGGGTGGTTCCGCCGTCGAGGCGGATGCCCGAGCCGCCGGGCGAGCGGTAGGCGCTGATCCGGCCGGTGTCCGGGCGGAAGCCGTTGGCCGGGTCCTCGGTGGTGATACGGCACTGGAGGGCGGCGCCACGCAGGTAGACCGTGTCCTGGGAGAGCCCGAGGTCCGCCAGCGTCTCGCCGGCGGCGATCCGCAGCTGCGACTGGACGAGGTCGACGTCGGTGACCTCCTCGGTCACCGTGTGCTCGACCTGGATGCGCGGGTTCATCTCGATGAAGACGTGGTTGCCGTCGCGGTCGAGCAGGAACTCCACCGTGCCCGCGTTGCGGTAGCCGATCTGCTCGGCGAACCGCACGGCGTCGGCGCAGATCCGCGTCCGCAGCTCCGGGTCGAGGTTCGGGGCGGGGGCGAGCTCGATCACCTTCTGGTGACGGCGCTGTACGGAGCAGTCCCGCTCGAAGAGATGGATGACGTTGCCCTGCCCGTCGGCGAGGATCTGCACCTCGATGTGCCGGGGCTCGACGACGGCCTTCTCCAGGAAGACGGTGGAGTCACCGAACGCGGACGCCGCCTCACGGGACGCCGCCTCGATGGACTCGCGCAGCTGGGCGGGGTCCTCGACCCGCCGCATGCCGCGCCCACCGCCGCCGGCGACCGCCTTGACGAACACCGGGAAGCCGATGTCGTCGGCGGCGCGGACCAGCTCGTCCACGTCGGTGGAGGGCGCCGAGGAGCCCAGTACCGGTACTCCCGCCTCGCGGGCGGCGGCCACCGCGCGGGCCTTGTTGCCCGTCAGCTCCAGGGTCTGCGCGCTCGGGCCGACGAACGTGATGCCGGCCTCCTCGCACGCGCGGGCCAGGTCGGGGTTCTCGGACAGGAACCCGTACCCCGGGTAGACGGCGTCGGCTCCGGCCAGGCGGGCCGCGCGGACGATCTCCTCGACCGAGAGGTACGCCCGCACGGGGTGCCCCTGCTCGCCGATCTCGTACGCCTCGTCGGCTTTCAGCCGGTGCAGCGAGTTGCGGTCCTCGTGCGGGAAGACGGCGACCGTCCTCGCGCCCAGCTCATAGCCGGCGCGGAACGCGCGAATCGCGATCTCTCCACGGTTGGCGACCAGCACCTTGCGGAACATGCCCGATCCCTTCAGCCTGCCGGTGACGACACCATCGTGTCGGCGACGCCCCCTGCCGCGCCACGCGAGGCCCGGCTCCTCACCCGCAGGTGAGACGCCCGGCCTGCCGTCCGGCCGCCACCCTAGGGGCGGAGCGGTGGCTTTCTGAAGAGCTGAGAGTCGTAGATCACGTCAGCCCCTCAGCTCACGAACATCAGGAGGACACCCCGGGCGGCATGTTGTACGGCGTGACGACCTGGATCGCCGAGGGCAGGGCCGGCCCTTCGTCGGGCAGGGCCCTGTGGGCGCGCATGACGGTCTGGCAGGCGCGGCGCATGTCCTGACGCAGGTCGTGGTGGAGGACGGCGCTGAGGCGGCCTTCGCTCAGGAGCCGGGTGTTGTCGTGGTCCAGGTCGTGGGCGACGAACACCGCGCACTCGCGTCCCAGGGAGTCGAAGGCGTCGAGGGTCGCGGCGTTGCCGCCGCCGGCGGAGTAGACGGCGACGATGTCCTCGTCCCGCTTGAGCGCCTCCAGGACGAGGTCGCGCTGGGTGGCGTCCAGGCCGTCGCTGTCGGTGACCTCCACCAGGGACCGGCGGGGGTGGGCGACGCGCATCGCGCTGCGGAAGCCCATCTCGCGCTCCTCCTCGTTCCGGAAGGAGCCCCGGCTGATGGTGGTGAGCACGTTGCCGGGCCGGTCGCCGAGCCACTGCCCCACCAGATAGGCGGCGGTGGCTCCGGCCGCGCGGTTGTCGATGCCGACGTACGCCATACGGGCGCTGCTGGGCAGGTCGGTGACCAGGGTGACGACGGGGATGCCGGCCGCGACCAGCCGGCCGACGGCCGCGCCGACCTCCGGCAGGTCAGGGGCCTTGAGGATCACTCCCTGCGACCCCCGCTTGGCGATCTTGTCCATGATGGTGATCAGCTCCGAGGCGGGGCCGGTCTCCCGGAAGTGGAAGCGCGAGCGCACGACCGCCGGGTGCAGGGACGGCAGTTCGGCCTCCAGCGCGTTCCGTACCGCCGTCGAGAACCGGTCCGGGGTCTGCATCACGATGTCGATCATGAAGGTGCGGCCGCCGATGCGGACCTGGGTCCGCTGGCGGTCCAGGTCCTTGATCGCCTGGTGGACCTCCATGATCGTGCTCTCCCGCACGCCTCCCCGGCTGTTGAGGACGCGGTCGACCGTGGCCTCGCTCAGCCCGGCCTGACGGGCGATCTCCCTGATCGGATACGGATGCCGCATGACTGTTCCCGAGTTCCCGAATCGCCGAGGCTGATGATGGACTTTTGATGGGCTTCTGCCGATTGAATGACGGGCGCCGGTTCATAAGACTTGCAGAAAAGCAGGCATGGCGAAAGGACCGGTGATGTCCCCCACTGACGCGGGATCACGGACGTGGCTGAGCGAGGCCGACTGCGATCTCGACACGTTCCGCTCACTGGTCGAGCAGGGCACCGACCCGCGGGCGTACCCCTCGGCCGAACGGATCGAGCGGAACGTCCCGGTGTACGACAGCGAGCGGCTCCGTGACCTCACGGCCACCCCGGAGGGCCGCCGGACCGTGCAGAGCGAGCTGGTCCGGGCCCTGCTGGACGGGCCCGGAGTCGTGGTCCTCAAGGCCGCCTACACGGACCCGGCCGTCGTGGACCGGGCGTCCGAGGCCTTCGACGCCGTGATCGAGGAGGAGCGCGCGTCGGGCACGGCACGCGGCGACCACTTCGCCAAGCCGGGCGCCAACGACCGTGTGTGGAACGCGCTGGACAAGGTGGCCGTCCGCGCTCCGGAGGTCTTCGCCGACTACTACTCCAACGACATGCTGGCGCTGGTCTCGGATGCCTGGCTGGGCCCCGCCTACCAGGTGACCTCGCAGGTCAACGTGGTCAACCCTGGCGGTGCCGCACAGACCGTCCACCGCGACTACCACCTGGGCTTCCTCTCCCAGGAGCAGGCTGCCGCGTACCCCGCCCACGTCCACCGCCTCTCCCCCGTGCTGACCCTGCAGGGCGCGGTGGCGCACTGCGACATGCCGGTCGAGTCCGGGCCCACGCTGTTCCTGCCGCACTCGCAGAAGCACGAGCCGGGCTACCTGGCGTTCCGGCTCCCGGAGTTCATCGCGTACTTCGACGAGCACCACGTCCAGCTCCCGCTGGCGAAGGGCGACGCGGTGTTCTTCAACCCGGCGCTCTTCCACGCCGCCGGGCACAACCGCTCGGTCGGCATCCGGCGTATGGCGAACCTGCTGCAGGTCTCGTCCGCGTTCGGGCGCGCGATGGAGTCCGTGGACCGCGAGGCCATGGCGAACGCCCTGTTCCCGGTGCTGCTGCGCCGCAGGGCCGAGGGCGCCCCGGAGGAGTGGCTGCGCCGCGTGGTCGCCGCCACCGCCGAGGGCTACCCCTTCCCCACCAACCTCGACCTCGACCCTCCGGTCGGCGGTCTCGCTCCGCCGTCCCAGGCGGACACCGTCTGGCGGGCCGTGACCGAGAGCTGGTCCCCGGACCGGCTGCGCCAGGAACTGCAAGCGGCCACCAAGCGCCGCCAGAGCTGAAGAGGAGAGCACGGACTCATGGGACTGCTGGAGGACAAGGTCGTCCTCGTCAACGGCGGCAGCCAGGGCGTCGGCGCGGGCATCGTACGGGCGGGCCTGCGCGAGGGCGCGACCGTCGTGTTCACGGGACGCCGGGTGGAGATCGGCGAGAAGCTCGCCGCGGACACGGGCGCCCACTTCGTGCCCGCTGACCTCTCGGACCCGGAGCAGGCGCGCGACAGCGTCGTGCGCACGGTGGCGGAGCACGGCCGTGTCGACTGCCTCGTCAACGCGGCCGGACTGACCTCGCGCGGCTCACTGCTGGACACCACGCCGGAGCTGTTCGACCAGCACGTGGCGATCAACCTGCGGGCGCCGTTCTTCGCCATGCAGGCGGCCGTCCAGCACCTGGTCGACCGCAGGGCGCCGGGCACGATCGTCAACATCATCACCTCCTCCGAACACGGCGGGCAGCCCTTCCTCGCCCCGTACGTCGCGGCCAAGGCGGGTCTCGCCGGGCTGACCCGCAACGCGGCCCACGCACACCGCTGGGACCGTATCCGTATCAACGGGCTCAACATCGGCTGGACGGACACCGAGGGCGAGGACGCGACCCAGCGCGCCTTCCACGGTGCCGGCGACGACTGGCGGGAGAAGGCCGCCCAGTCACAGCCCATGGGCAAGCTCGGTCAGGTCGACGAAATTGCCGATTTCGTCGTCTTCCTGCTGTCCGAGCGCAGCGGGGTGGTCACCGGATCGGTGATCGACTGGGACCAGATAGTCTTCGGCGGGCTCGACTGAACCGCCCCTTTTGGGTTGAAGGAGTAAGATCATGCGTTTGGGCATCATGGGGCTGGGCCGGATCGGCGCGTTCCACGCGGAAACCCTGGCGGGACTCGACGTGGTGGACTCTCTGGTGGTGACCGACCCGGTGGCCGCGGCCGCCGCGTCCGCCGCCGAGCGGTTCGGGGCGACGGCCGTCGACTCCCCCGAGGCAGTGTTCGCCGCCGGTGTCGACGGTGTCGTCATCGCCGCCGCGACCGACGCGCACCCCGAGCTGATCCTCGCCGCCGTGAAGGCGGGTGTCCCGGTCTTCTGCGAGAAGCCCGTGGCCAAGGGTGTCGAGGAGAGCCTGGAGGTGCTGCGCGCCGTCGAGGACGGCGGCGTCGAGGTGCACATCGGCTACAACCGGCGCTTCGACGCGGGCTGTGTCGCCGCGCGCAAGGCCGTGGTGAGCGGAGAGCTCGGCCTGCTGCACACCGTACGGTCCACCACCCTGGACCCCGCCCCTCCCCCGGCCGCCTACGTGGCCGTCTCCGGGGGCATCTTCCGCGACTGCAGCGTCCACGACTTCGACATCGTGCGCTGGGTGACGGGCCGCGAGGTGGTCGAGGTGTACGCGACCGGCGGCAACCGCGGCGCGGACTACATCGCGGCGGCCGGTGACGTGGACACCGCGTCCGCGCTGCTCACCTTCGACGACGGCACCATCGGCGTCATCTCCAACTCCCGGCACAACGCCCGCGGTTACGACGTGCGCCTGGAGCTGCACGGCATGAAGGACAGCATCGCGGTGGGCCTGGAGGACCGGCTGCCGCTGCGTTCCGTCGAGCCTGGGGTCACCTTCCCCGCGGGCACTCCGCACGACTTCTTCATGGACCGCTTCGCCGCCGCCTACCGCGCCGAACTGACCGCGTTCACCGAGGTCGTGGCGGGCAACCGCCCCTCTCCGTGCACGGTGGCGGACGCCATCGAGGCGAGCTGGATCGCCGAGGCGTGCACGCTGTCGCTGCACGAGCGCCGGCCCGTACGGCTGGAGGAGGTACGCAAGGCATGACGGGCGAGCCGCTGCGGATCGGTGTGCTGGGCGCGGCCCGGATCGCCGAGCTCTCGATCGTCGGCCCCGCCCGTGCGGGCGGCCACCGACTCGTCGCGGTGGCCGCCCGGGACCACGTCCGCGCCACCGCTTTCGCTCAGCAGCACGGTGTGGAGCGCGTCGTCGGGTCGTACGCCGAACTCGTCGCCGACCCCGAGGTCGAGGTCGTCTACAACCCACTCGCCAACGGCCTGCACGGACCGTGGAACCTGGCCGCCCTCGCCGCCGGCAAGCACGTGCTGACGGAGAAGCCGTCCGCGAGCAACGCGGAGGAGGCGGCCGAGGTCCACGAGGCCGTCACCAAGGCGGGCACCGTCTTCATGGAGGGCTTCCACTACCTGTTCCACCCGGTAACCCGGCGCCTCCACGAGCTGCTGGAGAGAGGGGAACTCGGCGAACTCCGGCACGTGGAAACCGTGATGGCCATGCCCGCGCCATCGGACAGTGACCCCCGCTGGTCGTTCCCGCTCGCGGGCGGCGCCCTGATGGACGTGGGTTGCTACGCGCTGCACGCCCAGCGGATGCTCGCCCCCTGGGCGGGCGGGGCGCCCCGGCTGGTCGCCGCGCGGGGCGGCGAGCATCCGGGCGCGCCCGGGGTCGACGAATGGCTGGACGCCGACCTGGAGTTCCCGAACGGTGCGACCGGCAACGCCCGCTGCCACATGGCGCACGACGAACTGCAGTTCAGCTGCCGGATCGTGGGCAGCCAGGGCGAGGCCACCGCGGTGAACTTCGTCCAGCCGCACGTGGACGACCGGGTGGTGGTGTGCACGGCCGCCGGGGAACGCACCGAGGAACTCGGCCGCCGTTCCTCGTACACCTACCAGCTCGACGCCTTCGCCGCCCATCTGCGCGCGGGCGCGCCCCTGGCCCTCGACGCCGGTGACGCGCTGACCACCATGCGCCTCATCGACGACTGCTACCGGGCGGCGGGCTTCCCGGTCCGGCCCCGGACGGATCCTCCGACCACGGTGTGAGCAGGAGGGGGTGGCGCCGACCGGCGC
>NZ_VJZC01000014.1 GCF_009377185.1 Streptomyces spongiae
CCGAGGCCCGCCGCTACATGGGACTCGACCTGCTCGGCAAGGCCCGCCTCCACCCGATCGAGTCAGAAACCGACGAGACCGCCCTGCCCACCGAACTCACCGCATAGCCTCAAACCGAGATCACCGAGTGGCCGTCAATACACCACTCCAGCGGACGTGACCCTGCCACATGGGGCCCCACGGACACTGCATCCTGTCCGCTGGAGTGGGAGCTGTTCCTGCCCGAGGAATGGGCAGGTGACGCCAGGCGACGGCAGCAGGCCCGGGTGCCCGATGAGGTCGGGCATGTGTCCAGGACCCAGTTGGCATTGGGACTGCTCGACCGACTGGCTGCACGGCTGCCGACGGTGCCGGTGATCGCGGCCGATGCCGGTTACGGCCGCAGTGTCTCCTTCCGGCTGGCACTGGAGGAACGCGGCAGGTCATACGTGATGGCCGTCGACCCCAAGGAGATCGCCCGGCCGGCAGTGGCCGAGCCGTATCAGCCGGCCTATGCCGGGCTTGGGCCGCCGACTCTGCCCCGCTACCGCGAACGCACCGCCCAGGAACTGGGCGGCGGTCGCAACCGCTGGGACGGCGTGCTGCCGCTGCGGACCTTGCTCGTCGAACAGCCTGAACGAGCAGCGGAGCCGACCGGGTACTGGATGACCAATCTGCCCGCGACCACACCCGTCGCTGACATGGTGCGGTGGGCCAAGATGCGCTGGCGCATCGAGCACGACTACCGGGAACTCAAGCACGGACTGGGCTTGGACCACTTCGAAGGCCGCACCTGGCGCGGCTGGCACCACCACGTCACCCTCGCCACCGCCGCCCATGCCTTCCTCACCACAGGCAGAAGCAGAACCTAACGAAGCACTACTAGCCGGTCGAGGTATCGGGAGGAGCAGGGAAGACGGGGCGCCCTCAGCCGCATGGATGCCGGATCGCTTGAGCGAAGGCGGCCATCCGCCGGGCGTATCCGTCCGGGTCGCCGAAGTGCACCGCAAGGTGCTCGGCTCCAGCGGCCCGGAAGGCCTCGGCAGTGCGGGCGGCCTCGCCGACAGTTCGGTCCGGGCCGTGCCAGTCGATCCGGGTGCCGGGGGACACGGTACGGCCGTCCGTACGGGCCCGCAGGTACGCCAGCCGTTCGCCGAACGCCGTCGGGTCCAGGCCCACACCCTGCCAGACGTCGGCGTACCGGGCTGCCCGGCGCAGGGCGGCGTCGCTGACACCGCCGGTCATCACCGGCACCGCACCGTCGGGGCGCGGCTCGAAGACGCCCGTCTCGAAGCCGTACCAGCGGCCCTCGAAGGGTCCCCGGCCGACAAGGAACAGGTGCCGGAGCAGTGCGATTGCCTCGTCCGTGCGGGCCGCCCGGCTCCTGAAGTCGGCGCCGACAGCGGTGAACTCGGGTTCGTCCCAGCCGATCCCTACACCCAGGGTGATCCGTCCGCCGGACAGTCCGTGGAGGGTCGCAACCTGTTTGGCCACCACGAAAGGACTGCGCAGGGGCAGGACGAGCACGGAGGTGCCGAACCGGATCCGGCTGGCCGCGGCCGCCAGCCAGCCCATGGTCACCAGCGGTTCGAGGACACCTCCGTACACCGGTCCGTACTCGCCGGGCGGCAGGATGTGGTCGGGGAGCCATGCCGTGTCGTAGCCGAGGGCCTCGGCCTGCTGTGCCAGGTCGGCGAGCCGGCGCGGGTCGGCGCCCGCGGCCTCGTTCGGGAGGACGACCTGCAGCTTCACTCCCCCTCACCGTCCTTCCCGTCCGAAAGCGGAAGGGAGTGGAGGAAGTCGAGGACCGGTTTCAGCCACTCTTCCGGCCGCTCGACCATGACCACGTGATCGCTGTCGATCTCCGCGTACCGCGCGCCCCGAATTCCGGCCGCCAAGGAGCGGGAGCCGCCGGGCAGGACCATGCTGTCGGCGGTCGTCGCGACGACCAGGGTGGGGACGGCGACCTCGGCCAGGTCACCGGTGGTGTCGAGGGAGGGGATCAGGTCGATGTGCGGGTGGAGTGCGGGAGGTTCCTCGGCCCGCCAGTCAGGGAGGAGGCCGAGCAGGTGGTCGTCGGGCCGGGCGAATCCGGCGGTCAGTACGAGCGCGGTCACCCGCTCGGGATGGCGTATGGCCGCGCGCACCGCCACCAGCGTGCCGAGCGAGAAGCCGAGCACCGCGAACCGCCCGACGCCGCGCCGTACGGCGGAGTCGACGACCGAGTCCGTGAGCTGGTCGAGGTCCAGTGGGGCGTCGGCGACCGGGGTCTCACCCGAGCCGGGGTAGTCCGGGGCGACGACAGTGTGGGCGGCGGTGAGGGCGGGCAGGACCGGTGCGAAGTTGCCTTCGATGCTGCCGGTGGCTCCATGGGCAAGCAGCAGTCCTGGGCCGGTTCCGGTGACGGTGGTGGCGAGGGTGGGGAATGAATCGCGCATGCCTCGTACGTTGACCCATCACACAGGTGTGAAGGTCAAGTCCCAGGTGTGGTGAGGAGAGTCAGTGCTGATAGGCGAACTGTCGCGGCGGACCGGAGTTGCGGCCCGGATGCTGCGCTACTACGACGAGCAGGGCCTGCTGTGCCCCGACCGCGACAGCAGCGGATACCGCGTGTACGCACCCGACGCTCCGTACGTCGTCGCACGCATCCGGGGCATGCTGGCGGCCGGGCTGACCACCGAGGCCATCCGCGAGATGCTGCCATGTGCCACCGGCGCCGGGCCGGGGATCGAGCCCTGCCCAGAGGTGCTGCGAACGATGACCACGCACCTGGAAAAGATCGACGCGGACATCGCGGAGCTGCGCCGCCGCCGGGCCGCGCTGGCCGTGTTCCGTGACGCGACCGAGGCGCGGCAGGAGCGGGCGCACGCTCGCTGAAGGGCGTTGCTCTTTCCACCACTCCCAGGGGGCGTTCCAGTGTCGCCGCCAGCGGTTGTTTGGCATCGACGGTGTCATTGCGCACCGAGGCTCGGATCTGCGCATTTACTGCGCACCGAGCACCGACAGTGCGCATCAAGTCGCGGAACCTCCAGCGGGGATCTTGGGTGTTACCAGTCAGGAGAATTATCGAAGGTCAGCCTACGCACATGTTCGTGGAAGTGCTCTGTAAAGGAGTATGTGTAGCGCTGTCTCCAGGAAGCCGGGGTTAACCGCATTCACCCCCGCTTAGATAATCTCTAAGAGCTCGTAACACGATCATGGGCGGGCCTTCTTGAGGTGTCTCCAGCAGATGAGGCTGCAGGCCAACGAGACGAAGGCGTCGTGGAGCTCGGTTCGGCGTTCCCAACGGACGGCGAGGCGTTTGAACTGGTGGAGCAGGGCGAAGGTTTGCTCGACGACGTAGCGGAGTTTGCCCAGGCCCTTGATGTTCGGGGCGCCCTGCGGGAAATGATCCGGTCAGGTGGTGTTTGCTGCCCGTCTTCCGCCAGTCGACCGGCGACGGACCAGTGTCGGCACCCCCTTTGTTTCGCGCGGACGTGGGAGCCGTCCACGCACGCGCGGGACCAGTCGAGTTCGCCATCGGCGTTCAGCTCGGCGAGCCGGATGCGGTGCAGTTGGCCGAAGACTCCAGCCTGCTGCCACCACTCCAGGCGCCGCCAGCAGGTCTGTCAGGAACCGAACCCCAGCTCCAGCGGCAGGAGCTGCCGGGCTATGTCGTTGTGCAGGGCGTACAGGATGCCCTGCAGACACAGCCGGTCCGCCACCGGCAGCGGGCCCGGCGACTTCTCCGGGGAGGGCGGCAGCAGCGGCTCGATCAGCGCCCGCAAGTCGTCGTCCACGATCCACGGCCGGGTGCTCACATCCTCCTGAAGGGCGGAATCGTCACATCGGTCACGCCGGACCAGGGCACTTCAACAAGATCAAGTTACGAGCTCGTAGGACACGGTCCAATACTGCAACGGTCTTTGGTGTGACTGGTTGCCAGGCTATTCGCCGGCCTGAGCATGGACGGGGATCTTGGTGATGTCAGGGCGTAACGAGGAGGCTAGCGAGATGCCGCGAGTACGTCCCGCAGTACGTTCGCGAGCGTGACGCGGGCCAGCTCGCGTCTCAGGGTCTCCTCGATGCCCTCGTAGATGCCCTGCATCGCCGGCTGGATGCCGTAACCCACCACGCATCCCTGGTCCGGGGTAGTGCGGTGCATCGCGAACAGCGGGCCGGGTTCCACCGCCTCGTACACGTCGAGCAGGGTCATCGACCCCAGCTCGCGCGCCAGCGACCAGCCCGCGCCCACGCCCCGCCGGGACTCCACGAGCCCGGCCCTGCGCAGTTCGCCGAGCAGCCGCCTGATCACCACGGGGTTGGTGTTCGCGCTGGTCGCGATCTGCTCGGAGGTGGCGACCTCATGGCCCTGGCGCTGGTAGAGACCGATCCAGGCCAGCGCGTGGGCGGCAATGGTCAACCTGCTGTTGGCGCTCATGAACCCCTCCTCTCGGCCGCAACGCTTCATGTTACGACAGCCCAGTCGTAACAGCTAAGGTTGCAGCTGACTGTCGTAACAATTAATGTTGCGACTGCCGGGAAGGGTCAATCAACGAGGTGAGAAGAATGAGCAAGCCACTCACGGGCAAGGTCGCCCTCGTCACCGGGGGGTCGCGCGGGCTCGGAGCCGCGACGGTACGACTGCTGGCCGAGCAGGGCGCCGACATCGCCTTCACCTATGTCAGCTCCGAGAAGCAGGCGCAGGCCGTCGTCGACGAGGTGCACGGCAAGGGAGCCAAGGCCGTCGCCTTCCAGTCCGACCAGGCAGACACGAGTCGGGCACCGGTGCTGATCGACGACGTGGTCGCGCACTTCGGCGGCCTGGACATCCTCGTCAACAACGCGGCGATCTCGGTGGAGCAGGGCCGCACGGTGGACGACCCGGACGCCGACACCGCCGCACTGGACCGGATGCACGCCACCAACTACCTCGGCGTGATCGCCGTCATCCGGGCCGCCTCCCGGGTACTGCGCGCGGGCGGCCGCATCATCACGGTGAGTTCCGGACTGGGCTCCCGGGTCGGCGCCCCCGGCCTTGCCGACTACGCGGCGACCAAGTCAGGGATCGAGAGGTACACCATGGGCGTCGCACGCGACCTCGGGCCCCGGAACATCACGGCCAACGTCGTGGAAGCCGGACTGATGGAGGGAGGCATGGAAGGGCCGGGCCCCGAGACCCTCAAGGCCCTGGTCAGCTCGCTGTCCCTGCAACGCGTGGGTCACCCCGAAGAAATCGCCGCGGCGATCGCCTTTCTGGCGAGCCCCGCCGCGTCGTACGTCACGGGCGCGGTGCTGGACGCCCACGGTGGCTACAACGCCTGAACCGGAACCCTGCCGCGCGCCCCGGAGGACATCGCGCCCTCGGGGCGCGCACCGCCGACGACCGCCGGCAGGGCGGTGCCAGGCGTAGAGGGCGCAGCCAAGGGCCTGGCCTCGGTCGGAGGCGGCGGGCGGGGCGAAGTACCTCGCCGCCCGTCCGGACCGTCAAGGTGAGGGCGTGCCCGAGCAGCCCGACGAATCGCCCGTCCGTTGGAAGGGCCTGTGGCCTATCCAGTTCCCTCCCGTGCTCTTGAGGGTCCTGTCCTGTCCGAGGAAGAACTTGAGGCCCGTATCGCGCGCGCCACGCGCGTACGGCGGCCCAGCGAGTCGGCCTCATCGGCCATGCGCAGCAGTTCATCCTTGGAACGACGGCGCAATGCCGCGCCGGCCTGCGCCACGACTCGCCGCGGGAACGGTGCAAGGACGAGGTCGCGAGCGCTCTCGCGGACCTTCAACTCTGGGCGGCTGCCCATTCCACCCTTGCCTCAGAGGCGGGAGTCGGATGGGTATCGGGCAGTACGACGCAGCCGCCTGCGGGCGGGAGCCGGCGCGGATCGGGTTCAGAGGAGTTTGCGAGAGCCTTTACTTTCGCCACGCCAACTCGCAAGAGGACTCGGCTATAAGGTTACTGACCCCGTGAAGCTTGTCCAGCTCGCGAGTACACCACTTTTCCCACGACATCGATTCGCCGAGCCCGCAAACCGTGTGGGCACGCGCTTGCTCGCTTGAACGGGTCATGTATTGTTTGACGTATTCGTAGCAGTCGTACTGACTCGCATGGGCAGGCGCGGCGCCTGCAAAACCGATCCCCACAAAGGCCGTTACCGCCATACTCGAAGCAGCAATTGCCGTCATTGCCCTACGCACATTTTCCTCCTTGTTCGACTTTCCAGGATTATGGCTCAATGTTGCCAGGCGTGCGGCCGCGAGAGGATCAAACACCAGCTGACTTTTCGAGCGCCATACTTGACGCACGATTGATCAGTGTTTGAGGACTCCTTGTTATCGGCCTTCTGTCCACGCATGTATCAGGCTATGCGGCGGCAGCATGGATTTCGTTAGCGCCGAGTACACACCTACTTGGCGATGCGTCTAGTCGGCGATGTGCTGGGCTTGCTGGCGGTATTCCTTGGGCGGGATGCCGTACGCCGTGCGGAAAGCGCGGGTGAAGTCGGACGCGCGTGGGAAACCACAGTACGCACCGATGGTGTGGATGGGGGTGGCGCGCATCGTGGGGTCGGCGAGCCTGCGGCGCGCGCGCTCCAGGCGTTGGCTGCGAATCCAGGCTGCGACCGTGTGCTCTTCCTGCTGGAAGAGGCGGTGCAGATAGCCAGGGGAGATGTGGTGTGCGGAGGCGACGGCGCGCGGGGTCAATTGCGGGTCGTGTAGATGCTGCTGGATGAAGGCCCGGATGCGCAGTACGAGAGTCTGTCGGTGGGTCTCCGGGGGGAGGGAGCTGCCGGCGTCGAGGACGTGGGCGAACAGCGCGGAGAGGAGGTCGACCGCCACAGTTCCCAGGCGGGGTCCGTCCTCAGGCCGGTAAGAGCCGGTGCCCTTTGAGAGCTGCGTGAGCAACTGTGCCAGCAGAGCACCGAAACCCTCATGGGCCGGAAGCCGCAGCCTGACCACTTGGTCGAGTTGGTTCCGGGGCAGCGGCAGCAGCGCCTTGGGAACCTCAATGCCTATTCCCGTGTGCGAGCCCGAGTCATCGCCCCCACGAACGTCGACAGGCCGAGAGGTGTCGACGACGCACAGGGTGTTCGGGCTGTACACGGTCTCCTGCTCGCCACGTGTCACGTATAGCGGTCCGCTTGACGGTAGAGACAGATGCAGCCCCTCGGGATCAGACTGCTTGATCAGCTTCGGCGTCCGCCTGAAACACACCGGCTGGAACGTTGTCGGCCACACCGTCACACTCCCGAGGTCGATCACGCGCTGAGAAGCCCGAAAGTCGGCCCAGTTGTCGCTGCGCAACTCCAACGGTGCGTGCGTCTGTCCAACTAGCTGGCGCCAGTAGTCGAAGCGGTCCGCAGTCGGCAGGTCCTCGCTCCGAAATACTCTCTCCATCAACATGCTTCTTCCTCGCTTCCTGGTCACCTCGACCAGCTCGTCCCTCGTAGCCTGCCTGGGTACGGCCTGAACCGTCCTACGCCTGATGGATGCGTCGGGAGACTGATCACTCCGATCTATTTTTTCCTGCGAACAACGGCTGACACAAAGTGGTAGATCGGTCCTGGTCACCGTGTCCATGGCGGCAGTTGAGCGTTCGGTCCGGTGTGGGGATGTCGCCGTAGATCGTGTCGGATGAGCTGTGGGATCGCCTGGAGCCGCAGCAGCCCATCCCCCACGCCAAGATCCCCAGGGAACCCGAGCGCTGCCAGGGCCGGGCCTGGTGGGGGCCGTCTCGACAGCGGCCTGGGCAAGCGCGGCGGCACCTTTGACCTTGCGGTTCTTCAGCCAGGTCTCAGGTCTCGATGCGCCTGACGCCGCTGGGGTGGATGGCTGTCGGCGTCTGGTTGCCGGTCAACAGCGGCACGGGCCCCTTGTTCGTCAGGCTGAGGGCCCGCTCCAAAGCCGGGCAGATCTTCGGGAGTTGCTCCAAGAGCCTGTTGACGTGGCGGGTGCGGTCGTTGACGAGGTCGGTGCGGCGCCTGACCAGGGCCTTGAGGTCGATGGCTATCTCGTCGCCGGGCCGCAGAGTGCCGGGTTCCTTGCGCATGCGGGCCTGGTCGGCGATGGCGAAGGCGTCCGTGGCGTACGTCTTGCCCTGGCCATGGTAGGCGGCTGATGCCTGGTGAACGGCGAGTCCGGTGAGGTAGACCATCGGCTGGTCGTGGCCCAGAAGCAAGCCGATAAGCAGGGCCGCACCGCCGTGGTTGATGTCCACCGCCCACAGCGTGTCCTCGGAGAACACGGGGACATCGCCGATCAGCTCCAAGAGCGCAGACTCGTCGTTCAGGACCCGCCGCGACAAGAGGCGTTCGCCTTGCCCGTCGATCACCCCGCAGTGGTGATGTTCCTTGCAGTTGTCCACCCCGGCCCAGCTCTTGGGCACGGTCACCTCCGCCAGCTAATCGTCCGACTGCAGTCCCGCAGACGGCCTCGCCGACGATGTCCTGCACAGCGATCGAGTCGCGTATCCCCATGAGCGGTCGAGTCGTCGCGGGGCTCCCGGCGGCCACGTCAAGTGAGCGATCCAACGGCGACAAGCTCACAGCCATACCCGGAACCCCTGGGCCCGACAATCCTACGAATGACCGTCTCATACCCACGCTTGGAAGGTAGGCCAAGCTCACCCCTGGTCGACAGTCGTCCCGCACCCGCGGGTAGCTCCCTCGTCGACCACCCATTCGGACCACCGTCTCGCACCCCGGCACCGATCATTTTCTAGAGGAAGTCCACCTTTAGGAGCTTCTTGACGTCCGCCAGGTCGACTGTGCGGACGTTCGCGTCGTCAGTGGGGTCTACCGCCGTCACAGACAGCCCGAAATAGGCCGGAATGCGTCTGGCTAGCCGCTCAAGAGGCGCAGCGTCCGCACTGCTGACCAGGTCGCTGAGGAACACGTCCAGGGCGCCATCCTTCAATGCATAGGTGAGCCTGATCACGACCTCGGAGCAGTCGGGATCGAGGTCCACTATGAAGGAGGCCAGAGGGCCGTACTGTCCGCAGTTTGTCGGCGACGGCTGAAAAAGTGGTTCTGGATCACTTTCAGTGCCAGGGCCACGGAGGGTCACCGAAACCGCGATCATGAACGGTCGTGGGTGATGTGCTCCTCCAGGACCTGTGGTTTCACCAGGTCGAGGGTGTCGAGGTAGAAGACGCCGTGTCCGAAGGCGAGTTGGTGACTGTCCGGGCCCGGACAGGTGCGGAGCAGGCCGCGTGTCCGGCGTGCGGGACCCTGTCGTCCCGGGTTCACAGCCGGTACGTGCGTCGGCTCGCCGACAGTGCGGTCGGCGGCCGTCGGGTGCTGATCGAGTTACAGGTGCGGCGGTTGCGTTGTCGTGAACGTGCCTGCCGGCAGGCGACGTTCGCCGAGCAGGTCGACGGGCTGACTTTCCGGCATGGGCGGCGAAGTGCCGGTCTGCAGAAGGTGCTTGAACGCCTGGCGGTGATGCTGGCCGGTCGGGCCGGCGCCCGCTTCGCCGAGGTCCTGACGGCCCAGGTGAGCAAGTCGACGCTGCTGCGGCTGATCCGCCGCCTGCCCGAGCCCGAACCCACCACACCGCGCGTCTTGGGAGTGGACGAGTTCGCGCTGCGCAAGGGGCACAACTACGGCACGATCCTGATCGACATCGAGACCCGTCAGCCCATCGACCTGCTGCCGGACCGGACCACGACGACGGTGGCCCGGTGGCTCGCCGGTCACCCTGGTGTCGAAGTGATCTGCAGAGACCGCTCGACCGCCTTTGCCGAGGCCGGACGGATCGGCGCCCCCGAAGCGGTCCATGTCGCGGATCGCTGGCACATCTGGTCCAACCTTTCCGAGGCCGTCGAAAAGACCGTCGTCCAGCACCGCGCCCTGCTCCGCGAACCGCACGACTGCGCAGCCACACCGATCAGTGCGGCCATGAAGACGATGGAACTCCAACCGCACGCCGCGCCGGGGCCGCGGACAGCAGGCCGCCTGTCCGACCGGATCCGGGAACAGCACACAGCCGTCCATGCCCTCCTCGGCAAGGGAGTTGGGCTGCGAGCGATCGGCCGTGACCTCGGCCTGGCCCGCAACACCGTCCGTCGCCTCGCCTACTCGACGAGCCCGGACGAACTCCTGGTCGGCCAGTGGACCGGCCGCACCAGCATCCTCGACCCCTACAAGCCCCACCTCCACGAGCGGTGGGCCGAGGGATGCACCGTCGCCCGCCGTCTGTTCGAGGAAATACGTGCGCGCGGTTACACCGGTGGCGAGAGCGTCGTGAAGAAGTACGTCGCCCGGCTCCGCGAAGCCTTCCCCCTCGATCCGCCCCGCAAGGCACCATCCGTGCGCGACGTGACCGGCTGGCTCACCCGCCGCCCCGACCGTCTCACTGACGACCAGGTCCAGCGACTCAAGGAGATTCTGGCCCGCTGCCCCGCGCTCGAGCGCACCGCGCATCACGTCCGCGCGTTCGCGGAGCTCATGAACAACCGCCAGGGCCACGCCCTGGACCAGTGGATGACGAGCGTGAAGGCCGACGACCTACCTGCCCTGCACACCTTCGTCACCGGCCTCGGCCAGGACCTCGACGCCGTCGTCGCCGGCCTCAGCCTGCGCTACAGCTCCGGCGCTGTCGAAGGCCACAACATCAAGATCAAGATGCTGAAGCGGCAGATGTTCGGCCGCGCCAACTTCGACCTGCTCCGCAAACGGGTCCTCCTCAGCGCGCGAGGCCGTTCATGATCGCGGTTTCGGTAACCCTCCGTGGCCCTGGCACTGAAAGTGATCCAGAACCACGATTCACGCGTCGCCGACACGCAGTTCGCGTCGTATCCGATATGGAGGGTCAGGGTGACCTTCGGGATCCGGCCGCGCGCCTGTTCCTTCTCACCCGCAACGTAGAGGCGGTGCGCGTCAAGGAACTCCGCGTAGCATTCTGCAGAGAAGTCCTCGATGCGCAGCACGCTGTCTTTCTTCGCCAGGAAGAGCTTGAATAATTTGGCCAGCGAGGTCTTTCCCGTGTTGTTGCGGCCGACGCACAATGTCACGTCGTCAGTGAAGGACAGTTCGGTCTCACGCAGCAACCTGAAATTCTGGATTACGGCCTTGGTCAGGTGGGGTGGCATCGGAGTCTTGCGGCTGGGCAACTCGCTCAAGCCAGCTCGTTGGCCCGGAATGACACCACTCATACCGGTTTGAGACACCCCAACTCCCTGCCGCGCACCGATGCCTATGAGGACTTGAACTCGAGCACTCGACGAACGGATGAGCCCCGTACCGCGCTCACGCCTCCTCAGGCCCTGGGGCTGCATCATGCCACCGGGAACGCCTCCCGTTTCACACTTCCCTCATACCTGTCAATTTCGATCACGCTAGATCATCAGCAGACACAAAGCAGTCGACTGCTGAAAGTGGGTCCGCTACTGCGGCCTTACGGGGCAGCCTCAGTACCTACTCCCGCCGAGCAGCAAGGTCACGGATCGTCAGGGAGCGCACTTCAGACGGTGAGCGGCTGGGGTAGAGAGCCCATTGAGGAGAACCGGCATGCCGGAGACCGCGGCGTCATCACAGGAGTGTCGCCTCACGATCTCTCGACCCAAGGCCGCCTCGCTGTGGGGGGCTCTTCGCCGGGAGGGGCCCGGGCCGATCTCCATGACAACGCACCGCACCGGACTGAGCCTGAAACGGGACCACCGGCCACTAGGCGGGATCTTCGGGGACGGACTCAGCGCGGTGTGCGCTGGCGTCAGTGTGTCGTGCTTTGGATGCCGAGGACGTCGTAAAGGTGCTCACCGTGGGCCCATCGTTTCAATTCCGGGCGGCCCATGAGGATGAGCTGGTGATGCTGGGCGAAGTCGATCGCCGGCTGCGTGAAGCAGTTGAGCGCGATCATGATCGGGAGATCGGCTCCGTGGTGCGGGCGGGCCGTCCCGTTGAACTTCTGCACGTGGCCTGACCCGACTGGGCTCTGATACTGCTTGCACTGCACGATCAGGAGGCGGTCTTCGTCATCGCGGGCAGTGATGTCCACGCCGAGGTCACCAGCGCCTCCGACCCGCTTGGGACGCCGGAATCCGTCACGGGCCAGGAGATCAGTGCATGCCTGCTCGAAACCCGTCGCGCTCATCGCGTAAAGCTGCTTCATCTTGAAGGTCAGCGCGTCCTCTTCGATCGCATCGCCAGAGGGCGCGGCGAACGTGTCGTCCGCGTTGGCGTAGGTGTTGGCGCCGAACAGAAACGACAGGATTCTGCCGAGCAGGAGGAGCATGGGCAGTCCGCCGACCACGAAGAGCCCGGTCCACCACGGGTGATCGGCTATCAGCCCCCACAAATCTACGGTGATCCACTGACCGACGTCCTCGGTGAGCCACTCCCAGAGCATCTTTCCGACGGCCAGCGCGATGACCGTATACAGCAGGAACTTCAGCAGCGGGTCGAGCGACCCGTCCTCGTCGAACACCACACCTCCAGACGTCTTGGGCAGCGAACACGCTCTTTGCCAGTCATGCCGCACGCCTGAATCGGCTCGGTCGAGAGCGCGCGGACAATCCGAGGAGCTCGTGCAGAGCGGCACCGTCCTCGGCCCAGCGCCGTAGCTTTTCCCGGTCGATCCAGTGGACGCCGTGCCGGTCGCCCCACGCCATGGCATCGCGGGTGAAGGATCCGTTGGTGACGACGACAGCGTGATCGGCTTTGTGGACCGGCCCGGCCGTCCCCTTCACCGCGTACATCACAGCTGAGCCCACCTCCCGCCGACGCGGGTGTGCTTGGCCTGCACCACGATCCGGCCGCGCTGCGGATGGTCACCGATGACGTCGGCGGCCTGGTCGCCGCCGCCACCCACTCTTCGGGCCAGCCAGCCGTCGCGGACCAGCAGATCCCGCAGGGCGTACTCGAAGCGACGGTCGTCCATGGTGTCGAACTCCGCGAGCGTGATCCACAGAGTGGCCAGCCGCTCCCGGCGTGCTCGCTGGGGCTCGTCGCGGAATCGCCCGGGTGGTCTTGGTGATGTTGTCGGCTCCGAGGGTTTTCAGGACGCCGATGGCGCGCTTGCGTAGGATCGCCATGGCCCGTGGTCCGGTCCCGGTGCAGGGCGGTTGCAAGTTCCGGGGTCGTGCGGCTGGTCGGGTTGTGACCGGTTGGGACGCATGACAGAGCAGGCACGGGTCACCTCGTGATCACTGTGGTGTCTATAAGAGCGGTGTTCCGTAGTGCCGTTACGGCTCCAGCCCGCTGTCAGCGTGGTCCCCGCCGATGCGGGGGTGTTCCCAAGTCGTCCGGGTCCTGGCCGCGGATGCCGAGACGGTCCCCAAAGCATAGAGATGGCCGTAGGTGAAGCCGTGGGCGAGCCAGACGGCGGTCGTGCCGCCCGCCACGGTCACTGCCTCCGGGATGCCTCTGTAGCCGCGGCCTGCCACGCGGGCCATGCAGTCCAGGGGAGCGTGAGCAGCCCCGAGCCGGCGACCGCGGCCAAGCCGTTTGCCCACGAGAGGTGACCGCCGGAGCCGGAGCCGCCCAATAGTCCCCTCGCAGGTCACGGGGCTCTGGTCGTGGAACCCGCCGGTCAGCCCGCGCCGACGAGACTGATGCCCCCGTCAACCGGGAGGACGACTCCGGTCACGTACGACGAGGCACGGCTCGCGAGGTACACCACGGCGCCGGCGATGTCATCTGCTGCACCGATGCGCTGCAGGGGAGCCACGCGCTCCAGGTTGGCCCGCTCCTCCTTGAGGGTGGCGGCCATCATCTTCGACTCGAACGGTCCGGGGGCGATGGCATTGACCGTGATGCCTGACGGCCCCAGCGTGATCGCCAGGCTGCGCGTCAGGTGGTGCAGCCCGGCCTTGCTTGCCGAGTAGGCGTAGGTGGGCATGAGCGGCACGCGCAGTCCGTCAATCGAACCGACGTTGATGACCCGTGCCGGGTCACCGGGCGTGCCGGTGGACTCCAGCAGTGGCAACAGGGCCTGCACCAGAAGGAACGGTGCACGGAGGTTCAGGTTCATGACTTTGTCCCAGCCGGAGACCGGATAGGACTCGACCGGCGCACCCCAGGCGGCGCCCGCGTTGTTGACCAGGATGTCCACCGCCGAGACGCGGCTGATGACCTCGTCCGCGAAGTCCCGGCAGCCCTCCGGCGAGGACAGGTCTGCCACCAGCGGCACCACCGACCCGTACGCCGACAACTCCCGGGCGGCCCGGTCGCAGGCCTCGGCATCCCGGGAGGCGATGTAGGTCGTGGCACCGGCTCGGAGAAGCCCCCGAGCGGCCATCAGGCCGATGCCCCGGCTGCCTCCCGTCACGATCGCGGTCTTCCCCCTCAGATCGAACAGCGTCTCCATCAGCCTCTCCTCTCAGCAGTGCCCGGCCAGGAGGGCAGCAGGCATCGGACCACGTTCATCGTGAGGCGCGCGTCCACCAGGTGCAGGCGAGTTGGGCAGGGAACTCCACCCGCTCGGGGGACACTTCGATCACCGGATCAGGAAGACCGCTCCAAGTACGGGAGCACAAGCGGGCCATAGACGTGGAAGCCCTTGTGGTGCACCAGGTCGTCGGGCACCTCTTTGATAACCCGCATGGAGCTTGCCGACCACTCTGGCACCGACGCGATCTGCTCCAGCGAGATCGACTGCACCGAGATGGTGTACAGCACGGCACCGGTCAGGGGCAGCCGCACGAAGTGCGACAGCTCGCTGCGCATCCGGACGTCGGTGCCGACGGTGTCGAGCCGGGGATCGGCCAGGTAGGCATCGGCCTTCGGCGTCCACTCCGGGAACGCGTCCTTGGATCGATCGAGCCTTCCGCCGATCTGGAAGGCCCAGGGATTCCTGCGGTAGAGCTCGCCGATCGGCATCGTGGACAGGAAGCGTTCTGATCGGTCCACGGTCCCGTCGTCCATCACGCGCGGGACGGTCCCGTGCACCTCGTGGAAGTTCATGCCGACGACGAACGTGGGCGACCAACCCATCGAGAACGTGACCAGCACAGTGTCGACGTACAGCCGAGCGGACCGGTGGTCCAGCAGCAACAGGTCCTCCTGCACCTGCCGGCCGATGTACTCCAGAGGCTCCATGCCCAGGGAGCTCAGATCACCGAATGCGAACTCACGTTCCAGCCCGAGTCGACGGTTCGTCCAGAGCCATCCGTCGGCGCGCCGCGTCAACGCAAAGTCGTCCGGGTACTCGGAACCGAGTCGGCGCATGAGGAACAGCATCGCATCCCACTGAGCCGGCAGCATGTGCGGGAGTGAGGTGAAGCGAACCGGGTCTCGGTCGAGGATGCGACTGCGTATCCGCACGCAGCGCTCGTAGTTGTGGTTGACCAGGAGCGCCCTGCCACCCCACGTTCCCGCCGCGGTCGACCGGGGCGCCAACGCGGGCTCGACGTCCACGCGCGGCTCGATGCTCGCCTTCTCCAGCGGAAAGGGGAAGTCCTCGATGCGGCTGTTCTCGTACTCATCGTCTGCCAGTACGTTCATCCTCGTCTCGCTCTCGCTCTCGCTCTCGCTCTCGGAAGCTGTCACAGGTCGAGGACCAGCTCGCCACGTGCACGCGAGACACAGATGAGCATCTGCTCTCCCGCGTCCCGGTCAGCTGCTTCGAGGTAGTCGTCCCGGTGGATCACGTCTCCTGACACCACGCCGGTGAGACACTCACCGCAGAAGCCGCGCCGGCACTGGCTCCGCACGGATAGTCCGGCTGCGTCCAGCGCAGAGAGGACGGTTTCGTCCGGCGCTACCTGGACGCGGCGACCGGACCGACTGGTCCTCACGGTGAATGGCTCGCCAGGGGCCAGCGTCACGGCGAATGGCTCGGAATGCACCCGGGTCGACGGCCAGCAGGCCGCGAGCGCCGCTTCCCGGACAGCGTCGATCATCGACTCGGGTCCGCACACGTAGAGGTGCGTGCCGACGGGCTGGCGCACCAGCAGATCCGTCAGGGTGGTGGCGAAATCCGACCTCGACCCGTGCAGGTGCAGTTTGTCGCCCGCGGCCGCCGCGAGCTCGGCGGCCAAGACGTGGTCGCGCGCGACGTAGTGCACCTCGAAGTCGTGGTTCCACCGTGCGTGTGACCGCGCGTGCGACACGATGGGGGTGACTCCGATGCCGCCGGCGAGCAGCAAATGTCGACGCGCCGACCACACAGGAGGGAACTCGCTCACCGGCTGCCGTGCGCGGATCGTTTGCCCGACTCGGAGCTGGTGCATCCACAGCGAGCCCCCGTCTCCGTCGGGTTGGCGCCGGACCGAGATCGTGTACGCCGCAGGCTCAAAGCCGTCACCTGTCAGCGAGTAGGAGTTGAAGCGTCCCGTCCGCCACTCGACCGGCAGGTTGCTTCCGGGCACGTACCCAGGCAGGTCTCCGCCGGCAGGCACCAACGCCAGGGTCCGCACCTCAGCCGAGTGCTCGACGATGCCGTCGACGACCAGCTGCATCAGCTCCCTGGTCATCGGAGCTGGCTCGCGAGGTACGCGGCGCGATGTCCTGAGAAGTTGTACTCCACCACCAGCACGACTTGGCAGGTCGGGCAACGAACCGCGTCCCCGACTGCCGCCCGCGCTGGAAAGATGTCGCGACAGTGGACGCAGAAGAGCTCTCGGACAGCGTCGGTCGACGACCAGTGGACGCCGTCGGCCGACTGCGTCTCCCTGTCGAGGCAGCGGGTGACCACTTCCTCCGGCTCGAATCCGAGCGAAAGTGCGACAGACCTGAGTGCGTAGACGTCGCGCTCGCTGCCGACCAGAGCCACGATCTCGCCGACAGTCATCTGGGCCGTGATCGCCACGAGGTCCTCACGCACCGACTCGTCGAAGGCGGTGTACTCGACGTCCCTGACGCGAGCCGGTCCGGAAGCCCGTACCTCGGCGGCCTCGCGGCGCACGGCTTCGGCGCCGCCCAGGCTCTCCGGTAGATCCAGCACCTGCACCAGCAGCAACCCGCGAGCACGCGGCAGTGCGCCATCCGGCTCGTGTTCGGGGACGTTCGTCTGCGAACGCGAGATGCCGTCTGGGCGGCGCACGGCATGCCGCCGCAGAGCCACGGCCGGGCACCCGCGGGTCATGTCGGGGACGGGTACGTGAGCGCCCATCACAGAACACCCCCTCGATCACTCTCGTAGGCAGATCCAGGATGACCCGGCTGCGCCTGGCCTCGCGGGCGGTACAGCTTCATGCCGCCCGGGTGGGGGATGTGAAGGGCGCCCGTGTCGACTCGCTTCGGCCTTCCCCCAACTGGGCCGACATCACGCTGAGCGGGCACGAGTCGGTGCGCGCGGGCGGACAATCCGCGTAACCGCTTCGCGTATCTCCTTATTCGTCGGAAGGACATCCTGTGCCCGTCATTGACTACTTGAAGCCCGAGAAGCTCTACCGCCCTCGTGGTTTCGTCCACGTGACCGTCTCCACCGGAGCCCGCGCGATCCATGTCGGGGGACAGATCTCGATCGACGTCGAAGGGGAGTTTCAGCACGTCGGCGACTACCGCGGCCAGATGAATCTGGCCATGGCGAACCTGTTCAACGCGGTCGAGGGCGCAGGCGCGTCCTTGGCCGACATCGCCAGGATCGGGATCTACGTCGTGGACTACGGTCCGGAGGCCGACGCGGCCGTCTTCGCCGGATTCGGCGACGCCGTGGCCGAGCGCGAGTTCCGCACCCCAGCGCTGGTTCTGCTCGGTGTCTCCGCGCTGGGTCACCAGCACGCGTTGGTCGAGGTCGATGGGGTCGCCTACGCCTGAGCAGGCCGATCCGCCGCGTCGGCGCTCGCTCCCTCCTCCCGTCAACCGCCTGTGGGTCAGGGCGGTGAACCTGCACCCGAAGGTGGGCGAAGCCACCTCGTCCGACGTGAGAAGGTCGTCGCCGGCCCGACCCCCCACACACACCGTGCCGTCCGTGCCGACGGTGCCCGCCCCAGCGGACGAGGTAGTCCCACGCGAAGCCGACCTTGGGCAGGAGTGAACTCGGAGTGCCCTGTAGTCCTAATCGCCCGCTCCACGAGGAGCTGCCCCGGATGGTGCCGATCGACCTGCCGCTGGTAGATCTGCTCCATCGACACCGGGACGAAGAGGACACCGATACCGGCCAGGGACTGAGCACCAGCACCTGGGATCGTCCCCCGACACGGGGGACGGCCGTGAGGCGGTGGAACTTGGCGGACACCGGGTCGGCAGAGCACGTCCGGGTCACGCCGCGCGTTGACGTCGCCTGGTGAGTCCGGCGTGCAGGTCGTGCGCAGGTTCCCGGCGCGTCATCCGTATCGCAATCTGGCACGTCCTGCACGACGACGTCCCCTACTGCGACCCCGGCGCCGACTACTTCACCAAGCGTGACTCCGAGCGCGCCATGCGCCATATGATCAAGGAAGCGAACAGCCTTCGAATTGCCGTCCGCTTAGAACCCATCGCAACAACCTGACCTGCACAGTCGCTTGCATCTTTCGTGTCAGGGCCGGCTAAGGCGCTACGCCGACAACCGATCTTGAGCATGTCTCGTCCCCGTACCAGCGAGGCGGTATCTCCAGCACTAGCCCGCGTGCTGGTGCGTGCCCTGGAGGACCTGGTTCGGGCACCTGACCCATGAGGGGCTCCAGCGGAGCGTCGAGGAGGTGTCGCCCGGGAGCGGTTCAGAGGCGGACGGAGGACATCTGTCGTCTGCGTGCCCGGCACCTGTAGCCGGACAGTTTCCACCCGCGGCCAAGAGCACAGTGGCGAGGGCTGGCACGGTCGCAGTGAGCGGGAAGGACTTTGGGGAATGCGCTGCCGGTCCGGACGGCCGTTCGGACGTCAGCCCTGCTCCAGGTGGACCGGGAGGTGGGCGACACCGTGCTTCGAGTCCGCGTCCCACTCGACCTCCCCGGCCTGGTCGAGCTGGACACGGTTCGCCGCAAGGTACCCGAGGAAGACTTCGCAGACCATGCGCACCAGGTTGCGACCGGCACATATGTAGGAACCGCCGCCGAAGGAGAACTGCCTCGAACGCTGGTCCCGTTCCAACCGGAACGCATGTGGATCGTCGAAGACCGATGGGTCTCGGTTGCCGAAGATCCAGAGGAGGTGAATGTTCGTGCCTTCCGCGACGGTGACGCCGGCGTACTTGAAGTCGTGAAGCGCTTGCCGCGTGATCATCGGCACCGGTGAGTGCAGGCGCGAGATCTCCAGGAAGCCGTCTCGGCCGAAGGACTCGTGCTCATAGAGGTCCACGGGGCGGGAGCCTGATTCGAGCAACGCCACGACGCACAGCGTCAGCATGGAGCTCAGCGCGGTGAAGCCATCGAAGAGTCCTGCCCCCAGGAGCTGGTGCGGGTTGGCCCAGCGCTCTGATCGCACGTGCGCGGCGAAGTGGTCGTCGAAATCCGTGACGAGGGGTGCGCGACCCGAGATTGCCGCACGGTCGATTATCTCGACCAAGGCTGTCATAAAACGAGCGCTTGCAGCGTCCGCCGTCGCCCACAGCTCCGCAGTCGGACGCTTCGCGAAGAACTTCATCATGCGCTGGGCGTCTCTGACGAGCGGTGCCACCGAGGCCACCGGCGCATCAAGGACCTTGCTCCAAAAGGTGGCTGCGATCGCATCGGCCACGCGACGCGGGAAGTCCACCACTTCGGCCTCCAGAGCCGGAGCAACGTTCTCGCGCACGGCCGCGTCGGCGTGAGCCGTCAGGGACGCCATCGCCCGCGGACTCATGACGTGCCCCAGGGTCTGCTTCGCCGGGCGGTGCTCAGGAGCGCGGAGATTGAAAGTGGAAGCCCCGAAGAACATGTGCAGGCCGGGCCAGTCACTGCTCCCCGTCGGACTCCCGTAGAGCGCCTCCCAGGTCTGATGACCCACAGCCGGATGGGTTCTCAGCACGTCCAGGTCGGCGTTTCTGAGAACGACCAGGTCGCCGCGCGCCGTCCTCATCAGGCCGGAGGAACGCGCGTAGGACTCCCGCAGGATGCCGGGTAGCGCGGGCCCGTGCCACGCGTCACCGAATCGGTCCATGACCGGCAGGGAGCCGAGCGACGGCTCATCGTGACTCGACATGGCGGGATCCAATCCCGCGCTCGTCCCGTGTGGGTGACGAATGCTCCCGATCGTGCCCAGATGGGGGATGCGCAAGGTCCTTTCCCAGATCCCCCAAACGGGGGCTTCGGGGTCGACTGACCTGTCGATCTGGGATCCGTCGACCATGCTGACGATCCTTGCCGACACGACCCCGAGGGGACTCAAGCATGCCCATAGCGAGGTTCGTCCAGCCGGACGGCGATGACGCCACATGCGACGTACGAGCCGGCGACTCGATCATGCGGACCGCGGTCGAGCACGGCATCCCCGGGATCGTGGGCGAATGCGGCGGGTCGCTGTCGTGCGCCACCTGCCACGTCTACGTGGAGTCTGGCGCCGCGGGGCTCCCGATCTCGGACGACGAGGAAGAGATGCTGGCGTGGACAGCCTCTCCGCGCCTCCCGACGAGCAGGCTGTCGTGCCAGCTGGTCCCAGGCCCCGAGGACGTCGTGGTGGTCCTCGTCCCCCCCACGCAGTACTAGGGGGCGACATGCTTCGACCTGAGGGAGTCGTCGTCGTGGGTGCTGGTCACGCGGGCATCGCCGTGGCGAGCTGCCTACGTCAGACGGGTTTCGGCGGCACCGTGACCATCCTGGGCGAGGAGGATGGTCTCCCCTACGACCGTCCAGCCGTGTCCAAGGACATGCTCCTCAGCGACCTGGACCAGCCACCACTTCTGCGCGCCCCGGAGTACCACGCCGAGCACGGCATCGCGATCCACCGCACTCACGCCCTGCGCATCGATCGGGAGCGCCGACGGATCGTCACGCGTGACGGACGCGAATGGCCCTACGGCCACCTTGTGTTGGCAACCGGAGGGCGCCCGGCAGCCGTTCCGATCACCGGGGCGACGTTGCCCGGGGTCCTGCGGTTGCGCAGCGCCGCTGACGCCAGGGTGACGCGTCGGCGTCTGGAGTCCAGCACGCAGGTGATCGTCATCGGGGGCGGCTTCATCGGCCTTGAGGTAGCAGCTGCGGCGCGCTCCCGAGGTGTCGCGGTCTCGGTGCTCGAGGCGGCCGACAGACTCATGGCCCGGTCGGTCAGTCCGAGCACCTCGTATGCCGTCTACGAGCATCACCGCCGCACCGGGGTCGACCTGCGGCTCGGGACATCGGTGGAGTCGTTGGTGGGAGACTCTGAGGTCACCGGAGCGCTTGTCGAGGGCGGCCGGTCGATCCCGGCTGACGCGGTGCTCGTGGCCGTCGGGATGCAGCCCCGCGACGAGCTGGGTCGCGACGCCGGCCTCGCGGCTGCCCGAGGCGTCCTGGTGGACGAGGACCTGCGCACGACCGACCCCTGCATCTCGGCGCTGGGGGACTGCGCGACCGTGGCGCGGCACGGACAGCCGACCGCACGGCTGGAGTCCGTGGCGAGCGCTCAGGCACAGGCGCAACGTCTGGTGTCATCGTTGTGCGGGCAAGCCACGCCCGACGAACTCCCGGCTACGTTCTGGAGCCATCAGGGCTCGCTGAAGCTCCAGATTGTCGGTCTGCGCACGGCGTCATCCGACGATGTCCTGGTCCGCGCCGAGGGAGGTCGGCAGAACGTCTTCTGCTTCACCGACGGGGTCCTGACCGCAGACATCTATGCGCGGCCGCCGAGTTCGACTTGCGCACTCCCGCGCGGAGCGTTGCCTGAGGCTCCCCTCGGGGTCTGGTGACGGCGGAAATGCGAAGCTTCCCGCCGTCTAAAACTGCCGATCATCATTGACACCTGGGGCTCTGATCACCACGGAGATCCACATGCCGAAGACTCTCCCGCTCGATCGTGAGGCCAAGCGACGCTTGGCCGTCATACGGCATGTCGAAGAGGTCACCGGCAACGTCGCCATGAGCTGCCGGTCCTTCGGCATCAGCCGGCAGGCGTACTACATCTGGTATCGCCGCTGCCAAGCCGAGGGCATCGAGGGGCTACGCACGCGTTCGAAGGCGCCCAAGCACAGCCCGAACGCCACGCACGTCGAGGTTGTACGGAAGATCATCTACCTGAGGTCGAACTACCACTTCGGGCCCGAGAAGATCGCGATGTACCTCAAGCGGTACCACGACGTCGCGATCAGCAAGTCGGGCGTGTGACGGATCCTCAAGCGCCTGGCCACGGGCCGCCTTCCAGCCTCTCAGCGGTACAAGCCCAAGGACCGCCGATGGAAGCGCCGGGCTACTGTGCGGTGACACCACCGTCGACGAGGATCATTTGGCCCGTCATGAAGTCCGACGCTGCGGAGGCGAGGAACAGCACGGCACCGGCCATCTCCTCGGGGACCGCCCATCGCCCGAGCGGGGTCTGGCGCTTGATGTACCTCTGGGCGGCTTCATCCTCGAGGGCGCTTGCCAACATGTCGGTCTTGACGAAGCCGGGCCCGACCGCGTTCACGTTGACCCCGGA
Organism: Streptomyces spongiae; assembly: GCF_009377185.1. GTDB lineage: Bacteria > Actinomycetota > Actinomycetes > Streptomycetales > Streptomycetaceae > Streptomyces > Streptomyces spongiae. The sequence continues at coordinate 22,338 of NZ_VJZC01000014.1, forward strand.
TCGCGCCCAGTCGAGCGCCAGGGCGCGGGTCAGTCCGACGACGCCATGCTTGGAGGCGATGTAGGCGACGTCACCGCGTATGGCGATGTGCCCGAGCATCGAGGCGATGTTCACGACCTTGCCGCCTCCCTCCTTTAGGTGCGGGCTGGCGGCCTTGCACAACAAGAAGGTGGAGCGCAAGTTCAGGTCAATGACGTCGTTCCACTCCTCGATCGAGGTCTCCTCGACCGTGTGCTCGACGTCGTAGCCGGCGTTGTTGACCAGGATGTCGATGCCACCGAGCTCGGCGACGGCCGCCGCAACCGTGCCCTCGATCTGGTCAGGGTGCCGCAGATCGGCCTGGTGGGTCACGAGGGACCCGGGATACCCCGCGGACTGCTGGCGCGTCTCGGCGAGTCCGTCAGCCGACCGGGCGACCGCGAACACCTGGGCGCCCTGAGCGGCGAAGGCCAGTGCCAACGCCCGCCCTATGCCACGGCTGGCACCGGTCACGACGGTTCGTTTCCCGGTCACGTCGAACAGGTTTGATCGGAGGTCGATGGCGGGTTCGGCGAACATCAGATGAGGCTCCTTGCGTCGAGGGGCTCCACACATCGTCGTGCGCCGACGAGGCAGCGCCGCCAGGTCGCGTGCATCCACACCCGGTTGGGTGAGTCAGTGCTGCGACGAAGCGCATCGCCTGGTCTCCAGCCCAGCTCGACGTACCTCCGTCATCACGTCGGCTGCTGCTCGGCGTGAAGCGGCTCAGGCCACAAAGCCGAGCTCTTGCGCGCGGCTCGCAGCCTGCGCACGGTTGCGGACGCCGAGCTTCCTGTAGACGACGCTGGTGTGCTGCTTCACCGTGTGGCGCGAGAGGTTCAGCTGCGCCGCGACCTCCGGGTTGCTGAGACCAGACACGAGGTGCTGCAGGACGTCCATCTCACGACGCGAGAGCTGCACCGCGGGCTGACACTCAGACTCGTGGGGGAACGCGCGTCCACCTTCGGCGACGCGACGCACTGCGCCAACGATGGCGGCGGCGGGCAGCCGCTTCGGCAAGAACCCCACCGCGCCATGGGTGGCCGCCAACGACGCCGACACCCGCCCGTCCCCCGACATCAGCATGACCCGGACGTGAGGCATCCGCTCCCGGAACCGGTGGCACACCTCCAGGCCCGAGCGACCAGCGATGGACATGCTGACCACGACGATCTGTGGATGCCACCGGAGAGCGGCCTCCCACGCGATGTCGACCGATCCGGCCGAGTAACACGCCGCGACCCAGGACTCGCGCGAGAGCAGGGCTCGTAGGCCTGCCTGGACGAGCTCCTGGTCGTCGACGACCAGAACCCGCTGGGGTCGGCATTCGTCGGACAGCATGGCCCGCCGGGGAGGCGCCGCGACGGGGTGGGCGTCGCCGCGCTGGGGACGCGCCTCGGCGTGTGCGGTGTCGTCGCGAGATTCAAGCGTGCTCTGAGCAAAGGGGGGCATCATCCGCGTTCCTTCCCTTAATGAGCGTTTAGTAGAAGTTACCGAGCGCTCGTTAAGGAGACAAGACCCAGACGCGCCCTGGTCGCAGCCTGCTCGTGCTCGATGCCCCCGAGCAGGCACACGCCCCCTAGTGCGTCATGCAGCAACCGCTCGCGCCCGGCGAAAAAGCGTCGGCCTCGGCGACAAGGCACTGGGAGGGGCATTCCAGCGTGTATGGTCTGACCATGACGCCGACTCCAGCACCTGGGCGCACCGTGCTGCAGGATGACTCGGCCGAGCGGATACTCGATGCCGCAGCGGCGCTCTTCATTGAAGGTGGCTACGAGGGGACCTCGGTCAGCAGCATCGCGAAGTCCACCGGGATGACCGCCGCTGCGCTGTACTGGCACTTTCCATCGAAGATCGACATCCTCTTCGCCGTCCTGGAGCGAGACGTTCGCGAGGGCTATGCCGAGGTCGAGAAGGCCGTGCGGTCCCAGGAGCCTCGTCAGCGCCTGCGCGAGTACGTCGATGCATTCGTGCGCCAACAGATCCGAGAGGCGGAGACGCGGAACTTCAGCTACTCCACGCTGATTTCGTCCCTGCCCCAGGAACTCCGGCAGGAGATGCTGAAGCTGGGGGCCCCCTACATCGACCTGCTGCGGGGGATCTTGACCTCAGGGCGAGAAGCAGGCGTGTTCGAATTCGCAGACGTGAGGGTGACCGCCTTCGCCATCAGCACGATGTGCGAGTACGTCTTCACGTGGTTCCGGGCGAACCGATCACTCAGCCAGGACGCCGTGTGCGCCCTCTACACCGACCTCGCGGTGCGCATGGTGAGCACGCCACCCGCCTTGTGAGCCGGCGCCCCAGGTTCAGCCCCGACGGATCTGGGCATCGAAGGCGCGCGACGTCAGGCCTCTTTCCCGCACCGCGCCCTTCGCCACCCGTTCTGACGGTGTTTTGGGCAGCGAGTCGACTACCTCCAGGAACCTGGGGACGGCGAACCGGGGCAGGTGCTCCCCCAGGTGCCTGTGGAGCTGCTCGACATCGATCACCTGATCCTCGGCGGGGACGAGAAGCATGGCGACGTCCTCCTCACCGAGTGGAGAGGGAACACCGAACGCTGCCGCTTCACAGACGGACGGGTGGCGCAGGGCGATCTGCTCGACCTCCCAAGCGCTGACGTTCTCGCCACGTCGCCGGATGGAGTCCTTGCGCCGCCCGACGTACACGAGCGAGCCGTCCTCTCTGCGACGCATGAGGTCGCCGGTGTGGAACCAGCCATCGCGCATCGACGCTTCAGTGGCCTCAGGCTTCCTCCAGTAACCCAGCATCATGACGTGCGGACGCTTCGGCCGGATGACCAGCTCACCGACCTGGTGCCCCCTGACATCCTGGTCCTGGTGGTCCACGAGCCGAGCCTCGATCGAGTCCAGCGGGTGGCCCACGTTGCCAGGACTGGAGCATTCCAAGGTCTGGCTTGTCATGAAGGGCGCCTCAGTCATCCCGTAGCCCTCGACGAGCGCGACGTTGAAGCGCTTTTGGAACGACGCGTGGATCGCCGCAGGTACCGCTGACCCTATTCCGATCCGGCGCCGCATGGTCTGCTCCGACTCACGGTCCGGCTGGAGGTGGATCAGGTGGAGCATCGTCCCGATGAAGTAGAAGACGTCGACGTCGTGGCGCTCCACGTCGGCCCAGAAGCCACTGGCGCTGAAGCGCTCGGCCAGGACGAGAGTCGCCTGGGCGACGAGGCAGTCGACCACCATTGATCTTGCATCTACGTGGTGCAGCGGCTGAGCGCAGTAGGCCTTGGCGCCGCGCGCCAGAGGAACCGCGCGGAGGTGGCTGACTGCCATCTCGGTGTAGTACCCGCGCGACAGCATGACGCCCTTGGACGGGCCGGTCGTCCCCGACGTGTACAGGATCGTGGCTACCTCGTCGTCGCTGGGACTGCCTTCCTCAGGACGCTGGTGCGGGGACGTGCCGGCATTGTCGTCATCGATGTGGACGTGTTGCACCCTGGGTCCCGCCCACGGTGAGCCGTCCCAGGCACCCACTACCACGGCGAAGTCCGGGACGAAGGCAGAGCGAGCCACCCTCTCCAGTGCCTCTCGCGTGCCGACGACAGCGCGAGGCTCCAGGTCCTGGAGGTAGTAGTCGAGCATGACCCCCGACACGTCGGGAGACAACGGTGCGTCGATGCCGCCGCAGATGTTCGTCCCGAGCCAAGCCCAAACCGACTCGGGCACGGTGGGCAGGATGATCACCACTCTGTCTCCACGCTGGACCCCGACGCTGACGAGGAGAGAGGCGACTCTGGAGGAATGGGCGAGCACGTCCGCACAGGAGTACGTCCGGTCAGCCAGGACGAGCAGAGGATCGGTGGAACGCGAGCGGGAAGCCCGCTCGAGGACGGCCACGTGGCTCCCGAGCGTCGCCTGGGAGAGCCTGTCGAGCCGTCCGGGCACCCCTTCTTCGGCCGGCAACGCAATCAGCTCCCCTGGAGAGACACGCTGGGGCGAGGCAGTGCTGAGTTCTGCCTCGCGCGTCGCTTGAGCAGGATCGTGTCCGCCGCACGCTCGCCCGACAGGGCTGCGCCCTCCATGGCGGTCGTCCAGTGGTCACTGGTCGCCTCACCCGCGAAATGCAGCCCGCCGATGGACGCTGCCAGTGCTGCTCGCCGTGCGGCACCCCCCGTCCCGAGGCTCACGACACCGCCGAAGAACTCCTGCCTGGTCCAGTTGTACACCACGCCGGCGAGGCGACGCGGTGTCGTGCCCGTCATCGCGGCGATCTGGCGGTCCAGCACGTCGAGCGCCCCGCTCTGGTCGTCAAGCAGACCGTCACCTGTGTCAGGCATCACTCCAAGCACGGTGACCAAGTCGTGTGCAGTCCTCCGCAACCAGAACATGCTGATCGGGCTATCCGTCATCGTGCTGGGACCCACACCGTCCAAGATGCGAGAGCCATCCTCGTACTGCCCGATGATCTTGCCGCCCTGGGACATCGGGGTACCTAGGAGCGCCTCGGTCTTCCACGCCGGCAGCACCGGATCGAAGCCGATACAACGCGTGGCAGTCACCGACGACGTCACCACGACGTCGTCGGCCACCAGCTCGTCGTTGTCGGTCACCACCCGGTAGGACCGTCCCACCCGCGAGATAAGACGGACGGGCTGGTCCACACGCACATCCAGCCCGCGCGCTGCGGCATGCGCGATGGCGTCCGTGCTGTCGGCCAGCACCCAGCACAGGCGGCCGATGTCGCCTGGGTGGACGTGCCACGAAGAGGTGAGGGTCTCCCGGTGGACGGGGTTGAAGCCGGCCTGGGCGACGTACGCCCGGTAGGCGTCGTCGGACAAGCCCACTCTGGCCCCCCACGCGGCGATGGTCTCGGCCGGAGTGGGAGGCGCCGCGTCGAGTGCGCTCTGCACCTCTACCGCCAGCTCGGCCCGACGTTCCTCGGACACTGCGCGGCCACGAAGCACCAAGTTGCCGAGCATGATGGAGGCTCCGCTGTACTTCTCCGAAGGCCCCTTGGGAAACATCCGGATCTCAGGCGACAGCGCGAGTCCCTGCTCCAGGCAGAACGCGAGCAGGCGGTCCTGCCCGCGGTCGAGGAACGACGCACCGAGGTCCGCCACGGCGCCGTGCAGCAGGCTCTCCCGGTCCCCGCGGGTGCGTCCGCCGATGTGCTGAGTCGCCTCCAGCACCACTACGTCCTCCCCTGCATCGTGGAGCCGACGCGCGGTGAAGAGGCCCGCGATCCCCGCGCCGATGATCACTGTGCCCATGCTCGCGACAGCCTTTCCGTGATGAAGTCCGTGTGGTAGGTGGGCTGCTGCCGCAGGATCTCCTCGGCAGCGCGCAGGCCCGACCGGACCGCGCCCTCGAGCGTCCCGGCCATGGGCGCATCCGTATAATCGCCGACGAAGTGCGTCTTGTGCTCCACTGCGCTGACGACCGCGCTGATCTGGCTGCGCGCATTCTCGGGAGGCGCGATGGTGACACCGAGTTGCAGCGGATCTGCCCACCAGTCCTTGATGTCGCTGTGCAGCCGGTCGACACGGTGGCCAACGGCCTGCTCCACCAGGTCGTCCAGCTGGGCAAGCGCCGTGCCGGGGTCCGCCATGGGGCCTCGTCCTGCTCCCGCGAAGAAGGAGGTGACGATCGCGGGCGAGCCGTCCTGCTCCGTCACGCTGACCCACGCCACGTCGATATCTCCGTCGGTGCACACGAGGGAACCGAAGGCCGAGCGGACGAGGTCTCCCTCGGCGTATTGAGCCATCACCTTGCCTGCCATCGCAGGCAACATGGACGTGGTGGCCATCACTTTGGCCTCGGACAGCGGAGGGTCGAACCCTATGTTGTTGACCACGAACGGCCCCACGGCGCACACCAGTCGACTGCCTTCGAACTCCTCTCCGTCGGCTGTGACGACCCGCACCGTGCCTCCGCGCAGGGCTCGGACGACCTGCTTGCCGCACCTCACGTCGAGCCCCGCGGCGAGCGCGAACGCCAGTTGCTGGGTGCCTCCGTGAATGCGCTGGAAGCTGCCGCTGTGGGCACCGAAGACGAAGTGCACGTCGCAGTCCCAGGGATCGAGCTGCGTGAAGAACCGGGCCAGCGCCCTGACAACTCCCGCTGTGATGGTGGACAGCCGAGCGCGACGGATCCACTGCTCGACGATCTCGTGGTGTGCCGGTGGTGTGGCGCGAGCCGCAGCGCGGAGCTCATCCCCCGCGCGAGCTGCCTCCTGCCTGTCCAGGAGATGCCCGTCAACGACGAAGCGCGCGACCCGGAGGTAGCCCTCCATCGGGCTCAGATCGCCCTCCGCAACACGGCTGTAGACCTGAGGGGCGGCTAGCTCGACGCTTAGCTCGTCGCAAAGAGCCCGCAGAGCGCGGTAGCTACTGTCGATCAGCTCTCCGCCGAAGTTGGCGTACTGACTCCCCGACCATCCCGCTGAGGAGGTGAGCGTGCGACCACCCACCACAGAGGCCGCCTCGAGCACGACGACAGAAGTTCCGGCGTCGTGGAGGCGCCGCGCGGCCGTGAGCCCCGCAAGTCCCGCGCCTATGACGATGACCGGTGCTTCGTCTCTGAGCAGCACGTCGTTCCTCCATAGGTCCGTCAGTGAGGGGGCTGACTGGCCCCCTCATCAGTCAACTGGCTGCCTCCGCGCGCGTGCGCTGCCTGGCGCGTATCCCGCCCAGCTGGGGGATCGTCCGGGAAGAGATCTCCCTCGTCAGCGATAGCTGAGGCTCGCTCGGACGAGGTGTCCGTGCTCATTGCAGCTGATCAGAGAGGCTCCTCGACGGCCCACTGCCACCGTCGTCGCTCCGATGTTCACCGCGGCACAGATGAACCGCAGCCGTTAGTGCCGATCTGACCCCGAGTTCCTCCGGAGAAGACCACGGCCGAGCCGGCGCGGTCGAGCGAGCGGGTCAATGCGGTGCACGCCTCCTCGAAGCGAGCGCGGAACGCCGTAAAGGACTCGTCGTGAGGGACGTTCGCGGGGTTGGGCTGGGAGACCTCAGCCGCCGGGTGGAGCGGGTGCGGGCCAAGGCCCGGCGGGTGGCCGAGCGGGGAGAACTCCCCAGGGGCGTAGCACCGGTTAAAGACGCGGCCTTCGTCCGGCCGTCCATCATCACCCGCGGCCGGTCCGAGCCACTCCGGGCGAACCTTCAACTGGAGACGCTGGTCGTGGCCGTCGGCGCCCGACGAGACGCTGGCCTTCGAACGACGGCACATCGTCGCGGTGTGCAAGCAGCCGACGACGGTCGCGTAAGTGGCGTTGCGGGTCCGTGTGCCGCACGGCGTCGCGAAGGTACTGGCCGGTCAGGCAGCCGGACGGCCGGTTCAGCGCCGTGCGGCTGGGCGGCGGGTCATGAGCGCGGTCATCGACCAGGAGATCATCGCCTCCGCGGCCCATCTCCAGCTCGCGGATGCGTTTGTCCTTCTCCCTGGCCTCGGCGCGCAGCCGCTCCGACTCCGCCCGCTCACTCTCGCGTGGCCGACCGCCGGGAGATGGCTCGGTCACCGGCCGATCCGACAACGGCGACCCGTGGCGCCGCGCCCGCGACACCCAGCTGTACATGGTCCCCGAGTGGATACCCAGATCCTCAGCCACTTCCGAAATCGGCTTCCCGGTCTCCGCCTCGATCCGTACCGCTCCCTCGCGGAACTCAGCGTCGTAGATGCGCTTCCTGGATGCCGTCACGCTCAATTATCCCTCGGGCCACGGTCTCCACAGTAGGAGGGGAACCTCAGCCCAAGCGTCTCCCGCCACACCACGAACAGAGAGTTGACCTCGGTCTGCTCGACCACGTACGAAGGGGCGTCTCGACCCGGCGCTGGACGTGGAAGTGGTGTCGGCGGCGGCTGACCTTGGGTTACTGGATCACTTTCAGTGCAAGGGCCACGGAGGGGCACCGGAACCGCGATCATGAACGGCCGTGGGTGATGTGCTCCTCAAGGACCTGTGGTTCCACCAGATCGATGGTGTCGAGGTAGAAAACGCCGTGTCTGAAGGCGAGTTGGTGATCGTCCGGGCCCGGACAGGTGGGGAGCAGGCCGCGTGTCCGGCGTGCGGGACCCTGTCGTCCCGGGCTCACAGCCGGTACGTACGCCAGCTCGTCGACGGTGTGGTCGGCGGCCGTCGGGTGCTGATCGAGTTACATCAAGGCGCCCCCTCCAGGTGGCGGAAGCAAGCCGCGGCCGGCACACGGTCCCCCGCGTCCAAGTCCGCGTCGTCCAGGTCGATCGTCATCTGCCACATGGGCGCCGGGGCCCGGACGGAAGACGGATTGGACGAGGCCGCACGCTCCTTGGCAGTTCGGGCGACACCACGGCTGCAAGTCATGCGTCATCGGCGCCATCCGGAACACAGCTCCGTGCCACCCCATTCAGTCGGGTGTAGGGGTGAGCAGGGCATCCCCCGATTGGGCCGACTTCCTCCTCGAGCCGGGCCGGGGGTAGATCCTGCGCGTCCAGGATGACGCCATGCACCACCTGCCGTCGCCCGGGATCGGGCGAGCCATCGCACGCAGACTCTCCCGGGTCCGGGGCGACGTCGTAGTCAACGACACCGACGCCGACGCACAGGTGGCGCAGCAGTGTCCTGGCCTGGCGGTGCCGGTCGACGCCACCTCGCCGGCGGGTGTCCCGGAGCTGCACGCCACCGCTCGAGCCCGCCCAGGTGACATCGACGTGTGTTTCGGCAACGCCTGGGGCGACCAGGGGCACGGCCTGGGCACCGGCGAGGACGAGTGGGCGACGTCGTGGAAGGTGAACGTCATGGTCCACGTCCGGGCGGCTCGCCTGCCCGTCCCGGACTGGGCCTCGAGGGGTGGTGGCCCGCTTCGTCATCACGGTGTCCCCTGCCGGACTCCTGACCATGCTCGATGCCCCGGCGTACTCCGTCACCGAGAACGGCGCGGTGGCCTTCGCCGAATGGTGGGCCGCCTACAGGCACCTTGGGATCTTCGTGTAGTCGCTGTGCCCGCAAGGAGTCCGCACCGGGATGCTGGACCGCAGCGGGCACGGTTCAAAGAGACGCTGAGCCACGACGATGCGCTGGAACCTGACGCCCTGGCAGATGACGTCTGGGCGGCACTCCAGGACGAGCGCTTCCTGATCCTGCCCACCCACAGGTGCAGGACTACGCGGTTGGTCGAGCCGCCGGCCGCGACAGTTGGCTCACTGGGATGAACCAGTCGCAGCAGCAGCTGTCGCGCGCTCACCGTCAACGTGACGACTTTTTCACGAGCACCGGCACTGGCCACGACGACCGCACGTCTCCCGACCATCACTCCAGCAACCGCGAGGTACCTCACATGCAGACCGTCAACGGGATCGACGCGCTGCGCGCAGCCATCGGTCAGGACCTCGGCACCTCTGAGTGGTATCCGCTCGAGCAGGCACGAGTTGACGCCTTCGCGGACGCGACCGAGGACCACCAGTGGATCCATGTCGATCGCGAGCGAGCCCAGGACGGGCCCTTCGGCACCACGGTGGCACACGGGTACCTCTTGCTGGCCCTCGTCCCACATCTGTGTTGGCAGGTGTTCGAGACGACCGGCATCGCCATGGAAATCAACTACGGGCTCGACCGTGTGCGCTTCCCCGCACCGGCGAGGATCCCGTGCGACATCAGGGCACGGGTCCGGCTCGAGTCTGTCGAGCCGTCAGGAGCGGCATTCCTGCTGAAGCTGCAGGTGGTCGTTGAGGGCCGAGACGAGGGAAAGCCACTGTGCGTGGCAGAGACGCTGGGCTACCTCGTACCCGAGGAGCCGAACTGATGGCCACGTCACCTCGAGGTCTCGACCTGGCCCGGCTGCGGGCGTGGTTGTCGCACCAAGGACCCGATTTCATCGGGAAGGAGTGGACGGCGCGACACCTGACGGGTGGCAAGTCGAAGTACACCTACGAGGTACGGATCGATGACCGCCTCTACGTGGTGCGTCGTCCGACGGTGGGCGAGGTCCTCGCCACCACGCACGACGTGGGTCGCGAGCACCGCGTGATGTCGGGACGCCCTTGTTGCCCTGCATCACGCGGACCCCGCGGAGGTCGGCGTGACCGCCTTCGGCCGACCCACTGGCTTCCTTGCCCGCCAGGTGCGTCGCTGGCGTCAGCAGTTGAAGGCGGTCAAGACTGGCGAGCTCAGTGGCTTGGACGACCTCCACCACCGATTGGAGACGACGGCGCTGCCCCCAGCCGAACCGCGATCGTGCACGGCGACTACAAGCTCGGCAACGCCCTGGGCGACGACGCAGCCGCCGCCGTCGACTGAGAGATGTCGACGCTGTGCGACCCACTGACCGACCTCGCGCTATTGGTCGGTTACAAGCGGCTCGGCGAGCAGGCCGGCAACGAGTCGTTCACCGACTCCGCCAGTGCGGTCTCGGGGCACGACCTCGTGGGGTTCGGCTTCTACTTCGCTCTCGCGGCCCTCAAGCTCGCAGGCGCCCTCAAGGGCGTTCGCGCTCGCCACCTACGAAAGACCGTCGGCCCGGGCTTCTCCCGCCTCGCCGACACACCCGAGATGGCCATCGCCCTCGGCCTCACGTCCCTGAAGGAGCACATCTGATGGATTTCAGATTCGACAGCACCGCGCTTGAGCTGCGCGAGCGGCTGCTCGAGTTCATGGACTCGCACATCTACCCCTATGAGACCGTCCTCCAGGAACAGCTCTCCGAAATGGACAACCGCTGGGCCTGGGACTCGGCCCCCGTCGTGGCCGAGGTTCGCGCCCAGGCCAGGCGTCACGGCCTGTGGAACTTCGCCCTCCCCGGGTGGCAGGGCGGCGGGCTGACAAACCTCCAGTACGCGCCCCTGGCGGAGATCACCGGTCGCAGCATCCATCTCGCGCCTCCCGCGCTCAACTGCTCCGCACCAGACACGGGCAACATGGAGGTGCTGACTCTCTTCGGCACCGAGGAGCAGAAGGCGAAGTGGCTTGCACCTCTCCTGGAAGGCGAGATCCGATCGTCCTTCGCGATGACCGAACCGGCGATCGCCTCCTCCGACGCCAACAACATCTCGACAAGCATCGTGCGGGACGGTGACGAGTACGTCGTCAGCGGCCGCAAGTGGTGGATCACCGGCGCCATGAATCCCAACGCCAAGATCTTCATCGTCATGGGGAAGACCGACCCGGAGGCGCCCCGACACCGCCAGCAGTCGATGATCCTCGTCGAACGTGATCGACCGGGAGTAGTGATCAAGCGCGGCATGCACGTGTTGGGGTACGACGACCACCAGCACGGTGGCCATGCCGAGATCGAGCTTGAAGACGTACGGGTGCCGGTGGGCAACCTGATCGCTGGAGAAGGTGATGGCTTTGCCATCGCTCAAGCCCGCCTCGGCCCGGGCCGCATCCACCACTGCATGCGATTGATCGGCATCGCAGAACGGGCTATCGAGCTGATGGCTGCGCGGGCGGCGAACCGAGAAGCGTTCGGGCGCCGGCTCGCTGACCAAGGGGTCGTCCGGACCTGGATCGCTGAGGCGCGAGTCGCAGTCGAGCAGCTGCGGCTCTTGGTGCTGAAGACTGCCTGGCTGATGGACACGGTCGGCAACAAGGGGGCGCACGCCGAGATCCAGGCCATCAAGATCGCCACCCCGACCACGGTCCAGACCATCCTCGACCGAGCCATCCAGGTCCACGGCGCCGGTGGGCTCTCGCAGGACTTCCCCCTCGCCTACGACTACGCGCACGTGCGCACGATGCGGTTCGCGGACGGTCCCGATGAGGTCCACCTCAACGCCCTCGCCAAGAACGAGCTGCGACACCAGGCGTCGCGGCGCGGCGCATAGGAGAGCTCGATGACGCACACCGTCCTGCAGCGCAAGCTGCTACCCACCCTGGACTTCCTCCTGCACGAGTGGTTGGACGTGCCGCGTCTCCTGGAGCGGGAGCGTTTCGCCGAGCACACACGTGAATCCTGCGACGAGGTACTTCGTGCGGCGTCACAGATCGCTGCCGACTACTTCGAGCCGGCGAACCGCACCAGCGACGAGCAGCCGCCGGTCATGCGAGATGGCGGCGTGAAGCTGCCGAAGGAGAGCCACGCCGCGTGGGGCGCGTACAACGGCTTCGGATTCCTCGGAGCCAGCCATGACGAGGCCTATGGCGGCATGCAGCTGCCCAAGACCGTCGACATGGCGACACGGGTCATCTTCGCCGCGTCAGGCCCGCACCTGGGTCCCACCTTGCTGACCGACGCCAACGCCTCCCTGATCCTGGAGCACGGGAGCGAGGAGCAGAAGCGAGTCTTCGCGCTGCCCCAGCTCACCGGGAGGTGGGCCGGCACGATGTGCCTTTCGGAGTCGCATGCGGGATCTTCCCTGTCCGACATATCCACCAAGGCCGTGCCTGACGGCCCGGACTTCGGGAGCGACCCGCTCGGGCCTCGCTACCGCATCACCGGGAACAAGATGTGGATCAGCGCCGCGGAACACGACCTCACCGAGAACATCGTGCACCTGGTGCTGGCCAAGGTGCCCGACGCCGACGGTGTCGTCGACCCCAGCACGCGAGGCATCTCGCTCTTCATCATGCCCAAGTTCCTGCCTGCGTCGGACGGCTCGCTCGGCGAGCGCAACGACATCAGCCTCATCAGCCTCAACCACAAGCTCGGTCAGACCGGCGTACCCAACACGGCCCTTGCGCTTGGTGACGGCACCTACCAACCTCGCGGGGCACGCGGAGCGGTCGGTCACCTCGTGGGCGAGGTCGGTGACGGTCTGCGCCAGATGTTCCACATGATGAACGCCGCCCGCACCGAGATCGGCCTCTCGGCGGCGGCGATCGGCCTCGCCGGCTATGCGGTGTCTCTCGACTACGCCCGCCATCGCCGACAGGGACGTCACGCAGGCCCACGCGGCAAGGACGCGTCCCAGCCGCAGGTGCCCATCATCGAGCACGCCGACGTCAAGCGGATGCTGCTGGCGCAGAAGGCGTACGCCGAAGGCGGCGTCGCGCTGGCGCTCCAGGCGGCGCGTCTGCTCGACGAGCAGCAGACCGGTTCACCCGAGCAGGCCAAGGACGCGCTGCTCCTGCTGGAGATCCTGACGCCCGTCGTCAAGAGCTGGCCCAGTGAGTGGTGCCTCGAGGGGAACAGCCTCGCGATCCAGGTCTTGGGAGGTGCGGGATACACCAAGGACTACCCCGTCGAGCTCTACTGGCGCGACCAACGGATCAACATGATCCACGAGGGCACGCACGGGATCCACGGCCTGGACCTGCTGGGTCGGAAGGTGCGTATGGCGGGCGGCGCAGGTCTCGACCTTCTCGGCTCACGGGTGGAGACCACCGCCGACACGGCGCGGGCACGCGGCCTGGACGACCTCGCCAATCAGCTCCTGCAGGCATGGCGCCTGGTCGTTCAGACAACCAAGCAGGCCTGGTCGACCGGCGATCCCGCCGACGCGCTGGCCAATGCCACGCCGTACCTGCAGGGCTTCGGGCACGTGGTCCTCGCTTGGGTGCACCTCGACCTGGCCGCTGCAGCACTCGTGAGCTCTCATCCCGAGAGTGCGGGACGTCTCGCCGCAGCGCGCTACTTCTTCTCCTACGAACTGCCCCGAGCCAAGGCCTGGCTCGACCTCGCCGCCAGTCGTGAGTCGCTCTGTCGCGATCTGCCCCTCGATGCCTTCTGAGATGAGGCTGCACGGACGCTCCCGCGTCATCGTGGCTGCTGCGCGACGTCACGACCGTGCCGGCGAGCGCCCTCCGGGCTCTCGTCGGCGGACTCCCCGCCACCACGGCCATGGAGCCGCACATCGATCAACCATAGGACGGCTGACACATGGGAAACCTACACTTCGACTTCAACGGCCGCTCGGTCGTCGTGACCGGGTCGGCTCGAGGCATCGGCAAGGAGGTGGCTCGGTCCTTCGCCGACAGCGGGGCCGACGTCTTCCTGATGGACCCTGACGCCTCCGAGGTGCACGATGCCGCCGAGGAGATCGGAGGGACGGCCATCGTGGGTGACGTCAGCAGCACCACGGATGCGCACGCTGCGATCGACCACGTCGTGCAGGTGACCGGACAGGTCGACATCGTCGTGAACAACGCCGGCATCCTCCGCGACCGGGTCGTGTGGAAGCTCACCGACGCGGACTGGGAAGCGGTCCTGGCTGTCCACGCCGGGGGCACCTTCCGGATGACGCGAGCCGCCATCCCGCACTTCCGAGCGGCCGGCTACGGCCGAATCGTCAACATCACCTCCTACACCGGTCTCCACGGCGCCGTCGGTCAGGCCAACTACGCTACCGCGAAAGCCGGCATCATCGGCTTCACGAAGACGGTCGCCAAGGAGCTGGCGGGCTTCGGCGTAACTGCCAATGCGGTGTCTCCGAACGCGGAGACGCGGATGATCGCCTCCATACCCGAGGAACGGCGCAAGAAGGTCACCGAGGACATTCCCCTGCGACGGTTCGCCGATCCAGTGGAGATGGCCGCAGCGATCGCCTTCCTGGCATCCGAGGAGGCCGGGTACATCACGGGTGCCGTCCTTCCTGTCGACGGCGGTCTGGCCATGTGATCCGGCTCGACACCGAAGCCGGGGCGCATCCTGACTTCAGGAGTGAAAACCGGCCCCACCTGGGGTTTGGGTTCTAGAGGTGGTCGCAACGCCAGACCCTGAGGGGTGTTGCATTGACCAAGCCGCAGCGGACCCGTACGAAGCGTGGACCTGCCCCGTTGGCGGACAAGCGTGCCCAATATCTTCGGCTCATGGCTCAGGGATTGAGCAACTCGGCCGCGTGCCGGAAGGTGGGCATCAACCGCAGGGCGGGGAACCGATGGCAGTACGGACGGAAGGTCGTCGACCGATCCGGCCGTGAGCACGTCTGACTGCCCATCACCAAGGAGCGGGACTCCGCTGCGGGCTCGCCGCGGTTCCTGTCGGGGACGAGCGGATCGTCACCGCCGACCTGCTGCGGGCCAGGAAGTCCTTGCGCGCCGTCGCCCGCGAGCACGGCCGGGAACCTGCCACGATCAGCCGCGCGGTGCGCCGCTACCGCGACCCGCGCACCGGCAAGTACCACCCGTTCCAGGCCCTGCGGCGAGCCGCCGTGCGCCGCGCCCGCTCGAAGGAAGGCAAGATACGGCGCGATCCGGAGCTGAAGGAGTTCGTCCAGCAGTACCTCGACCCGGCGCTGGAGCCCGGAGCAGATCAGCCAGGTCCTGCGCTCCGCCTTCCCGGACGAGCCCGACCGCCACCTGGCCCACGAGACCATCTACCAGGCGATCCACCTGCCGCACTGCGGCGGCCTGGAACGCACGCCTGGCGTGCTGCGCACTGGCCGCCGTGCCCGACGCCGCAGGGGCCGCGCCGACCAGCGCACCACTCGGTTCATATACCCCGGCACGCCGGTCAGCCAGCGCCCGGCCAAGGTCGACGGCCGCCTGGTCGCGGGGCATGGGGAAGGCGACCTCATCGTCGGCCAGGGCAGCCGCTCGGTCATGGGCACCCTGTGCGACCGCACCACCCGCTACGTCAAGCTCTTGCACCTGCTCGACGGCCGCACCGCCGAGCACGTCTGTGACGCCCTCATGCACACCTTCGCCGGCCTGTCGGCCGGCCTCGCCCGCTCGCTGACCTGGGATCAGGGAAGCGAGATGGAGCGGCACAACGAGTTCACCTGCGCCGCTTGCATCCTGGTCTACCTTTGCGAGCCCGCGAGTCCCTGACAGCGGCTCCAACGAGAACACGAACGGCCTGCTGCGCCAGTATTTCCCGAAGGGCACCGACCTCGCGGTCTACAGCGCCGAGGACCTCTCCTACCTCGCGGCCGAACTCAACGACCGCCCCCGCAGGACCCTCGGCTGGCAGACGCCCACGCAGCTCTGCGCTGGGCTCGTCGCAACATTTGAGTGATCGCCTGTTGCGATGATCATCGGAACCTGCCGGTCAATGCAGCATCCTTCAGGGTCTGGTGTTGCCACCACTTCTAGAACCCAAGCGCCTGAAAGGGGCCAAGACTCACTCCTCACGCCACGCATCCCCCACCCGGGCGCTCGTGGGGGATCGGGCTCACTCAGCGGGTTCTTCTCCCGCCATGCTGTGTGAGTTCCCCGTTGCCGAACCCGGACGGGGCCGCTGGACCGGCTCAGAGAGGCGCCCATGAAGACGACGAACGCGGGACGAGGGCAGGAGACCCGCGCGCGACTCCTGAGCGCAGCGATCGAGTGCTTCGCGACCAAGGGCTACCACGCGGCCAGCACGCGCGACATCGCCAAGGCCGCCGGGATCTCCCCCACCGCCCTCTACGCGCACCACGAGTCCAAGGAGGATCTGCTCTACCTGATCGCCCTCGATGGACACGAGGAGGCCGTGCGCATTGTGCGGACAGCCCGTGCATCGAGCCCCAACCCGGTCGCGCAGCTGCGGGCTCTCATGCACGACTTCGTGATGCACCACGCGACGTCGCACCTGCGATCGCGTGTGGTCAACTACGAGCTGAACGCCCTCAACCGCAAGCACCTGCGCGAGATCGGCGCACTGAGACGACAGATCGTGGTGGAGTTCCGCGCCGTGATCGATCTGGGGGCCGATTCCGGTGTCCTCGAAGTTTCCAACCGCCGCATGGCGACCAACGCCCTGATCTCGATGTGCGTCGACATCTGCCGCTGGTACAGGGACGACGGGATCAGTCCCCACGAGATCGCCGATTCCTACGCAGAGCTGGCCGTGCGCTCCCTGGTCCCACAAGCGCCGGCGACGAGCACACCCAGGGTCGTCCTCGGTCAGTGAGGTATCGGGGTCTGTCAAACGAGCGGCTCTGTCCCGTAATCGGTGGTGACGAAGCGTGGCGGCTACTGGAGGAGGATGCGGTGGCGGAGCAGGGTGAACCCGGCCCGTCCGTGTATCTGCCTCATGATCCTCTTCGTTCGTGTGTTGACGCCTTCGGTGCGTCCGTTGTGGTGAGGGAGCGTAACGCCGGCGTCGACAGCGGTGCGGTCGAGTTCCAGGCCGTTGGCGAAGGCGTGCAGGTGGGGCAGGTCGGTGGCTCGGACGGCGTTGATCCATTCGGTAAGTCTGATGGCGTTGTCGGTGGCAGGGGTGAGCAGTGCGGCAAACTGCCGGACGAGGCGGGCGAGTTCGGTCATCTCGGGGCAGGCGGAGATGAGTTCTCTCAGGAGTTCCGTGTCCTTGTCCCGCAGGTTGTCGGGGCGGGTGAGTAGAAGGCGGGCGAAGCGGCGCGGCGTGAGGACGGGGCGGTTGCCCTCGGCCCGGCCTTGGGTGATGTAGCGGTAGAGGAGGTTGAGACTGCCGGTGTAGCCGAGCTCTTTGATCTCGTGGAAGAGGTGGAGAACGGGGACGGCGGGGTCGGCGGCCCGGCGGGCGCGAAGGTGGTCGCGGTAGGGATCGACGAGGGTGGGCCGGTAACGAGGAGCCCGGCGCAGTGCTTCCGGTTCCTGGGTGCGCGCGTAACGCTTGACGGTGTTGAGCGCCAGGTTGAGGCGTCGGGCGCATTCGAGGAGGCCCACGCCTTTGCCGAGCAGGTCGTGGATCTGCTGCCATCGTTCACGGGTGGTCTGCTCATGTACTCCTGCGGGGCGGGGCGGGTTGACGGTGGCCCAGCAGGAGCTGTGGGAGCGGACCTCGGCCAGCGCCTTGTCGCAGAGGTTCTTCCAGATGTGCCATCGGTCGCTGACCTGCACCGCGTCAGGCAGGGCTCGGCGGACCGCCTCGCCGTAGGCCCCCGAGCCGTCGCGGCAGACGATCTGGGCGCCGGGATGCTCACGCAGCCACGTCTCGAGCGTGTCGGCGCTGCGGCCTGGCAGTACGTCGATCCGCTCGCCGGTCTCGGCGTCGGTCAGGATGGTGGCATAGCGGTGGCGCCGCTTCAGGGCGAAGTCGTCGACGCCGAGTACCCGCGGCACGCGCAGCGGGGGCAGTGGCAGCCGCGTCACGGGGACCTGCTCGCGGAAGGTCTGCCGCGGACAGCCCAGCACCGGGCAGACCAGGCGCCGGACCCGCACTGACACCACGACTCGTCGGCCGTCCACCGCCAGGTCCGCCACCGTACGCTCGTGGAAGCCGTGCACTCTCGAGGTCGGCGTCCCGCACTTCGGGCACGACACCGCCTCGTGCCGGGTTCGCGCCGACAGGCGGATCGCCTCATCCTGGTTCGTCACGTTCTCAATGACCAGAGCCGATAGCCCAGAAAACACGGTCCCCACAAGGCAGTTGACATCGCGCATGCGATGCCAACGAGCTCGGTCACGCTTCGTCACCACCGATTACGGGACAGAGCCGAACGATTTACAGTCCCCGTCAGCACAGCGAAGAACAGCAGCACTGCCACCGGCCCGGCCACGATCTGAAACGCAAGACAGTTCACGTAGCGAAGCGAGATCTCAAGACAGGCTCAATAGGCGGAAGGCGGTGGCGTGGCCGTATCCGGCGTCGGCGACGACCAGGGGGACGTCGACGCCGCAGATGCGGGCTTCGTCGATCGTGTCCAGGACCAGCTGCTCCTTCTCCTCGTGGGTGGCCTCGACAGGGATCTGGCATCGCTTGTGGTGGGCGACTTTGGCCGGACCTGCGTCCGGCGACGCGGGATCCCACGAGGCCATCAACAGCCGCGAGTCGATGGCCGGTGGACAAGCCGCCCCGTTTGGGGAATGCGGCGTCTCCGCGTCGGCCCCGGAAACTCAGGACAGTCTCTCCAGGACCATCGCCATGCCCATCCCGCCTCCGACGCACATCGACTCGACCCCGATCTCCTTGTCGTGCCACTGCAGCGAGTTGATCAGGGTGCTGGTGATGCGCGCGCCGGTCATGCCGAAGGGATGCCCGACGGCGATAGCGCCACCGTTGACGTTGAGCTTCTCGACAGGAATACCGAGCTTCTGAGCAGAGCCGAGAGACTGCACGGCGAATGCCTCGTTGATCTCAAACAGGTCGACGTCGCCGAGACCGATACCTGCCCGGGCGAGCGCGGCGGGGATGGCCTCGACCGGCCCCAAGCCCATGATCTCCGGAGAGAGTCCGGTGGCTGCCGTGGAGACGATCCGGGCGAGCGGGGTGATGCCGAGCTCGCGTGCCCGGACGTCACTCATCACGACGAGCGCGGCCGCACCGTCGTTGAGCGGGCAGGCGTTGCCCGCGGTCACGGTCCCGTCCGGGCGGAAGACGGGCTTCAGCTGGCTGACCTTCTCCATCGTGGTCCCCGGTCGCGGTCCGTCGTCAACGGACACGACGGTGCCATCGGGCAGGGTC
The DNA here is from genome assembly GCF_009377185.1 of Streptomyces spongiae. Taxonomy (GTDB): domain Bacteria; phylum Actinomycetota; class Actinomycetes; order Streptomycetales; family Streptomycetaceae; genus Streptomyces; species Streptomyces spongiae. Next base: position 41,536 of record NZ_VJZC01000014.1, read on the forward strand.
ACGGGCGTGATCTCGCGAGCCCAGAACCCCTGCTCGATGCGCTGACAGGCGAGATTCTGGCTGCGGACCCCGAACTCGTCCTGCTCCTCTCGGGACATCCCGAGAACCTGGGCAACGTTCTCGGCGGTCTGACCCATGGCGATATAGAGGTCCGGAAGCTCGCCCGTCGACCGCGGATCCACCCAATGCCCGGTCCCTGCGAAGGCTCGTGCCACTGTTCGCGCCTGCGCGCTCCCGTACACCGGGTTCTGGCCCTCGGGATTGTCCGACATGCCGTGTGTGTAACGGCTCACGGTCTCGACGCCGACGGACAGGAACGCATTGCCCTCGCCTGCCTTGATGGCATGGAGGGCCATACGCGTGGTCTGCAGGCTGCTGGAGCAGTAGCGATTGACGGTCACGCCCGGCAGGTGGTCCATGCCGGCCTGGACCGCCACCGCTCGTGCCAGGTTGTTCCCGGACTCTCCGGCTGGTTGACCGACGCCCAGGTGCAGGTCATCGATCTCTCTAGGATCCAGCTGCGGCACGTCGGCCAGGACGGCGGACACCATCTGGACCGCCAGATCATCCGGTCGCAGGTCCTTGAGCGAGCCCTTGTGGGCGCGGCCTATCGGGGATCGGGTGGTGGCGACGATCACGGCCTCGGGCATCGACTCTCCTCAGGGGGTGGGGTGTCCGGCCAGGGTGCCGCACCCGTCGCTACGGCGTGGCTCCGAGGCCCGGGAACGGCCCGTCCGGGGGATGAGGCTCCCGGGCAACCCTGCGCCGGAGGCCGTGGCCTCAGCGCCGGCCCCGACCTGGTGCCGTGTCGAAGTCGAGCGCGCGGGCGGACAGTCCTCGTTCGCGGAGGGTGGCCTTGGCCACGCGCTCAGACGATGTCTTCGGGAGTGAGTCGACGACCTCGATGTAGCGAGGGAGCGCGAAGCGTGGGAGGTCACGTGCGATCGCATCGCGCATCTTCGCCGGGTCCAGGACCATCCCAGGTCGGGCCACCACGAACAGGGCGATGTCCTCGTCACCTACGTCGGCCGGTATGCCGATAGCGGCACTCTCCAGGACCTCGTCGAGACGGTTGACGGCAGTCTCGACCTCCCAGGCCGAGACGTTCTCTCCACGGCGTCGGATCGAGTCCTTGACCCGGCCGACGTACTGGATGCGCCCGTTGGCCAGACGCCTCACGACGTCGCCGGTCCGGAACCACAGCCCCTGCCACGCGGCGACGGTTGCCTCGGGCTGGTTCCAGTACCCCTGCATGATGGCTGACGGGTCGTCCGGCCGGACGAGCAGCTGACCCGGCACACCGTCGTCGACGAGCTCGTCCTCGCCGTCCACGATGCGGATTGTGGTCCCGGGAAGCTCTCTCCCCACGTCACCGGGCCCGTGCTCGCCGGGATACTGACACAGGATGGTGTACATCTCCGTCATGCCGTACCCCTCCAGCAAGTCGACGTCGAACCGTTCGCAGAACGCGCGATGGATGGATGGCGGGATGGCCGAGCCCATCCCAATCCTTCGCCGGCTCGAGGACGCCCCGCGGGGTTGCTTGTTGATCAGGTGCAGCATCGCGCCGATGTAGACGAAGGCGTGGACGTCGTACCGCTCGACGTCGGCCCAGTACGCCGAGGCGCTGAACCTCCGCGTCAGGATCGCAGTTGCGCGTGAGGCCATCGCCTGCACGAGCACGAGTCGCGGGTCGATGTGGCACAGGGGCTGCGTGCAGTAAATCCGCTGCCCCTGACCGAGCTCCAGCACCTCGTCGTAGGCGTGCATGGCGTGACCGTAGTAGCCGTGGGACAGCATGACGCCCTTGGGAGGACCAGTCGTTCCGGACGAGAACATGACCGTCGCGGTGGTCGAGCGCGCCAGCAGAGTCGGGAGCTCGATTGCACCGTCCTGCGCGTCCATCACAGCACTGATCGTCGTCACCTGGGCCGTGCCGAGACGTGGTGCACCGAAGTCGTCGCCGACGACCACAACCAAGTCGATCTCCGGCGCGTCAGAGGCACGCTGCATCACGTCCGCGATGCGTGAGACGAGGTCGGCGGTGACGATCACCACTCGCGGTCGGGTCTCCAGCAGCACGTGCCGCAACGAGGAGCCCACGGCCTCCACAGACACGGGGACGTCGATGGCGCCGAGACGGTCGACGGCCCACCAGGCCCACAGTGCCTCGATCGAGTTAGGAAGCATCAGCAGGACACGGTCTCCCGCGGTCAGACCCAATCGCAGGAGGCCCGAGGCGAGCCTGTCGACGGCGCGGCCCACGTCGGCATACGTGTGCGTCACGTCGTCCATGACGACGAACGCCTCGTCACCGGCGTCCTCCACCGCTGCCCGGAGCTCGGTCAGATGAGTGTGCCTCGTGCTCACAGTCATTTTTCTCCTCACTCCGCGACGGTCGTGGACGTAGTGCCCAGCAACCCGTTGCGCTCTTTGGGGGTCAGCGGTCGGGAGCGACGCAGCTGACGGTCCCAGGCGGCGTGCTCCGCGTGGGCCACGTTCCGAGGCGCCCCGTCCGAGCCCGCGATCACCAGGGAACTGACGAACGTGCTGCGACGGGCTTCCTCGCAGCGGACGAAGACACGGACCGGGGTCTCGCTCATCCTGACCTCCCGGACGTACGTCATCGCGAGGTGGGCCACGACGTAATCCGCGTCCCCGGTCTCCCAGCGTTCGCTGAGGAACCGAGCCATCGCCTCTTCATAGATGGTCCCGTAAACCGCGGCGGTGACGTGGCCGAGGTAATCGATGTCACGCCACCACGGCTGCAGCTCGACCGACCACCAGTACTCATATCCCGACGGCACCGTCAAGCGCCTCGCCGGCTCGTGCGTCACGCTACCCTTCTCCTTTCGTCCCGACAGTCTGAACCAGCTCCCACCAGCAGCGTGCGTGCGCGCGACATGGACGCCGCAGGGTCCCTTCACGGTGACCTCGTGCGCGACGCTGCCGAGGATCCGGGCCAGGCCCTGGACGCGCTTGTTGCCGACACAGAAGAGAGCAGCGTGCTCGAACTCGGCGCGCTTCATCAGGGCCTCGGCCGGACGACCATGCCGAGCAACGGCTCGGACGTCGACCCCGCGGAAGGACGTCAGCACCTGGCGCCGTGCTGCTAGCGCACCGCTCCTGTTTGTTCTGCAGCGGTGATCGTGATCTCCTGCTTTCCGCCTTCGAAGCGCTCGACATTGAAACGGCGATTGGCGCTCACCATGTGCAGCTCGGCGTCGAACGCCGAGACCAGTCGCCCGACGACCGATGCGGCCATCTCCGCAGTCACGCTCCCGTCCACCCAGGCGACGATCTTCGCCGTCTGCTACGCGACGTGATCCGGTCCGCGACGGACTCACCTATGGCCACCTCCACCTCGGCGACACGCCACCGCGATCCTGCACCTCGGTGGTCGCGGGACGTGGTGGGGCCAGCCCGAATCCGACCCATCCGGGGGATGAGGCCTCTGCGGCGATCTCATACATGACTCGGCTGACTCCCCCAGGCGGGCGGCTTTGTCGCCGGAGTCGCTCCGCCCAGGTCACCGCGTAGCGATCGTGGCCACAGCGGGCGCGCGTGCTCGCGTGCCTCGGACGTGAAGGAGACGCTCGTGCAGGTTCTGGTCGTTGGCGGAGCGGGCGACATGGGGCGCGTGGCGTGCGAGACCATCGCCGGTGACCCTTCCATCGCTTCCGTCGTCGTGGCGGACCGCGATGAGACCCGCGCCCTCCAGGTCGCCCAAGCCATAGGGCCCAAGGCCTCCTCCCAGCGGCTGGACATCACCGACGACGCGGGCCTTCGCTCGGCGCTGGGGGCCGTCGACCTGGTGATCAACACCGTTGGTCCCTTCTATCTCTTCGGTCGCCCCGTCCTGGAAGCCGCCATCGCCTCACGCACGCACTACATCGACATCGCGGATGACTGGGAGCCGACGATCGAGATGTTCGAGCTGCACGGCAAGGCCGTGCGTGCTGAGGTCACGGCGATCGTCGGTATGGGCGCCTCGCCCGGCATCTCGAACCTTCTGGCCGCTGCCGCTCACGCTCAGCTGGACACTGTGGACACGTTGAACACGGTATGGCGCGGTGGCGTCGGCATCCCGCCCGTGCCTGACGACCCGGCCACCGTGAAGCCCTCCGCGGCGATCGACCACTGGCTGCACAACCTCGCCGTTCCGATCCAGATCTGGCGTGACGGTGCGGCAACGACGGCTGACGCCCTCGAAGAGTTCGCCATCGACTACCCGGGCATCGGCTCGGCCACACTGTGGACCTGCGGTCACCCGGAGCCGATCTCGCTGCCGCGCAGTTTCCCGGAGATCAAGCACTCGGTGAACGCGATGTTCGGTCGTCGGGGCCTGATGGACGTGGCTCGACGGCTGCGCGACCGTGTCCGTAATGGAGAGCTGTCCGTTCCGGAGGCCAGTCGCGAGCTCCTCCTGACCCCGGGCCGCCACGGCCCATCAGCCGGCGCGCTGCCCGACTTCCCCGGGGCGTTCGCCTACGCCGCGGGTACGAAGGACGAGCGCCGAGCACGGGCCTTCGTCACCACGCCCTTGATGCCCAGCGGGGGAATGGGCCGGGCGACGTGCATTCCCACTGCGCTCGCGGCGGTCATGCTCGCGCGAGGTGAGATCACCGGTCACGGAGTGATGGGCCCCGAGGGCTTCATCGTTCCCGTCACGCTCGTCGAGCGGCTGGCGCCGTTCGCGGGGGAACGCGCAGGCGAGGCTCCCCTCGATGTCCGGATCGTGCTCGACGACGCCTGACGCGGTGCCGGACAGCCACGGCGCACGACCCCGTGTGGGCAGCGCGCTCCACGCCGGGCGGTGGCTTCGTCATCTCAAGGAGGTCGGGCACAGATCATGGGGAGCCGTCGCCGAGGGTGACGGCTCCGTTCGGCCGAGGGGTCCAAATCCTGGTTGCTCGACGTGAACGCCCCCCTCATACCCTCCGCACATGACTGGTGATCCGTTCGGGTGCCGCTGCGTTCTCTGCCTGACTACGGTTGGTTCAGGTCCCCCGTGCGTGTGCACAAAGCAGGTCGTGCGAATCCAGGACCGATCTCGTCTTCACGAACACCACGACATGCCATCCGTGCTGCTGCACATGCTCGTTGACCGTCAGATCCATGCGGCCCGCTTCGTCCCGGTCGCCATCTTCGGACTCGATGTCCACACCATGCCCCACATGCTCTACGCCCCCGGCGAGAAGTCCCCCGCAGGCGAGGTATGGGCGGACGGCCAGAGCCCTCCTGGCGTTGTTGTCGGTCGTAAAGTCGCGCTCAGGCAGGTTGGTCGCTGCTAGTAGCTCACCTTCCTCGGGCAGACGGTTCTGCCGGCGGCCCCCTCTCCCTGTGCTGCAAGTCGCGTGGCCTGATGCCGATGGCCGTTTCCACTGGGACGAGCAGGCTGACGCGAAGCATCGCGAGTCACGGCCTCACTTGTGTGATCTCAAGGTGAGGCGCGGCTGTGACATCACCGGGTCCTCCAAGCTCACAGCGTCGCTCGTTCGAGGGATGGTGGGGCGTCAGCGCTCGGTGTCGATCCGCCCGGGTGGACGTCTACCAGGATCCCGGCGTCGATGCGCCACGACAGTACGACTCGGTCACCGTGGGCATATTGCTCCTCGGGAGCCATCTCGTCCACCAGGAACTTCTGCCCCGCTCCCTCGAGGACCAGGCGGCGCCGGCCGCCCAGGTAGATCACGTCCACAACGTCGGCCACCAGCGAGTTGTCCGTTGGTGAGACCGCGTGGCCGTGCGGCCTGACTCGCATCTTCTCGGGGCGGACGACCAGAGCGGCTTCGTTCACAGCAGGGTCGGCTCCGCCGTGGCCCGGAACTTCCACGGAAAGCGTGCCCGACTGGAGCACGAGTCGGTCGCCCCGGCGCTGCAGCGGGCCGCGCAGCACATTGGAGTCGCCGAGGAACTGAGCCGCGAAAAGGGTCCGCGGGCGCTCGTACAGCTCGCTCGACGTCGCGACCTGCTCGAGGGCACCGTTGTTGAAGACGGCGATGCGGTTCGACATGACCAGGGCCTCCTCCTGGTCATGGGTCACGAAGACGAAGGTCACCCCGACCTCGTTGTGGATCCGCTTGATCTCGAGCTGCAGGTCCTCTCGAAGGCGCTTGTCCAACGCGCCCAGCGGTTCGTCGAGGAGAAGCAGCTGGGGGTCGAACACGAGGGCCCGCGCGAGTGCGACTCGCTGCTGCTGCCCACCTGAGAGCTCCCGGGGGGAGCGACGCGCCAGGTGCGACAGGCCCACCACCTCCAGAATCTCGCCCACCTTGCGGGTCACGTCGGCCTTCTTCATCCGACGCTCCCGCAGGGGGAAGGCCACGTTGTCTTCGACCCGGAGGTGAGGGAAGAGCGCGTAGTTCTGGAACACGACGCCGATGTTGCGCCGGTGAGGCGGCACGCCGACGAGCTGCCTGTCACCGACGACGATGTGGCCCGCGTCGGGCTCCACGAATCCGGCGATGAGGTTGAGGGTCGTCGTCTTGCCCGAGCCACTCGGTCCCAGGAACGTCATGAACTCCCCCGGGGCGATGGTCAGATCGATCCCGTCGAGGGCTGTCACGTCGCCGTAACGCTTGGTCAGGCCGCGAAGCTCGACACCGACGCCGTAGTTGGTGGTCATTACTTACCGCCTCTCCCTCACAACGCTGAGCACGCCGAAGAGGATCAGGACCACGGTCGTGACGGTCAGCAGGAGAGTGGAAGCCGCTGCGACGGTGGGGTCAAAGGTCTGGGTGACACTGGCGTAGATCTTGACGGGAAGTGTCTGCGCGAAGGGGCCCGACAGGAAGATGCTGACAATGGCCTCGTCGAAGGAGGTGAGGAACGCGAAGAGCGCCCCCGTCACCACTCCAGGGGCGATCAGCGGAAGCATCACCTTGCGGAAGGCACTGACCGGCCCCGCTCCCAGGCTCGCCGCCGCCTTCACCAGCTGGCCGTCGAATCCAGCCAGCGATGCCGTCACGGTGACGACGACAAACGGGATGGCCAGCACGGTGTGGGCGAGGACGAAGCCCCAGTACGACTGCGTGAGGCCGGTCTTCAGCGCGACGTAGAAGATACCGATGGCGGTGATGACCCCCGGCACGATCATCGGCGCCATCAGGAAGGCACGGGCAGGCCCGCGCCACTGACCCAGTGCACTGTGCAGCGCCATCGCCGCCATGGTTCCGAGTGCCGTGGCGATCACGGCCACGACCACGCCGACGCGGAGGGTGAGCAGAGCTGCGCCGTACCACTGCGGATCCTGGAAGAAGTTCACGTACCACTGCAGGGAGAATCCCCGGGGAAGCATGAGGCTCCGTCGATCGGAGAAGCTGATCGGCACCACCACCAGGGTCGGGAGCACCAGCAGTAGACCGACCAGAACGCACCAGACCCGAAGCACTGAACGGGAGAGGATCCCGCGCCTCGACGCCGCGCTCACCTGCCCCCTCCGATACCGAGAGCGCGGGTGTGGCGGCGAGTGACGAGCGCAGCGGCGCCCAGGATCAGCAGAGTCGACGCCAGGAGGACGAGAGCCATCGCGCCCCCACGGCCGAAGGCGAGGAGAGCGTTCGTTTGCTGCACGATCTGCTGCGAGATCATGCTCTGCTTGGGGCTACCGAGCAGGGCAGGAGTGAAGTAGAAGCCCAGGGACAGCACGAACACCAGAGTCGAACCAGCCATGATCCCAGGGACAGCCAGCGGCAGGTAGACCTTCCGGAAGGCACGACCAGGACTCGCCCCGAGACTCACGGCAGCATCCAGCAGCCTCCGGTCGATGCCCTGGAGCCCGGCGTACACGGGCAGCACGAAGAAGGGGAGCAGGACCTGGGTAGCGCCGATGGTCATTCCTGCGACGTTGCCCAGCAGGGTGGGCGCGTGAATGCCCATCGAGCGCAGGAAAGCCTGTAGCGGTCCGACGTCCGAGAGCAGGATCACCCAGGCATAGGTGCGCACGACCAGGTTGGACCAGAACGGCAGCATCACCGCCCCTGTCATCAGCAGGCGAGCGCGCGTGCCCACTCTCGTCATGAGATAGGCGTAGGGGAAGCCCAGGACGAAGCACGACACCGTGATCCATGCACTGATCACGAACGTGCGTCGCAGGATATTCATCTGACTGCCGCTCGTCAGGTACCACTCGTAGTTGGAGTACCAGCTCGACGCCTGGCCCGCTGGCATGTTCGTCACGCTGAGAACGAACATCCGCAGCACCGGGTAGGCGAACACGACAGCGACGAAGACCAGCGCCGGCGCGACCATGAGGGACCCCGGACGAGACCGGAGCCGGGTCGACCAGCGCTGACCGCCGGCAGCACTCGGGGACGGCGGACCCGCCGCCTCCAAGGTCCTCTCGATCAGAGTCATCTTGAGCTCCGTATCTCGTGGCGGATCCAGCCCTACGCTAGGTGGGGCCCCGACCGCCTCCTTGGGGCCAACGCCACTCACACCCGTCTGGGGGATGAGCGCGACTCACGGCTGTGCGGTGTTCATGACCGCTCCCGGCGTATGTGAGCACAGTCGGACGGTCCTGTCCACGGAAGCGCCCCTCCCCCAGGCGGGGGGGATTCGCTTGCCGACGAGGGGACGCGGGGTGACACACCTAACATTCGGCCATCCGCTGAGTCCTGACGCGGCTGTGAGAAGGAGTTTGATGTGAAGAGTAGAAAGCGACTCGCCTCCTGCATTGCCATAGCGGCCGCGGTCAGCGTCCTGGCAGCCTGCGGCGGTGGTAGCAGCGTAGGAAGCGCTGGCAAGGACGGCGACCTGAAGGGATCCCGGCTGGTCTTCGTCAACTATGGCGGGAGCTCGATGGAGGCGGCTCAGAAGGGTTGGCTGGAGCCTTTCAGCAAGCAGACCGGAGTCCAGTTCGCCACCGACAGCCCGTCGGACCCGGCGAAGGTCAAAGCCATGGTCGACTCGGGCAACACCACCTGGGACATCATCGACCTCGCGCCGGGCGCCGGCCGCGCCGGCTGTGGGACGCTCTTCGAAAAACGACCCAAGGACTTCGACCTCTCCGCGATGCAGCAGAAGTACATCGGCGACGACTGCGGGATCCCTATCTTCGTGACCAACGTGCAGGTGGTCTACAACTCCGAGAAGTACGGCGACAACCCTCCCACGAGCAGCGCCGACTTCCTGAACGTCAAGAAGTTCCCCGGCAAGCGGATTTTCCTGAACTACGTCGAAGGGCAGGTCGAGCCGATCCTCATGACCGCCGGGGTGACGCAGGACAAGATGTACCCCATCGACTGGTCCAAGATGAAGCAGGTCGCGAACACGCTGGGCAACGAGATGACCCCGCAGGACTCCGTCGCCGCTGCGACCCAGGCCCTGGAGTCCGGCGACTACGGCATGTGTCTGTGTTACGCCGGCTCACTCGTCGCTGCAAAGGCGAACGGAGCCAAGTTCGGAGAGCTGTGGGACAAGACCTACGTCGCCTGGGACAGCCTTTACGCGATCAAGGGATCGAAGAACCAGTCCGCCCAGTGGAAGTTCCTCCAGTACGTTGCCACCGAGAAGGGCCAAGCGCCTTTCTACCAATACTCCCCCTATCTCACACCGTTCACCAACCCGCCGGCCGTGCCCGACCAGTTCAAGCCTTTCCTGCCCGAGGCCCACAAGAGCGAGATCAAAGAGACCCTCACCTACGATCCGCGCTACTGGGCCAACAACCTCGATGACGGCATCACAAAGTGGACGCAGATCATGTCAGGCTGAGCCGAGCTCATCGAGCATGACAAGGGCGCCCGGGCCTCACAGGGGTCTGTCCAGTCTCAGGCTCAGGTACCCGACATCGGAGCGACCGGCGCCCAGGAGATCATCGCTGAGGTAGGTGTCAACATGAGCCGCTTCCCCACCGCGGACCATCTGGTTTCCTGGGCCCGCTTCAACCCTCAGGCCACATAGTCGGCCAGCAAGAAATGCCAGCCACGAGTACGAGCTGCTGGCGAACCCGCGATACCACGGTCGGCAAACCGACGCGATCGTCGTCAAGATCAGCGACCGGTCGGAGGAGGGCTCGATCATCGGCGTGACCGTACGCTTCGACGTACCGTCCGGTCCTGTGCAGACCGATGTCGACATCCCGGCCAGCTCCGCGACCGACCCGAAAGGAACGTACACACCCGTCGTGTTCGACCCGGAACACTCTAACCAGGTACGCCACACCGCCTACCTCGACGGCCGCGACGCCGACGGCATCTGCACAGGCTCGAATGCCCTCGCCGACCCAGCCGACAGCGAGAACGCCCGGCAACTCGCCGCGAGGCCGCCCGGCACCGCGTGCGCGGCCTGCTGGAAGGTCCGATACCTGGTCTCCGACAGTCGCAACTGGTTCAGCGTCTGCCAGCGGCACGATTCGCTGCTCGCAGACCGGGCGGCACATGCGCGCGGGCCTGCGCCGCCGGGTCCCGGCGAAGACGCCGGAGGCCGCGCCCGCCCCTGCCGCTCAGGACTCTGCGGCTACTGGACTGGTTCGGCACCGCCGCATCGCCCCACGACGGTTCAAGCTGCCGAGGCGTCATAGACCGGCACCGACATTGCCCGCGTGCCGGACCGCCCTGTCCGCACCCGTACCGGGTACTGCACGGACGCTTATACGTAGTAGTACCCAACGGCAAAAATTATCCCATAGGGGCCGTGGACGGCATGTCACAACGGAAGATCGATCGGATCATCGAGGCGATACGTCACAAGCGTTACCGCTTCAAACCGGTCCGACGCATCCATATCCCGAAGAAGAATGGGAAGATGGGTCTGCTGGGGCTGTCGACCTGGTCGGACAAGCTCGTCGGTGAAGTGATCCGCCTGTTATTAGAGGCGTATTACGAGCCGACGTTTTCCGACCGCTCGCATGGCTTCCGTCCCCGTCGAGGTTGCCGCACCGTATTGCGGGAGGTTGCCCCCACCTGGACCGGGACATCCTGGTTCATCGAAGAGGACATCGCCGATTGCTTCGCCAGCCTGGACCATCAGGTCCTGCTGTCGATCCCGGCGAGAAGATCCATGACCAGCGGTTTCTACGGCTGGTGCGCAACATGCTGACAGCCGGATATCTGGAGGACTGGAAGTGGGGTGTCACGCTCTCCGGAGTGGCGTCCCCGGTTCTGCCCAACATCTCCCTGCACAAGCTGGGCGAGTTCGTCGAGACAGTTCTGATTCCGGAGTACACCCGAGGGAAGCGCCGAGCCCGAAACCCGACCTAACGAGCTCGTGCACGGTAAGCGGCGAGACGTCGGGCCCTGGATGGTTGATCATGGTCGAGTGGTGGGGAACGCGACTCGTGCAGTGATCATCAGCAACCGTCGGATCACGGGCCTGACGTCCGGAGTGATTGCTGAACTTGTCGCTGAGATAGGCCCGTTGTGGCATGAGCGGCACGAGGCCAGGCTCGCTTCCCGACCGCGGAAGCGGGCCGTGGGCGGCGGTGCGAAACACCGTCTGGTGTTCGTCGACCGCCTTCTGGCCACCCTCATCCATCTTCGTCACGGTGCCACCACGACGTGCTGGCCTGCTGGTTCGGCGTGGACCGCTCCACCATTACCCGGGCCATCAGCGAGGTGCGGCCCTTGCTCGCCGAGCGAGGGTGCACCGTCAGCCCTGACGTGCGGCTGCGGACCCTGGCCGAGGTCGTCGATCACCTCGGCTCAAGCGGAACGACCGGAATCATCGACGGCACGGAGATACGGGTCCGGCGGCCCGCCGCTGGACGCAAGGGCCGGGACAAATTCATCTCCGGCAAGAACAAGCAGAACGCCGTCAAGTCCATGGTTGTCACGGACGGCGAAGGCCGCGTGCTGTGGTGCAGCCAGGCCCGCCCCGCAAGCTGCGCGGACATCACCCACGCCCGCCAGTTAGGGCTGGTCAAGCTCCTGGCCGGCGGGCCTGCGGTCGAGATTCTCGCCGATGCCGGCTACCAGGGACTGGGCGCACAGACCGGCGGCCGGGTGGTGACACCACCGCACCGGAAGTTCAAGAAGAACGCCCCGGACTGGTACGAGGAGATGTACGAGCGCCAGCGCAAGGCACACTCTTCGCGTCGTATTCGGGTCGAGCACGGCATCGCGCATCTGAAGAACTGGCGGGCCCTGGCCCGACACCTCGGTCGCCGGGAGCACATGGGCGACACCGTGCAAGCCGTCGCCGCTCTGCTGTCCCACCAGCAGACCGTGGACCTGCACTCGACACGGCAGACGTGAAGATAGGTCACGGCGAAGTTCTCGACGTCTCGCCGCTTACCGTGCACGAGCTCGTTAGCGTCGAAACAACGGCCACCCTGGCCCAGAGGAGACGCTCATGCCACGCCGCGCCACCATCGCAGGCATAGCCACCGCGATCGCGTCGATCATTCCGCTAGGCGGAATCGCCCAGGCTCAAGACCTCGACTGCCGCAACTTCACCTTCCAGGAAGACGCCCAGGCCGTCTTCGGCCAGGACCCCAGCGACCCCCACCGGCTGGACGAGGACCAAGGCCCGGACGACGGCATCGCCTGCGAAGCTCTGCCCCGCCGCGCCACCACCCTCACCACCCCGAC
>NZ_VJZC01000141.1 GCF_009377185.1 Streptomyces spongiae
GCTCCCGGGGTGACCGGCCGGTGCGGTCGACATGCGGTGCGCGGTCCCTCGCGCCGGGGCGGCGCACCCTATTCTTCTCGGGGCATCCTCCTGGAGTTACGCGGAACGGTGCAGGTCCTCCACCACGCTCACGCTCTCGGACGCGTCCACGTGGTCGAACACCTCCGTCCCGTCCGTGCCGGTCAGCAGATACGCCTGTGCCTCGCCCACGTGGAAGTACATCCCGTGCAGTTCCAGCGCCCCCTCCCGCAGGGCCCGCGCGACGGACTCGTGCGCCCGGAGGTGCTCCAACTGCTGGACCACATTGGTCAGGCAGAGCTGCTCGACGGCGTCGGCCGGTGCCCGCCCGGCCAGCCGCGCGCCGGGCCGGCTCATGTCCGAGGCTCGCTCCAGGCTGGGACGTCCGTGCCGTAGCCACCGCTTCAGCGGCGTCCGGGTGCCTCCGGGCTCCGCGTTCAGCAGCGCCTGCATCGCTCCGCAACCGGAGTGCCCGCAGACCGTGATGGACTGCACCTTCAGCACGTCCACCGCGTACTCGATCGCCGCGGACACCGAGTCGTCGCCGCTCTCGCCGGGCAGGGGCACGAGGTTCCCCACATTGCGGACGACGAAGAGGTCGCCGGGACCGCTGGATGTGATCATCGACGTGACGAGCCGCGAGTCGGCGCAGGTCAGGAACAGCTGCGCGGGCCGCTGCCCTTCGCGCGCGAGCCGGGCCAGCTCGCCGCGCACCAGCGGAGCGGTGTTCCGCTGGAAGGCGCTGATGCCGCGCGCCAGCTGGTGCCCGCTGGGGCGGCCGGAACCGTCGGTGTCGCTCCCCGGCCCATCGCCCGGCGTCATGGACTCCGGGTCTTCGCAGTGGTGGTTGAGCCAGGGTGTCCAGGGGCGGCACCGGCATCCGGAGACGCCGGTGGGTTCCGCGATACGGGTGCCCGCGCGCCCGGTGATCTCGACGGAACCGCCCTGTGCGGTGTGGGTCTTCTGCCAGTCCTGCAGCGTCTCGAACGCCGCGTGGTCCATGAACGAACCGTCCAACTCCACGACGGCTTCGGTCCCCTGGGGCACCTGGTGCAGGGCCCGGCTGAGGCGGGGAACCGCGAGGAACGTCAACTGGCCCCGTACCTGTACGTAATGGGTGCCCTCTCTGTCGTCGTGCGTGATGCGGGTGCGGGTGAGGCGGTGCAGTGAGACGCCGACAGCCACGGCGATGCCCAGGGTGACGCCCTCCAGGACGCCCAGGAGGACGACGCCGAGCGTGGTGACGGCGTACACCAGCACCTCGCGGTGGCGGGTGACCGTGCGGATGTGGTGCAGGGACACCATCTGGATGCCGACGGCCATCACCAGGGCGGCGAGCGACGCGAGGGGGATCAGCTCGAGGAGGGGGACCATCAGCAGCGCGGCTACTACCACCCAAACGCCGTGCAGCATCGTGGAGTTCCGGCTCACGGCGCCGGAGTGCACATTCGCCGAACTCCGTACGGCGACCCCGGCGACGGGCAGACCGCCGAGCGCTCCCGACACGATGTTGGCCGCACCCTGCCCGAGCAGCTCACGGTCCAGGTCCGAGCGCGCCACGCCCGGCCGTCCCGCCGCGAGCTTGTCCACGGCGACGGCACCGAGCAGGGACTGCACGCTGCACACCAGAGTGATGGTGAGGACGGCGGCGACCAGGCCGAGCACCGGCCCTTCGGGCATTCCGGCCAGGGCGTGGCTGCGCCAGGACGGCAGGTCGACCTTGGGCAGGCTCAGCCCGGCCAGGGAGGCGGTCGTGGTGGCCGCGGCGACGGCGACGAGCGCGGCCGGGACCCTGTGCAGCGCCCGGCCGGCGCGCCCGGGCAGCCGCGGCCACGCGAACAGCAGGGCCAGGGTCAGCACGCTCATCGACACGGCGGCCGGACGCAGGTGCGCCAACTGGGCGGGCAGCGCGCGGAGGTTGTCGAGGACGGCGCTCTGTGGGGTGCCGCCGAGCACGATGTGCAGCTGGGCGACGGCGATGGTCATGCCGATGCCGGCGAGCATGCCGTGCACGATCGCGGGGCTGACGGCGAGCGCCGTGCGGGCCACGCGCAGGCAGCCCAGGCCGAGTTGGGTGAGTCCGGCGAGGACGGTGATGGCACAGGTGGTCCGCCAGCCGTAGCGCTGGATGAGCTCGGCGGTGACGACGGTGAGCCCGGCGGCCGGGCCGCTGACCTGGAGCGGTGAGCCGCCGAGACGCCCGGCGACGAGACCGCCGACGGCGGCGGCGACCAGCCCGGCCTGGAGGGGCGCGCCCGTGGCGAGGGCGATGCCGAGGGACAGGGGCAGGGCGATCAGGAAGACCGCGAGTGAGGCGGAGATGTCGGCGCTCGCGATGCGGAACGGGCGTCGCGGGCCCGGCGGGGGGCTGTGGGGCGAGTGGGCGCCCTTGGACCGAGTCGGGTCTTTGGCGCGAGTGGGGACGCAGGCTGACATGGTTCCCGTCTCCTCCGGGGCGGCGCGGTCGCGGAACAGGTGGTCCCCGCTCTCTGGCGGGGTCGGGTCGCGGCCGTGGGTCACGGCGTGCAGCGGCGGGATATCTCAACAATCGGTAAATGAATCGTAATGCAGAGTAAAGGAAGTGTCGGATCAAAAGCGGCATATGGGTGAGTAGATCAGCCTGTCGAGTGAATGTGGCTTTTCATCGGCTTGTCATACAAATTTCTTTCAGTCGTCGTGCGACTTTGTCTCCCCGGGGGAGTCCGTGTGCCTTTTCGGAGGGCGCGGCGGATCTCCCTCACCGGCGTTCGTCACCGGCGTTCGTCCTGGCTGAAGGAAGTAGGAAGGAGGTGGCCGACGTTGCTTGCCACCCACCGGATCGCCGCGGGTGTCGCACTCGCCGCGGCCTGCTCCGCGGCACTCGCCGGCTGTGGGACCGGCGACGGCGCCCACACCCGCGGCACGGGCTCCAGGGAGGGCGCGTACGGCGCGAAGGAGGCCGTTCCGGCTCCGGCGCCCAAGCGCGCCGTACGCCTGATCGGCGACGGCTCCACCGCGTACACGGGCCCTCAGCCCGCCCGGCCCGGTCAGCCCCGGCCGGAGCGGCTGGGGCCGGGCCGGAAGCCACCGCAGTTCGTGGTCTTCTCGTGGGACGGCGCGGGCGAGGACAGCCAGAAGCTGTTCTCCCACTTCCGTGAGGTGGCCAAGGCCAACAACGCGACGATGACGTACTTCCTGAGCGGCGTGTACATGCTGCCGGGAGAGAAACGTGAGCTGTACCGGCCGCCGCGGCACGAGCCCGGCCGCTCGGACATCGGCTTCAACGACGTCCGCGGGGTGAGCGACACCGTGGCCCAGCTGCGCGGCGCGTGGCTGGAGGGCAACGAGGTCGGGACCCACTTCAACGGTCACTTCTGCGGCCCCGACGGTGGGGTGGGCGAGTGGTCGGTGGCCGACTGGAAGAGCGAGATCGCCCAGGCGAAGGCATTCGTGAAGTCCTGGAAGACCAACACGGGCCTGGCGGATCAGGAGCCGTTGCCCTTCGACTACGAAAGGGAGTTGGTGGGCGGCCGCACGCCCTGCCTGGAGGGGCAGGAGAACTTCATGCAGGCGGCCCGTGAACTGGGCTTCCGCTACGACACCAGCGGCGTCACCGACCAGGTCTGGCCGAGGAAGAAGAACGGCCTGTGGGACCTGTCGATGCAACTGGTACCCGTCCCCGGCCGCGCGTTCGAGACGCTGACCATGGACTACAACTTCTACGCGAACCAGTCCGGGGCACGCGCCGGTGCCCCGGCCAGGCACGCCTACTGGGGCAGACAGTTCCGTGACGGCCTGCTCAAGGGCTTCGAGCGGGCCTTCCACGGCAACCGCGCGCCCCTGATCATCGGCAACCACTTCGAGTCCTGGAACGGCGGCGCCTACATGCGTGCCGTCGAGGACACCATCAAGACGGTCTGCACGAAGGCCGAGGTGCGCTGCGTCTCCTTCCGGGAACTCGCCGACTGGCTGGACGCGCAGGACCCCGAGACCCTGGACAGGCTGCGCACCCTCAAGGTCGGCCAGGCCCCCAGGGAGGGCTGGACCGCCTTCCTCACGGGCGGACCCGCTCCCGCTCCGAAAGGCGTCCCGGGCGCGCCGGCGGCCGGCCAGTAGCTCTGGGCCGCTCCGGGTGCTGGCGCCACGTGCGCGGCCAGGGGGCGCGTAGTGTCGTACTCATGAGTACAGCAGGCGCGACCGCCGATCCGCTCGCCGCTCTGGGGGGACTCCCCGGTGTGGCCGAGTCCGTGGAGTCCGTACGCAAGGCCGTGGACCGGGTCTACGGGCACCGGATCATGCGCCGCCGCAGCAACGCGATCACCGGTGAGGCGGCACTGCGCGGCGCGCGCGGTTCCGCCGCGCTGTCCGGTGCCGACTGGGCTCTCGAAGAGGTACGCCGCCGCACGGATTTCAGTGGTGACGCCGAGGCCCGATTGATGGGCGCCGCCCTCAGGTTGACCGCCGAGGCGGGCCAACTGCTGTCCATCTGGCGGCAGTCGCCCCTACGGGTACTGGCCCGGCTGCACCTGGTGGCGGCGGCCGGCGACGACGCGCGCGTGGGGCGTCCGCGTCAGGCCGGTGAACCGGTCGACGAGCCGCTGGTCGAACTGCCGCTGCCGGACGCCGCCGAGGTCTCCGGCCGCCTCGAAGGGCTCTCCGAGCTGATCATCGCCGGGAGTTCGGCTCCCGCCCTGGTGACCGCGGCCGTCGTCCACGGCGAGTTGCTCGCCCTGCGTCCCTTCGGCTCCCACAACGGCCTTGTCGCACGCACGGCCGAGCGCATCGTTCTGATCGGCAGCGGACTCGACCCCAAGTCCGTCTGCCCGGCGGAGGTCGGCCACGCGGAACTCGGCCGCGCCGCCTACGTCGCGGCCCTGGAGGGTTACGTCTCCGGCACCCCGGAGGGCATGGCCGCCTGGATCGCCCACTGCGGCAGGGCGGTGGAACTCGGCGCCCGCGAGTCGACAGCGGTGTGTGAGGCGCTGCAGCGCGGGGCGGCGTAGCGCCCGGGCAGGCGGCAAGGAGTCGGCAAGGAGTCGGCAAGGAAAAAGGCCCTCCTGAGGAGGGCCCACAACAGGGATGCGGCGGTACGAGTGCTCGTACCGCCGCTGGCATGTTCACCGGGTTACCAAGCGTCCTCGTTATATTGCCCATCAGGTCGGGAACTGTTGCCCGTCGCCTGGTGCGGCTGGCCCGTAATCGACGGGTCGACGTCGCGTGGGTGCCCGATGTTCATGCTCGGTCCGTGGGGCCAAAATGCGTTATAAAGGTGATCCTTTCGGAGTTCCTTTGGTCTCGCGGGCCGTTGAATCCTTTGTACTCCAGGACCGGGGCAAGCGGAACCCCTGGATGCGCTTCTTTACTTTTGGGTTCAAACGCGGTTAACGGGTGTTAAACGGGCGTCGGGGCGGCCACTGGAGATCACGTGGCGGCGAGCCGGCGTCGGCTCGCGTACCAGACGAGCCCGGCGGTGGCCGCCGCGGCACCTATGGCGGCGGCCGCGACGAGGGCGGGGCGTGGCGGCACCGACAGTCGCTGCTTCAGCCGGACCGGGTGGTGGAAGTCCAGAATCGGCCACCCGCGCGCGAGGGCCTCCCGTCGCAGGGAGCGGTCCGGATTCACGGCATGCGGATGGCCGACGGCCTGCAGCATCGGCAGGTCCGTGGCGGAGTCGCTGTAGGCGTGGCAGCGCGCCAGGTCGTACCCCTCGGACTCGGCCAGCTCCCTGATCGCCTCGGCCTTGGTGGGGCCGTACGCGTAGTACTCCACCTCACCCGTGAAGCAGCCGTCGTCGCCCACGACCATGCGGGTCGCCACCACGCGGTCCGCGCCCAGGAGTTCCCCGATCGGCTCGACCACCTCCGCTCCGGACGTGGAGACGATGACGACGTCGCGCCCGGCGGTGTGGTGCTCCTCGATCAGGGAGGCGGCCTCGTCGTAGATGATCGGATCGATCAGGTCGTGAAGGGTCTCGGCGACGATCTCCTTCACTTGTTGGACGTTCCAGCCGCGGCACAGCGAGGACAGGTACTTGCGCATGCGCTCCATCTGGTCATGGTCGGCGCCACCCGCAAGGAAGACGAACTGGGCATATGCGGTACGCAAGACGGCTCTGCGGTTGATCAGACCGCCTTGGTAGAACGACTTGCTGAACGTGAGCGTGCTCGACTTCGCAATGACCGTCTTGTCCAGGTCAAAGAAGGCCGCTGTGCGGGGCAAGGAGTGGTTTTCCACGAGCCCGAGCATATGCGCCCACCATTCGGGCTAGTGTGGGGCGCGTGGGTTTGCCTGAGAGGGCTCTCGGGTACACCATGGAAGTCACGGATCGTTCGCGACCGTGCTAACCCGGTCCGACTCCTCCCCCCCCCGAGTCGGCCGTGGGGACGACCCCCGCTCTCCCCCCCGGCGGGGGTCGTCGCATGTCCGGGTGGGTTTTCCCCTCTCTCTCATGATCGCCCGGCCTTCCTGTGGCCGCACAGCGATTCCTCAGCCGTCACACATGATTCGTCACCGTGCGTAGCCGTCGCGCTGCGCTGTGGAGGCTTCGCAGGGGTCCCCTGTTTGGGTGACGGCGATATTCACAACCCCCCTGTTGTCCACAGTTATCGACCAAGATCCACACGATTTCCGGGATCGCTGCACCGTGATTCCAGCGCGCACCGCTCGGGTGAGTTCATGGCCGGATCGGTTTGTTGGTGTGCGTTTGGCCGGTTCCTATCGGCCTTGCATATGGAGGCCGGTTGCCGGTTCTTCACACGGGACTTCACGACGGGCGGGAATCGCGGGGCCGCAGAGGGCCGCGCGGGCTCCGCGCAAGAAGCAGCGAAGGGGGCTGGAGATCGTGGCGGGAGCCATCGCGAACGAGTTGCCGCCCGCCGCCGAGGGGCGGCAGGGCAGGCCGTTGATCGTCACCGAGGACGCCGAACTGCTGGACGACCTGCTGCGCCTGTGCGCGGCCGCGGGCGCCAGACCCGAGGTCCACCACGGGGTGCCGGAGAACAGGGGCGGCTGGGAGGCGGCGCCGCTCGTCCTCGTCGGTGACGACGCGGCACGGCGCGTGCGCGGCGCGGCACGCAGGAGAGGGGTGGTGCTGGTCGGCCGGGACCAGGACGACTCCGGGATCTGGCGGCGGGCCGTCGAGATCGGCGCCGACCACGTGCTGATGCTGCCGGACGGCGAGCAGTGGCTCGTCGACCGCATCGCCGACGTGGCCGAGGGCGTGGGCAGGCCAGCCCTGACCGTGGGCGTGATCGGCGGCCGGGGCGGTGCCGGAGCATCCACCCTGGCCTGCGCGCTGGCGGTCACCTCCGCGCGGCAGGGCAGGCGCACCCTCCTGGTGGACGCGGATCCGCTGGGCGGCGGTCTCGACGTCCTCCTGGGCGGCGAGGCAGCCGAGGGACTGCGCTGGCCGGCGTTCGCCGCCTCCCGCGGCAGGGTCGGCGGCGGAGCCCTGGAGGAGTCGCTGCCCGAACTGCACTCCCTCAGAGTCCTCAGCTGGGACCGCGGCGACGCCGTCGCCATTCCGCCCCAGGCCGTACGAGCGGTCCTGGCGGCGGGTCGGCGACGCGGTGGCGCGGTGGTCGTCGACCTGCCGCGCCGGATCGACGAAGGCGTCGCCGAGGCACTCGCCCAGATCGACCTCGGTCTGCTGGTGGTCCCCGCCGAACTGCGGGCGGTCGCCGCGGCCGCACGGGTGGCGTCCGCCTTCGGGATGGTTCTGCGCGACCTGCGGGCGGCCGTGCGGGGCCCCTACGCGCCTGGCCTGGGCGACCGCGAGGTGGCACGACTGCTCGGGCTGCCCCTGGCGGGCGAAGTACCCGCCGAGACGGGCCTCCTGGACAGCGCGGCACCCCCTGGAGGAGCCGCGCGCGGACCACTCGCACGTTTCTGCACCACGTTCTGGGAGCGGGCGCTGGCCGGGAGTGGGGCCGTATGAGTGGCGGCTGGGATCCGGCGGCGGGGACCGACTGCGGGCTGCTGGACGGTGTGCGGCAGTGGCTCGCCGAGAGCGGCTCCGAACCGACACCCGCGCGTGTGGCACAGGCCCTGCGGGAACGGGGGCGGGTGCTCGGGGACGCCGAAGTCCTGGGAGCGGCCGAGCGGTTGCGCTCCGAGCTGATCGGCAGCGGGCCGCTGGAACCGCTGCTGGCCGACCCCTCGGTCACCGACGTCCTGGTGTCGGCACCCGACCGGGTCTGGGTCGACCGGGGCGGCGGCCTCGAGTTGACGGCGGTCTCCTTCCCGGACGCGGCGGCCGTACGACGCCTCGCGCAGCGCCTGGCCGCGGTGGCCGGCCGCAGGCTCGACGACGCGCGCCCCTGGGCCGACGCGCGACTTCCGGACGGCACCCGCCTGCACGCGGTGCTCCCGCCGGTGGCCGTCGGATCGACCTGTCTGTCCCTCCGGGTGGTACGGCCGCGGGCGTTCACCCTCGGCGAACTCGTGAGGGCCGGCACGGTACCGCCGGGCGGCGACCGGGTGCTGCGCGCCCTGATCACCTCCCGCCTGTCGTACGTGATCAGCGGCGGCACCGGAACGGGCAAGACGACGCTGCTGAGCGCGCTCCTGGGCCTGGTCGACCCGGGCGAGCGGATCGTGCTGGCCGAGGACTCGGCGGAGCTGCGGCCCGATCACCCGCACGTGGTGCGGCTGGAGGGCAGACCCGCCAACCAGGAGGGCGTGGGTCTCGTCGAACTCCAGGACCTGGTGCGGCAGGCGCTGCGGATGCGGCCCGACCGGCTGGTCGTCGGCGAGGTGCGCGGGCCGGAGGTGGTGTCCCTGCTGGCCGCTCTGAACACGGGTCACGAAGGCGGCTGCGGGACTCTGCACGCCAACGCGGCGGCCCAGGTGCCCGCCCGGCTGGAGGCGCTCGGCACGGCCGCCGGGCTCGACCGGGCGGCGCTGCACAGCCAGTTGGCGGCCGCCCTGTCGGTGGTCCTCCATCTCGTCCGCGGCCGGGACGGACGGCGCAGGATCGCCGAGGTGCACGTGCTGGAGCGGGATCCGTCGGGGCTGGTGGTGACGGTGCCCGCGCTGCGGTGGGGCGCCGAGGCGTTCGCGTACGAGCGGGGCTGGGAGCGGCTGCGGGGGCTGCTCCGGGAAGGGAGCGGAGCGCTGTGACGGGGGTCAGCGAGATGTCGGCCGGGCTGACCGGTGCGGCCGTGGCGTGTGCCGGGGCGGCGGCCTGGCTCCTGGGCGGGCCGGGAGCCGGCTCGCGGCGGGCGCAGCTGTTGCTTGCCGGTGGTGGGGCGGTGGGGCCGCCGCCCTGGGAGAGGGCGGCCCTGCGCGTGCGGCGGCTGCCGGCCGAGTGGTGGGCGCCGGCGCTCGGGGCCGTGATCGGCGTGCTGGGTGCGTCCGTGCTGCCGGTGCTCGCCGGCGCGCTCGGGGTGCCGCTGCTGCGACGGGTGCGCCGGGCCCGGGAGGCACAGCGGGCGCGCGAGCGGCGCGGTGACGCCGTGATCGCGCTCTGCGGGGTGCTCGCCGGAGAGGTCCGCGCCGGCCGTCAGCCGGGTGAGGCGCTGCTGCGGGCCGCCCGGGACTCGGGCGGGCTCGGCGAGGCGCAGGCGGTGGTGCTGGCGGCCGCGCGGTTCGGCGGGGACGTGCCGGGCGCGCTCGCGGACGCGGCACGACAACCGGGCGCCGGCGGACTGCTGGGACTCGCCGCGTGCTGGCGGGTGGCCGTGGACCGGGGTGCCGGCCTCGCGGCCGGGCTCGACCGGCTGGAGGGCGCCCTGCGCGCCGAGCGGGACCAACGGGCCGACCTGCGCGCTCAGTTGGCGGGCGCCCGGTCCACGGCCGTGATGCTCGCCGGGCTGCCGGTGCTCGGGCTGATGCTGGGCACCGCACTGGGCGCCGACCCCCTGCACGTGGTGCTGCACAGCGCCGCCGGGCTGGGCTGCCTGCTGGTCGGCGGAGTGCTGGAGGGCGCCGGACTGTGGTGGGCGCTGCGGATCGTACGGGGAGCGGAGGCGGCATGAGCACGGAGGTTGTCCACAGGCTGGGGGTGCTCGTGTGCGGGGCTCTGGGGCTGTGGTGGCTGCTCCGGTCCCTCGACACCGTTCGGCGCGAACGGAGGCTGCGCAGACGGCTGGGAGCGGTTCTGCTGCTGGAGCGTGCGCCGTCGGCGCGGCGGCTCGCGGCACGGGATGCCGTACGGCGCCGGCTGCCGGTCGCTGGTGCGGTGTGCGCCGGGTGGGTGCTGGTGGGAGGCCTCGTGGGGCTGTTGCTGGGGCTGGCGGCCGGCTGGGGGCTCTGGAGGTGGCGGCAGCGGCACCGGGGTGGCGGGTCGGCGGAGAAGCCGGCGGACAAGGAGTACGACCCGGCCGCGGTGGCGCGCCAACTCCCGCTCGCCGCCGATCTGCTGGCCGCCTGCATCACCGCCGGAGCCGGCCCGGTCGTGGCCGCGCGGGCCGTGGGCGAAGCCCTGGGAGGGCCCGTCGGGGAGCGGCTGGCCCGCGGTGCGGCCGAGGCGCGGCTCGGGGGCGAACCGGCCGAGGCATGGCGGGCGTTGGCCGGGCTGCCCGGTGCCGGCCCCTTGGCGCGGCTCCTGGAGCGGGCCGACGAGTCGGGCGTTCCGGCCGCCGCTCCGGTGGCCCGGCTCGCGGCCGAGGCCCGCGCCGCGTGGGCACGCGACGCGACCGAGCGGGCCCGCCGAGCCGCCGTCATGGTCACCGCCCCGGTGGGGCTGTGCTTCCTGCCCGCGTTCATCGCGATCGGCGTGCTGCCGGTGGTGATCGGCCTCGCGGACGGGCTGCTGGAAGGGGGCGGCGGATGACGGGGTGACCGGCTACGGCAGCACGACTGGCAGCACGACCGGCAGTACAGGCGATGAACGGAACGAATCCTCACGGGGGTTGAGATGCACAACGCGGCACGGGCAGTACGAGTGGTAGAGGCGGTACGAGGACGGGTGCGCGCACTGGCGCGCAGGGTGCGCCAGGCACCGAGGGACGCGGGGATGGTCACCTCCGAGTACGCCGTGGGGATCATCGCGGCGGTGGCCTTCGCCGCGGTGCTCTACAAGGTGGTGACCAGCGGGCAGGTGCAGACGGAGTTGCAGGACATCGTGAAGCGGGCGCTCGATGGCGGGGCGTGAGCGGTGGGCCGTGCACTGGGCCGCTGGTGGCCGGGGCGTGTCGCGAACGGCCGTCGGGCGGAGTCGTGACGGGGGCTTCGTGACCGCCGAGGCGGCGCTCGCCCTGCCGGTGCTGGTGTTGTTCGCGATGGCGTTGGTGTGGGCGCTGCTCGCCGCGTGTGCGCAGATCCAGTGCGTGGACGCGGCGAGGGCGGGCGCCCGGGCGGCGGCTCGCCAGGATCCACCCGACGCGGTCCTGGCGATGGCCCGCCGGCTCGCACCCGACGGGGCGCGGGTCACCGTGAACCGTGAGGGCGACCTGGTCCACGTGGTGGTCGCGGCGAATCCACCCGGGCCGGACGCACTGAGCCTCGACCTGAGCCATGAGGCCGTGGCGTTGGCGGAGGAGACGGTGGGGGTGAGGGGGTGATGTACGCGGGACGCCGAGGGGCGGTCTCGGTACGGAACCCGAACAGATCGCGGCAGACGGACCACCGCTCCGACCACGGGAAAGCCTGCCCCTCCGACCACCGGACGGACCGCCGCCGCGACCACCGTCCCAACCACCGCCCCGACCGCCGCTCCGACCGTGGATCCGCGACCGTCTGGGCCGTGGGTGCCATCGCCGTGCTGTGTGTGATCTTCGGGGCGTTGCTGGCCATGGGCCAGGCGGTCGTGATCCGGCACCGTGCGGCGGGGGCGGCCGACCTCGCGGCGCTCGCGGCGGCCGATCACTGGGCGGCGGGTACGGACGCGGCCTGCGCCGCGGCCGAGCGGGTCGCGCGGGCCCAGGGCACCCGGCTCGTACGGTGCGCGATCGAGGGCGAGACCTCGGACGTCACGGCTGGGGCGGGGAGGGGACCGTTCGGCGCGGAGGTCAGATCGAGGGCCGGACCGGCGGGGCCTCCCGCAGCAGCTCCGTGAGCAGCCGTACGGCTCCCCGTTTGTGCAGCGGATCGTTGCCGTTGCCGCACTTGGGGGACTGGATGCAGGACGGGCAGCCGGCGTCGCACTCGCAGGAGGCGATGGCCTCGTGGGTGGCGGTGAGCCAGGAGCGGGCCGTGTGGAAGGCGCGCTCGGCGAAGCCCGCGCCACCCGGATGGCCGTCGTAGACGAAGACCGTCGGCAGGAGGGTGTCGGGGTGCAGCGGGATCGAGACGCCGCCGATGTCCCAGCGGTCGCAGGTCGCGAAGAGGGGCAGCATGCCGATCGACGCGTGCTCGGCGGCGTGGAGTGCGCCGCCGAGGATCTCGGGGTTGATCCGGGCCGCGTCGAGCTGGTCCTCGGTGACCGTCCACCACACGGCACGGGTGCGCAGCGTACGAGGAGGGAGGTCGAGTTTGGTCTCGCCCAGCACTTCACCGGTGATCAGCTTGCGGCGCAGGAAGGAGACGACCTGGTTGGTGACCTCGACGGAGCCGTAGCACAGGCGTCCGGCGCCCCACGGGACCTCGATGTCCGTCTCCAGTACGGAGATCGCCGTCGTGTCGCGGGCGACTGTCGCATACGGCGGGTTGGCCTCCTGGACCAGCGCCACGGAGTCGTCCAGGTCCAGTTCGCGCACCAGGTACGTACGGCCCTGGTGGAGGTGCACGGCGCCCTCGTGGACGGTCGTGTGGGCGGCGCCCGCGTCGACCGTGCCCAGGAGCCGCCCGGTGCCGGCCTCGACGACCTGTACCGGCCGCCCGCCCTGGCCGCGGATGTCCGTGAGATCGGCGGCCCGCTCGCGGCGGGTCCAGTGCCAGGACTTGGTGCGGCGCCGGAGCAGCTTCGCGGCCTCCAGCTGCGGCAGCAGGTCCTCGGCGGCGGGGCCGAACAGCGGAAGGTCGTCGTCCGTCAGAGGGATCTCGGCGGCGGCCGCGCACAGGTGAGGGGCCAGGACGTAGGGGTTGTCCGGGTCCAGGACCGTCGACTCGACCGGCTGGTCGAACAGTGCCTCCGGGTGGTGCACGAGGTAGGTGTCCAGCGGGTCGTCGCGGGCGACCAGGACAGCCAAGGCGCCCTCTCCGGAGCGGCCGGCCCGGCCCGCCTGCTGCCACAGGGAGGCCCGCGTTCCCGGGTAGCCGGCGATCACCACGGCGTCCAGGCCGGAGACGTCGATGCCCAGCTCCAGGGCGGTGGTGGCGGCGAGGCCCAGGAGTTCGCCCGAGTGGAGGGCGCGCTCCAGGGCGCGGCGTTCCTCGGGGAGGTAGCCCCCGCGGTAGGCGGCGACGCGCCGGGCGAGGGAGCGGTCGACCTCGGAGAGGCGTTCCTGGGCGATCACCGAGATCAGTTCGGCGCCGCGCCGGGACCGTACGAAGGCGACCGAGCGGACGCCCTGGACGGCCAGGTCGGTGAGGAGGTCGGCGGTCTCGGCGGTGGCGGTACGGCGGACGGGGGCACCCTTCTCGCCGTGCAGCTCGGTGAGCGGGGGCTCCCAGAGGGCGAACACCAGTTCCCCGCGAGGGGAGGCGTCGTCCGCGACCTCGACCACCGGCACGCCGGTGAGCCGGGACGCGGCGACCGAGGGCTCGGCGGCGGTCGCCGAGGCCAGCAGGAAGACGGGTGAGGAGCCGTACCGCGCGCACAGCCGGCGCAGGCGGCGCAGCACCTGGGCGACATGGGAGCCGAAGACACCGCGGTAGGTGTGGCACTCGTCGATGACGACGTACTTCAGGGCCTTGAGGAAGGAGGACCAGCGCGGGTGGGAGGGCAGGATCCCGCGGTGCAGCATGTCGGGGTTGGTGAGGACGTAGTTGGCGTACTGGCGGATCCACTCGCGTTCCTCGACGGGGGTGTCGCCGTCGTAGACGGCGGGGCGGATCGAGGTACCCAGCGGATGTGAAATTTCCTTCACCGATCGGCACTGATCCGCCGCGAGCGCTTTCGTGGGGGCCAGGTACAGGGCGGTGGCGCCGCGGCCGTTGGGTGCCTCGGAACCGTCCAGGAGGCCGGAGAGGACCGGCACGAGGTAGGCGAGCGACTTGCCGGAGGCGGTGCCCGTGGCGACGACCACGGAATCGCCGTCCAGCGCGTGTTCGGCGGCGCGTGCCTGGTGGGCCCAGGGGTGTTCGATGCCCTTGGCCTGCACGGCCGCGACGACTTCCGCGCGGATCCGGTCCGGCCAGACGGCATGGCGACCCTCGCGCGGGGGCAAGTGCTCCGTATGAGTGATGCGCGAAGCCCGGCCGGGCGCGGAGGCGAGCCGGTCCAGGACCGTCCCCGGCGCGGGGCGGGAGGCGGCGTCCGTCGGGGATCGATCGGATCGGTGATTCTTGGCCATCGGCACCGAGTGTGTCACTGGCGTGACGGACAATGGTCCCAAGGCGTCGTGCACGCCTGCCGGTAAGTGATTGAATGCCATCGCGGCTGGCGAACCGTCCTGGGGGCTCCGCCGAGGTGTCCCGAGGGACGACCGCTCGATTAGCAAGGTGCTGGAGGATCCGTGGACCTGTCCCTGTCGACCCGTACCGTCGGCGATCGCACGGTCGTCGAGGTCGGTGGCGAAATCGACGTATATACCGCGCCCAAGCTGCGCGAGCAGCTGGTCGAGCTGGTGAACGACGGGAGTTTCCACCTCGTCGTCGACATGGAGGGCGTCGACTTCCTCGACTCCACCGGGCTCGGCGTGCTGGTGGGCGGCCTGAAGCGTGTCCGGGCCCATGAGGGCTCGCTGCGCCTGGTGTGCAACCAGGAGCGCATTCTGAAGATCTTCCGCATCACCGGTCTCACCAAGGTGTTCCCGATCCACACCTCGGTCGACGAAGCGGTGGCGGCGACGGACTGATCCGTCGGTGGGCCGCGTGCCCATGACGGCTGAGACAACAGGAGGGGGACCGGGCCCGCGACGGCCCGGCCCCCCTGACAGCACGCCCGTAGTTCCGAGGGGGATGCATGGCCACCGTTGAACTCCGCTTCAGCGCGGTCCCAGGACATGTCAGGACCGCCCGCCTGGTGGCCGCTTCCGTCGCACGCAAGGCCGGGGTGGACGAGGCCGTCCTCGACGAGGTGCGGCTCGCCGTCGGCGAGGCCTGCACCCGGGCCGTCGGACTGCACCAGAACGGCGGCATCTCGGCGCCGGTGCGGGTGCTGTTGATCGAGGACGAGAAGCAGTTCTCCATCGAGGTCGGCGACGAGGCGCCGCGCGCCGTGCCGGGCGGCACGACGCACGGGGCCCACGAGGACGCGGACGTGGAGGCCGAGGAGGACGAGATGGGCCTCGCGGTCATCAGCGGCCTCGTCGACGACGTGGAGGTCACCGCGGACGAGCACGGCGGCCAGATCCGTATGAGCTGGCCGACCGCTCCGCCGGTCGCGGTTCCCTGACGATCACCTCCCCGTCGTACGCTCCACCGGCGTGCCTTCCCCTTCAAGAGTCCGCAAAGGGCCCTGCTGAGCAGGGCCCTTTGTCTTTTGTCCGATCATTCGGCGACGACTTTCCGATGATGCGCCTGAATTAGTGAAGGAATTCACGATCAGTCACGCGGTCATTTGATCAAGCGTCAACGCCTTTGAGGCGTTACCGCTTTCGGGTTCTGTGCTTACCCGTCGATCATTTGCTCATGGGCATGTGAAGGCTAATTCCGCTTACCGCGTACTGTTTTGATCAGGTTCAGATCCCTAGAATCCGTCCACATCTTGAGCTCAGCCCAAGCGTCAAGGAGGACGAATGGCGGGGCTTTCTACCCCTCAGCAGATTGATCACCCCACAACCTTCGCAGCCGCAGTGCTGACCGACGACAATCGGCTCATCGTGATGGTCATCGGGATCATCGCGCTGGCCGCGCTCGCGGTCGCCGGAGTCCTGGTGCGCCAGGTGCTCGCGGCAGGCGAAGGCACCGACAGCATGAAGAAGATCGCGGCAGCGGTCCAGGAAGGTGCCAACGCCTATCTGGCCCGGCAGTTGCGCACGCTCGGCGTATTCGCCGTCGTCGTGTTCTTCCTGCTCATGCTGCTGCCCGCGGACGACTGGAATCAGCGCGTCGGCCGATCGGTGTTTTTCTTGA
The DNA here is from genome assembly GCF_009377185.1 of Streptomyces spongiae. Classification (GTDB taxonomy): domain Bacteria; phylum Actinomycetota; class Actinomycetes; order Streptomycetales; family Streptomycetaceae; genus Streptomyces; species Streptomyces spongiae. The sequence continues at coordinate 16,057 of NZ_VJZC01000141.1, forward strand.
TCGGCGCCGCGTTCTCTGCGGCCACCGGTTATATCGGGATGTGGCTGGCCGTACGCAGCAATGTGCGGGTCGCCGCCGCGGCGCGTGAGGCGACTCCGGCGCCGGGAGAGCCGGAAAAGGATCTCACCGCCGTCTCGCACAAAGCCATGAAGATCGCTTTCCGCACGGGTGGCGTCGTCGGCATGTTCACGGTGGGGCTCGGTCTGCTGGGCGCCTCCTGCGTGGTGCTGGTGTACGCGGCCGACGCGCCGAAGGTCCTGGAGGGCTTCGGTCTCGGTGCGGCGCTCATCGCGATGTTCATGCGTGTCGGCGGCGGCATCTTCACCAAGGCCGCCGACGTCGGCGCCGACCTGGTCGGCAAGGTCGAGCAGGGCATTCCGGAGGACGACCCGCGCAATGCCGCGACCATCGCCGACAACGTGGGCGACAACGTCGGCGACTGCGCGGGCATGGCGGCCGACCTCTTCGAGTCGTACGCCGTGACCCTCGTCGCCGCGCTGATCCTCGGCAAGGCGGCGTTCGGCGACGCCGGGCTCGCGTTCCCGCTGCTCGTGCCCGCGATCGGTGTGATCACCGCGATGATCGGCATCTTCGCCGTGGCCCCGCGGCGCACCGACCGGAGCGGGATGAGCGCCATCAACCGCGGTTTCTTCATCTCCGCGGTGATCTCGCTGGTGCTGGTCGCGATCGCGGTCTTCGTCTACCTGCCGTCGACGTACGCCGACCTGGACGGCGTCACGGATGAGGCGATCCTCGGCCACGCCGGCGATCCGCGGGTCCTCGCGCTCGTCGCGGTGGCCATCGGCATCGTGCTGGCCGCCCTGATCCAGCAGCTGACCGGCTACTTCACCGAGACCACCCGCCGCCCCGTGCGGGACATCGGCAAGACCTCGCTCACCGGCCCGGCCACCGTCGTCCTCGCCGGTATCTCCATCGGTCTCGAATCGGCCGTCTACACCGCCCTGCTGATCGGCCTCGGCGTGTACGGGGCGTTCCTGCTCGGCGGTACGTCGATCATGCTCGCCCTGTTCGCGGTGGCGCTGGCCGGCACCGGTCTGCTCACCACGGTCGGCGTGATCGTCGCCATGGACACCTTCGGGCCGGTCTCCGACAACGCGCAGGGCATCGCCGAGATGTCCGGCGACGTCCAGGGCGCGGGCGCGCAGGTGCTCACCGACCTGGACGCCGTCGGCAACACCACCAAGGCCATCACCAAGGGCATCGCCATCGCCACGGCCGTCCTCGCGGCCGCGGCGCTCTTCGGCTCGTACCGCGACGCGATCCTCACGGCCGCGAACGACGTGGGCGAGAAGGTCTCCGGGGCGGGCGCGCCGATGAACCTGATGATGGACATCTCGCAGCCCAACAACCTCGTCGGGCTCATCGCGGGCGCCGCGGTCGTCTTCCTCTTCTCGGGGCTGGCGATCAACGCGGTGTCGCGGTCGGCGGGCGCGGTCGTCTACGAGGTGCGCCGGCAGTTCCGCGAGAAGCCCGGGATCATGGACTACACCGAGAAGCCCGAGTACGGCAGGGTCGTCGACATCTGCACCAAGGACGCCCTCAGGGAGCTGGCCACACCAGGACTGCTCGCCGTCATGGCGCCCATCGCGATCGGGTTCACGCTCGGCGTCGGCGCGCTCGGGGCCTACCTCGCGGGGGCGATCGGCACGGGCACGCTGATGGCGGTGTTCCTCGCCAACTCCGGCGGCGCCTGGGACAACGCCAAGAAGCTCGTCGAGGACGGTCACCACGGAGGCAAGGGCAGCGAGGCCCATGCGGCGACCGTCATCGGTGACACGGTGGGCGACCCGTTCAAGGACACCGCGGGCCCCGCGATCAACCCGCTGTTGAAGGTGATGAACCTGGTGGCGCTGCTCATCGCGCCCGCGGTCGTCAAGTTCAGCTACGGCGAGGACAAGAGCGTCGGGCTCCGCGTGCTCATCGCGGTCCTCGCGCTCGTCGTGATCGTCGGCGCGGTGTACGTGTCCAAGCGGCGCGGTATCGCCGTGGGTGACGAAGACAACTCCGAGAGGGTTGCCAAGTCGGTGGATCCCGCGGTGGTTTCGTAGGCGGCGGTACGAGGGCCGGCTTCCCGCTGGCCAACGGGCGGGCGGATGGCGCGTGTTGGCGCGTCGTCCGCCCGCTCTGCCGCGTGCGCGCCCTGTTCGTGAGCCTTATCTCGCTGGGTTAAATGACTCTAATCAGTGTGATAACGGTCATATAGCACCTGGGTGTCACTCGTTCGGCGTGTATGTTCCGGGGCCGAGAGCCATGGAAGGGACCAATCCGGTGAACAAGAAGCTCGCGGCCGCACTGTCCGGCGGTGCGGTACTGGTACTGGCGCTGTCGGGATGCAGCAGCAGCGACGACAACAGCGAAAAGCTGAACTCCTGGGCCAAGCAGGTCTGCGACGCTGTCCAGCCGCAGACGAAGAAGATCACGGCCGCCAATGCCGCGATCCAGCAGGAGACGGCGGACGACAGCGCACCGGAGGCCGTGCAGAAGGCGGACTCCCAGGCATTCCAGGACATCTCCGACGCCTACAAGGCGATGGCGACCGCCGTGCAGAAGGCCGGGGCGCCGGACGTCGAGGGCGGCAAGAGCAAACTGCAGGCCGCGGTCTCGGAGCTCAACACGCTCTCCACCGCCTACGCCGAGTTGAAGAAGAAGTCGGACGACCTCGACGTCAAGGACCAGGCGAAGTTCGCCGAAGGTCTCAAGGACGTCGCCACGGAGCTGGAGAAGCTGAGCAAGAGCGGCAGTGACGCGCTCGCCAAGCTGGAGGAGGGCGACGTGGGCAAGGCGATGGCCAAGCAGCAGAGCTGCAAGTCCGCGGCGGTCTCGTCCTCGGCGGGCAAGAGCTGACGCCTGCGGGAGAGCGTGCCCTCAGGGAGGGTGCTCTCAGGGAGGGGGCCCTCAGGGAGGGCGATCTTTCGTCAACCTAAGGAGGGTCCGGTACGCGTGCGTGCCGGGCCCTCGGCGCGTGCCGTCCACGGTGACGGTCATGGCCGCAGGTGTACGTCCCTGTCCACAGGTGTACGTGCCTTGTCCGCGGAAGCCGACACAATGGGGACCGTGAGCAACTCCAGCCTGTCTTCCCTGCCCTCAACCGACCGCCCCGACGTCGCCGCGCGGCTACGGGACGCCTTGATCGGAGCCGCCTTCACCGCCGACGGGCTGCTCGACCTGCTCGGCGCTCCCGCGTACGCGGCGCTGGCCCGCGGCGAGACCGTGCCGGCGCTGCGGGCGACGCGCGGGGACACACCGCTGGAGGCGCTCGTGCGGCTGTTCCTGCTGCAGCAGCCCGTGGCGCACGCGCGCGTGGCGGACGTGCTGCCGGTCGACGCGTGCCTGGAGAGCGGCTGGCTGGTGCGCGCCGGTGTTGGCGCGGGGGATGGCGGTGGAGACGCGGGGGACAC
>NZ_VJZC01000142.1 GCF_009377185.1 Streptomyces spongiae
CGTCCGCGCCCCGGGCGGGGACCCGGCCCCAGTGGCCCTTGATCAGTCCGTCATCGTCAGCCTCCCGTGGCGTTCCGGATGACGTCGGGCTTGTTGGTGATGATGCCGTCCACGCCGTACCCGGCGACGCGGCGGGCGCCCGCCGCGTCGTCCACCGTCCAGGTGAGGACCTCCAGCGGCTTGCCGTGCGGCCCGTCGAACGCCTGGATCGCGGCGACGTAACTGCTGGAGATCGTGGTGTGCGACGGATTGATCTGGTCGGCGAACGTCGCGTACTCGGGCAGGTCGGTGACCGAGGGAGTGCCCAGAAAGGCGGTCTTGACACCCGGACGCAGCCGGTGAACCGTCCGCACGGTGTCGGCGCTGAAGCTCTGGACGACCAGCCTGCTCCTGAGCTGCACCGGGCTGAGCCAGCCCTCGTTGCTCAGCACCTTGAGCGTCTCCCGCTCGATGCCGGGGTAGAGAGCGGGGTTCTTGATCTCCAGGACGAGCTTCTGGTGGTTGCGCGACACGCGGTTCATGTACTGCTTCAGGGTCGGCACACGCGCGCCCTTGTAGCGGGAACTGAACCAGCTGCCCGCGTCCAGCCGGGCGACCTCCGCGGCGGTGAAGTCCCGCACGTTCCAGGGGGAGCGGTTGGGGAAGACCTTCTCCACGTTCGTCGTGCGGGCGAGGGAGGCGTCGTGGAGGACGACGAGTTCGCCGTCCCTGGTGCGCTGGACGTCGTTCTCGACCCAGCTGAAGCCCATGTCGGCGGCCTTGTCCACGGCCGCCAGGGTGTTCTCGGGTGCGTAGGCGGAAGCTCCGCGATGCGCCACCACGAGCGGGCTGTCGCTCGCCTCGGCGGCCTGGGCGTGGGAAGTGGGGAGAAAGAGGACGGTGGCCCCCATGAGCGCGGTGGTCGCGGCGGCAACAGCGCGCACGTGCATGCGTACTCCTCGCGTCGAGCGGTCACGGATAGGTCAAGAGTGACAGCAGAGGGTCAACGGGAGGAGGGTGCAGGATGGCCACGAGTTGAATGGAGTTGCCCAAGTCCGCACACGGGCACCGCACAAGTGAGGCAGGGCCGTGTTTCTTTGCTGGAATATCGTTCGACCATTCCGGTGGGGTCATACTCTCTGCCTCACCCCTGACTGCTGTCAGCGGTCCCGGGGTGGGGGCATTTCAGGAAGTTCGTGATGTAACAGGGTGGGAAGGGCAGCCGCGCATGCAGGGCACGGTCGACGGCTTCAGCTACGGACTCGTCACGCCGTTGGTGGCCTATCTCATGGCCTGCCTCGGCGGAGCGCTCGGCCTGCGCTGCACCACCAGATCGATGCTCGTCGCCGGCCGATGGCGGGCCGGCTGGCTCGCCATGGGTTCGGCGGCGATCGGGTCCGGCATCTGGACCATGCACTTCGTCGCGATGATGGGCTTCACGGTCCGTGAGACCCCGATCCACTACGACAAGCCGATCACGTTCGCGAGCCTCGCCGTCGCGATCGTCATGGTCGGCATCGGGATCTTCATCGTCGGCTACAAAGGGGCGACCGGAACCGCCCTCTTCACCGGCGGCACCATCACCGGTCTGGGCATCGCGTCCATGCACTACCTGGGCATGGCGGGCATGCGTCTCAACGGAAAGCTCGCGTACAACACCCTCACCGTCTCCGTGTCGGTCGTCATAGCGGTCGCGGCCGCCACCGCCGCCCTCTGGGCGGCCGGACAGGTCCGCGGTTTCCTGTGGAGCGTGGGCGCCAGCCTCGTCATGGGGCTCGCTGTCACCGGCATGCACTACACGGGCATGGCCGCACTCAGCGTCCACCTGCACGGCGCCGGGGGCGGCACCCCCGCGGGCGAATCCCCCGCATCCCTGCTCGCGCCGATGATGATCGGCCCGCTCGCCTTCCTGCTCCTCGCCGGCGTCGTGGTGCTGTTCGACCCCATGATGGTCATGGGCAAGCCCACCACCTGGACCGCCACCGAACAGCGCCCCGGCATCCCCGCCCACTCCACCGCCGCCCACCTCGGCAGGCGCCCCGCGGCCCGCTCCCGCCAGCACCACCAGCGCCCCCGGCGGTCGAGCTCCCGCACCCCGCAGAACTGGTGATCAGCGCCCGTTGTCAGTGCGGGGTCGTACGGTGGATTCCATGCGGCCCGTATCAAAGATCGAACGCACGGTGGCGCCCTTCGAGGTCGTCAGCCCCTACCAGCCGAGCGGCGACCAGCCCGCGGCCATCGCCGAGCTCGCTCGGCGCATCGAAGCAGGTGAGAAGGACGTCGTCCTGCTGGGTGCGACCGGCACCGGCAAGTCCGCCACCACCGCGTGGATGATCGAGAAGCTTCAGCGCCCCACCCTCGTGATGGCGCCGAACAAGACCCTGGCCGCCCAACTGGCGAACGAGTTCCGTGAACTCCTGCCGAACAACGCCGTCGAGTACTTCGTCTCGTACTACGACTACTACCAGCCCGAGGCATACGTCCCGCAGTCGGACACGTACATCGAGAAGGACTCCTCGATCAACGAGGAGGTGGAGCGCCTGCGCCACTCCTCGACCAACTCGCTGCTCACCCGCCGCGACGTCGTCGTGGTCGCCTCGGTGTCCTGCATCTACGGCCTCGGTACTCCACAGGAGTACGTGGACCGGATGGTCCCCCTCAAGGTCGGGGACGAGATCGACCGCGACGATCTGCTGCGCCGCTTCGTGGACATCCAGTACAGCCGCAACGACATGGCGTTCGCCCGAGGCACCTTCCGGGTCCGCGGCGACACCATCGAGATCTTCCCGGTCTACGAGGAACTGGCCGTCCGCATCGAGATGTTCGGTGACGAGATCGAGGCGCTCTCCACGCTGCACCCCCTCACGGGCGAGGTCATCAGCGACGACGAGCAGCTGTACGTCTTCCCGGCCTCCCACTACGTCGCGGGCCCCGAGCGCATGGAGCGCGCGGTCAACGACATCGAGAAGGAGCTGGGAGAGCGCCTCGCCGAGCTGGAGAAACAGAGCAAGCTCCTGGAGTCCCAGCGTCTGCGCATGCGCACCACGTACGACATCGAGATGCTCCGCCAGATCGGCTCCTGCTCCGGCGTCGAGAACTACTCGATGCACTTCGACGGCCGCTCGCCCGGCTCCCCGCCGAACACCCTGCTGGACTACTTCCCGGAGGACTTCCTCCTGGTCATCGACGAGTCGCACGTCACCGTCCCCCAGATCGGCGCGATGTACGAGGGCGACGCCTCCCGCAAGCGCACCCTGGTGGACCACGGCTTCCGGCTGCCCTCCGCTCTGGACAACCGCCCCCTGAAGTGGGAGGAGTTCCAGGAGCGCATCGACCAGACCGTCTACCTGTCGGCCACCCCGGGCAAGTACGAGCTCTCGCGCGGCGACGGCCACGTCGAGCAGATCATCCGCCCCACCGGCCTGGTCGACCCCGAGGTCGTGGTCAAGCCCACCGAGGGGCAGATCGACGACCTGGTGCACGAGATCCGGAAGCGCACCGAGAAGGACGAGCGGGTCCTGGTCACCACGCTGACCAAGAAGATGGCCGAGGACCTCACCGAATACTTCCTCGAGCTCGGCATCCAGGTCCGCTATCTCCACAGCGACGTCGACACCCTGCGCCGTGTCGAGCTGCTGCGGGAGCTGCGCTCCGGTGAGTTCGACGTCCTGGTCGGCATCAACCTCCTCAGGGAGGGCCTCGACCTGCCGGAGGTCTCCCTGGTGGCGATCCTCGACGCCGACAAGGAGGGCTTCCTGCGCTCCGGAACCTCCCTCATCCAGACCATCGGCCGCGCGGCGCGCAACGTCTCCGGTCAGGTCCACATGTATGCCGACAAGATCACCCCGGCGATGGAGAAGGCCATCGAGGAGACCAATCGCCGCCGGGAGAAGCAGGTCGCGTACAACAAGGAGAAGGGGATCGACCCCCAGCCCCTCCGCAAGAAGATCAACGACATCGTGGCGCAGATCGCCCGCGAGGACATCGACACGGAGCAGCTCCTGGGCACGGGCTACCGCAAGGGGAAGGACGGCAAGGGCGCCAAGGCCCCTGTCCCCGCCCTCGGCAAGGGCGCCAAGTCCGCCAAGGGCAAGGCCGGGGAGACCGTGCCGACCGACCGCCCGGCTGCGGAACTCACCGAGCAGATCGAGGAGATGACCGAGCGGATGCGCGCGGCGGCCGCCGACCTCCAGTTCGAGATCGCCGCCCGGCTGCGCGACGAGGTGTCCGAGATGAAGAAGGAACTGCGGCAGATGCAGGAGGCAGGCCTGTCCTGAGAGTCCTCCACGGGGCGGCGGAGGATACCGGGAGAGAGCACCGCACCACTGGCGCGGGCGCGCTGTGTTGCAACACCGACACAAAGTGCGACCCAGGGTTCGGCACAGTCCGCGCTGAACAATAGGGTGCTGGTCAACCGCGGGTTCCGCGGTAACAGGGGACAGTTCGAGAGGGGAACAGCGCGTGACGGTCAACATGACCAAGGGGCAGGCCATCAGCCTGCAGAAGAACGACGGGGGCACGCTGACCGCGGTGCGCATGGGACTCGGCTGGCAGGCCGCCCCGCGGCGCGGGCTGTTCGGTTCCCGCACCCGGGAGATCGACCTCGACGCCTCGGCCGTGCTGTTCGCGGACAAGCAGCCGGTGGACGTCGTCTTCTTCCGCCACCTCGTCAGCGACGACGGCTCCGTGCGTCACACGGGCGACAACCTCGTCGGCGGTGTCGGCCAGGGCGACGACGAGGCCATCCTCGTCGACCTGGCGCGTGTCCCGGTCCACATCGACCAGATCGTCTTCACCGTGAACTCCTTCACGGGCCAGACCTTCCAGGAGGTGCAGAACGCGTTCTGCCGCCTGGTCGACGAGACCAACGGTCAGGAGCTGGCGCGCTACACGCTGGACGGCGGCGGCAACTACACCGCCCAGATCATGGCGAAGGTGCACAGGGTCGGCGCGGGCTGGAACATGACGGCCCTCGGCTCCTCGGCCAACGGCCGCACCTTCCAGGACCTGATGCCGGCGATCCTGCCGGTCCTGTAGGCAGCCCGACGCACAGCGCAGACAGCGACACAGGGGGGCGAAGGCGATGACGGCCGAGCTGGTCCGGGGGCAGAACCATCCGCTGTCCGAGGCCCGACTGGAGGTCCGCGTCTCGGCCGGCAAGCCGATCGTGGCCGGGGCCACGCTCAGCGACGAGCACGGCAAGGTGCACGGAGTGGAGTGGGTGGCCCACCCGGGCGCACCCACGCTGCCCGGCCTCGAGGTGTCCAGGCAGGCGGCGGCCGACCACCGTCTCGCCTTCGACCTGGACGCCATGCCGCAGGCCGTGCACCGGGTGAGCGTGCTGCTCGCGCTGCCGTCCGGGGTCGGGGGCCCGGTCCGGTTCGGCACCGTCGCCGCTCCCTTCCTCGCCGTCACCGGCCTCGACGGCACCGAGATCGCCAGCTACACCATCACCGGCCTGGACTTCGAGTCGGCCGTCGTCGCCCTGGAGCTCTACCGCCGGCAGGGCGCCTGGAAGGTCCGCGCGGTCGGCCAGGGATACGCGGGCGGCCTCGCGGAACTCCTCACCGACCAGGGCCTGCCGGAGGCCCCGCAACTCGCACGCAGCATCAACGAAGCGGTGGCACAGGGCCTCGCCCGCTCGGTGGCGGCGCCCCCGCCCCGGACCCCCGACGCCGACCGGCCGCGGCACGCCGCCGCACCCGCACAGGGTCCTGACCAGGCCCACGGCGGCACCGCACCCCGGAGCGCCTCCGGGAGCGGATCGCCGCAGCAGAGCCCCTACGGCACCTCGGACCCCCAGCACGCCACGCGAGCCGATCACGGCGCGGCACCGCAGCCGGGCCCCGCGTCGGCGGACCCGCCCGCCGTCGCACCGTCCGCCGCCCCCACCGCCGACGGCCCCGTCAACTACACGCACCCCGGCCGGCAGACGGCGGCGCCTCCGCCGCCCCCGCCGACCGCGCCCGAGGCTCAGCCGGGACAGCCCGCGCAGCCCGTCGCCGGTGACGCCACCGGCTGGTCCATGGACGAGCGGCTCTACAACCAGGTGTGGGGCATGTTCGAGGACCTGGCCCGTACCACCGCCGCATACCGCAGTGCCGTCGACTTCGCCGAATCGCGCATGGAGCAGGAGCTCGACAAGGTCCTGTCCGACCCGCGCAACCGCATAGGCGGCCAGGGCGACGCCGCGCGCGAGGCGGCCCGGGCCAAGCACACCCAGCTCGTCGAGCGGGCCAGGGAGGCCCTGGAGCGGGACCTCGCCCAGCTCAGGGCCGAGGCGGACGTCGTCGAGCTCGCTCTGCCCCCGGCGTACGCGCGCTGGGACAACCCCGTCTGGCACGGCTACCGGGTCCCGATGGAGATCCCCATGGCCCTGCGCCTGGGTGACCTCCACCTGCCCGAGGGCGAGGACCTGCGGATCCCGATGCTGGTCCGCCTGCCGCTGGAGCGGGGGCTGTGGATCGACAGCGGCTGCTCGGGATCCGGCGAGGCATCGCTCGCCGACTCCGACGAACTGCGCGCCCTGGCCCTGGAGACGGCGGTCGCGCTCGCTGCGCGGATCCTCGCGGTCTACCCGCCGGGCGAGTTCTCGGTGCATGTCATCGATCCCGCCGGGACGGGAGCGTCCGCGCTCGCGCCGCTGGTGGGGTCCGGTGTGCTCGCCGCTCCGCCCGCCGCCGGCGCCGCGGGCGTGGCCGACGTACTGGCGCGGCTCACCCAGCGTGTCGACCTGGTGCAGATGGCGGTGCGCGGAGGAGCGTCCGACGCCCTGCCCCCGGGCCTCGACCCGTCCGAACAGCTGCTGATCGTCAACGACTTCCCGCACGGCTTCGACGACCGGGCCGTCACGCAGCTGCGCTACCTGGCGGACGAGGGCCCGGCCGTGGGTGTGCACCTGATGATGGTCGCCGACCGTCAGGACGCCGCCGCGTACGGGCCGTTGCTCGACCCCCTCTGGCGTTCGCTGCTGCGACTCACGCCGGTGCCCGACGACCACCTCGCCGATCCCTGGGTGGGGCACACCTGGACGTACGAGCCTGCTCTCGTCCCGCCCGGCAGCCAGGTCCTGCAGCAGGTCCTCACCCAGGTCGCGACGGCTCGCCGGTCCTGGAACCGTTGACCGGACCGGGCTACGCACCAAGCCTGGGCAAAGCCTTCTGACCTGGCAGTTTGGATCTTCTTTTACTTATTGCTTTACCTTTCCTTGGTGATTCGAGTACTCTTTTCCGTACGGAGGGGAGTACTCCCTACCAACTTGCGGCGTACCCGTCAGTACGGATCTGGCCAGATCCCGGGGCGTCGGCCCGGTGGTACCAGGCGTCTAGGACGTCAACGGTGGCACGGGTGGAAGAGACCTCCGGCAGCGACGACGCTGACATTTGCCGTTACGTACTGCCGGAGGCGCAGTGGATGTTTCCGCGACCCTGTGGGTCCTGACCATCGTGGGCCTAGCCGCCCTCATCGCGGTCGATTTCTTCATCGGCCGCAAGCCCCATGACGTGTCCATCAAGGAAGCCGGGATCTGGACGGTCGTCTGGATCGTCCTGGCCGCGCTCTTCGGGCTCGGCCTGCTCGTCTTCTCCGGCGGTCAGCCCGCCGGAGAGTTCTTCGCCGGCTTCATCACCGAGAAGTCACTGAGCGTCGACAACCTCTTCGTCTTCGTCCTGATCATGGCGAAGTTCTCGGTGCCCTCGCAGTACCAGCAGCGGGTCCTGCTCGTCGGCGTGCTGATAGCCCTCGTGCTCCGCGCGATCTTCATCGCCGCGGGCGCAGCGATCATCTCCAGCTTCGCCTGGGTCTTCTACATCTTCGGTGCCTTCCTCATCTACACCGCCTGGAAGCTGATCCAGGAGGCCAGGGCCGACGAGGACGAGGAGGAGTGGGAGGAGAACAAGCTGCTCAAGGCCGCGGAGAAGCGCTTCGGCGTCGCCGACCGCTACCACGGCACCAAGCTCTGGATCCAGCAGAACGGCAAGCGCGTCATGACGCCGATGCTGGTCGTGATGCTCGCCATCGGTATGACGGACGTGCTGTTCGCGCTCGACTCGATCCCGGCGATCTTCGGTCTGACCCAGGACCCGTACATCGTGTTCACGGCCAACGCGTTCGCGCTGATGGGTCTGCGCCAGCTGTACTTCCTCATCGGCGGCCTGCTGAAGAAGCTGGTCCACCTCTCCTACGGCCTGTCGGTGATCCTCGGCTTCATCGGCGTCAAGCTGGTGCTGCACGCGCTGCACGAGTCCGGGGTCCATGTCCCCGAGATCTCCATACCGGTCTCGCTCGGCGTGATCTGCTCCGTGCTGATCATCACCACGATCACCAGCCTGATGGCCTCCAAGAAGCAGGCGGCCGCCGAGGCGGCGGCTGAGGTGACGCAGGAGGAGACCGAAGGCGCTCCGCAGGACAGCGTCGAGGCCGGACGGCCGCAGGCGTAGCACCAAGCAGCACCGGGAGCGCCGCTGGTCGCATGGCCGACCACCGCTCCCGGTGCTTGTTTGTCTTCTGGAGCGTTCGCCGGCTCGGGGGTGCCGTGGCCGCTCGGACGAGATGCGGCGTCCACGCGTCCGGCTCAGCCCGTGGTGGCCTCCGCCTCGACCACCCGCACCGGCCGAGTCTCCGGCAGCAGCGCGAAGCAGCCCAGGCTCAGCAGCGCGATCCCCGTCAGATACGCGGCCACACCCCAGGGAACCCCGTCGCCTCGGGCCACGGTCGTCGCCACGATCGGCGTCAGCGCACCGCCGAGCACCCCGCCCAGGTTGTACCCCACGGCAGCCCCCGTGCAGCGCACACGGGGCTCATACAGCTCCGGCAGATACGCGGCGATGACGGCGAACATCGTGATGAACGCGACCATCGCCACCAGGAAGCCGAAGAACATCAGCAGCGGCTCACCGGTCGCCAGGAGGCCGACCATGGGGAACATCCACAGCGCGGACGCCGTACAGCCGACCAGACACATCGGCCGTCGGCCGAACCGGTCGCCGAGGACCGCCGCCACCGGCGTCAGCGCGCCCTTCACGACCACGGCGGCCATGATGCAGGTCAGCATGACCGTCCGCTCCACTCTCAGTCGTTCGGTGGCGTACGCGAGGGACCAGGTCGTCACCGTGTAGAACACGGCGTATCCGGTCGCCAGCGCCCCGGCCGTGAGCAGGACCAGCCGCCAGTGGCCCCGCACCACTTCGGCGAGCGGCACGCGCGCGTGATCGTCGATGCCGAGGAACTGGGGGCTCTCGGCGAGCGAGGAGCGCAGCCACAGCCCGGCCAGGGCCAGTGCCCCCGCCGCCCAGAACGGCACCCGCCACCCCCAGGACGCGAACTGAGCCTCCGACAGCGTCGCCGACAGTACCAGCATCACGCCGTTGGCCAGCAAGAACCCCACCGCCGGGCCGATCTGCGGGAAGCTCGACCACAACCCGCGCCGCTCGGCGGGCGCGTGCTCCGCCGTCAGCAGCACGGCGCCGCCCCACTCCCCACCGAGCCCGAGCCCTTGCAGGAAACGCAGCACGAGCAGGAGTACGGGAGCGGTCACGCCGATCGAGTCGTACGTGGGGACGCAGCCGACGGCGACGGTCGCCGCGCCGGTCAGCAACAGCGAGGCGACGAGGACCGGCCGCCGTCCGTGCCGGTCCCCGATGTGCCCGAACAGCACCGATCCCAGGGGGCGTGCCACGAAGCCGATGCCGAAGGTCGCGAAGGCCGCGAGCATGCCCGCCACCGGTGAGAACGTCGGGAAGAACAGTGGCCCCAGGACCAGTGCGGCCGCGGTGCCGTACACGAAGAAGTCGTAGAACTCGATGGCCGTCCCGGCGAGCGAGGCGGCCGCGAGCCGCAACATGGAGGGCTGTTTCACGGTGTGTGCATGGCGCATGCCGCGTCAACTACCCACGGTGATCAGCGGTTACGGGGGCGCACGGTGGTCCGCACGAGGCGAGTGCCTCTCAGTACGTCACCGTGATGCGCCGGGCGGGCCCGTCCACGCGGATCGCGCCCCCATAGGGGATGACGACTTGGGGATCGGTGTGTCCGAGGTCCACGTCGAAGACGATCAGCATGTCGGGGGCGTACACACGCAGGGCGCGCAGGACGGCCTCGCGCTGCTCGGCCGCGTAACGGGCGCCCTCGTCGGGGCTGTTGGGGCGCGAGAAGTCCCAGGTTCTGGCCCGGCCCATCAGGAGCGCGGAGAACCGCTGGAGCAGCCCGCGCTCGCCCATGTTCCGGAGGGTGCGGAACACTTCCTCGCTGCTCGGCAGTTCCTCCGAGGTCTCCAGGAACAGCACGCCGCCGTCGAACACAGCGAGGTCGTGGGGCACTTCACGGTCGGCCATCAGCAGCCAGCCGACAATCTCCAGACAGCCGCCCCAGCTGCGGCCCTCGACCACCCGGTCCGCGTTCACCCAGGTCCACCCCGTGCCCGGCCGGGTCTCCGGCTCGGACTCGAAGGTCGCCGGGTCCGCCCAGTCGCGACTGACGTCGCGCCAGCGCTCGGCGGGTCTGAGCTCGTACGCACCCGACGTGAAGAGCGCCGCCCGCACCGACTCGGCGGTCAGCGGGTCCATGGCGACGGGCCGGCCCAACTCGGCCATCACGGACGCGCCGTGATAGCTGACGATGCCGGTGTTCCACAGGTACGCGAGCAGGTTCGTGTTGTCGCTCCAACCGAAGAACGGCTTCGGGTTGGCGCGGATCAACTCCCGGTCCAGCAGCGGCAGCACGGTGATCTGGTCGTCGCCACCGATCGACGCGATGACCGCCTTCACGCTCGGGTCGGCGAAGGCCGCGTGGATGTCGTCGGCGCGCTCCTGGGGCGTCGAGCCCATCTTCCGGGTCGTCGGGTACTCGACCGGTTCGAGGCCGTAGTCCTTGCGCAGACGCTCCAGGCCCAGTTCGAAAGGGAGGGGGAGGAGGCCCGGCAGCCCGGATGACGGGGAGATCACGGCTATGCGGTCGCCGGGGGAGGGCTTGGGAGGGTACGCGGGCGTGGTCATGCGGGGAGCGTACGGGCTCACCCACTGTCGGTGCACCGTGATAAACCGGGTCTGAGCAGCGGTCTTGAAAACGGGCCGCCCGAGCCGACCGGACCGGAGGAACCGTGCCCCGCACCCTCGCCAACGCCCCGATCATGATCCTCAACGGGCCCAACCTGAACCTCCTCGGCCAGCGCCAGCCCGAGATCTACGGCTCCGACACACTCGCCGACGTCGAGGCCCTGTGCGCCAAGGCGGCGGCCGCGCACGGCGGCACGGTGGACTTCCGGCAGTCCAACCACGAGGGCGAACTGGTCGACTGGATCCACGAGGCGCGCCTGAACCACGCCGGCATCGTCATCAACCCCGGTGCCTACTCGCACACCTCCGTGGCGATCCTGGACGCCCTCAACACCTGCGACGGCCTGCCCGTGCTGGAGGTTCACATCTCCAACATCCACAAGCGCGAGGAGTTCCGGCACCACTCGTACGTCTCGCTCCGCGCGGACGGCGTCATCGCCGGCTGCGGGGTGCAGGGGTACGTGTTCGGGGTGGAGCGGGTCGCGGCGCTGGTGGGAGCGGCCCAGGCCGACGCGTAGCTCCTGCGGGCCGCGGTCGCCGCCGTAGCTTCTGCCGGGCCGCGGTCGCCGCCGTAGCTTCTGCCGGGCCGCGGTCGCCGCCGTAGCTTCTGCCGGGCCGCAGCCGCCACCCGTGGTTCCTGCCGGTCTACAGCCGCCCCGCGTCCACGATCCGCCGCAGGAAGCGCCGCGTACGCTCCTGCTGCGGGTCTCCGAAGACCTGCTCGGCGGTGCCGCGCTCCAGGACCACGCCGCCGTCCAGGAAGCACACCTGGTCCGCGACCTCGCGGGCGAAGCCCATCTCGTGCGTGGCCAGCACCATGGTCATGCCGTCGTCCTTCAGATCCCGGACGACGGTGAGGACCTCGCCCACGAGCTCGGGGTCGAGGGCGGCGGTGATCTCGTCGAGGAGGAGCAGCCGGGGCCGTACGGCCAACGCGCGGACGATCGCGACCCGTTGCTGCTGCCCGCCGCTCAGCCGGTCGGGGTACTCGCCCGCCTTGTCACCGAGCCCGAGCCGCTCCAGCAGTTCCCGGGCGCGGTCCTCGGCCTCCGCGCGGGCCACGCCGTGGACACGGCGCGGGGCGAGGGTGATGTTCTCCAGGACGGTCATGTGCGGGAAGAGGTTGTACGCCTGGAAGACCACGCCGATCCGGCGGCGCACCGCGTCCTGGTTCGCCCGGGGGTCCGTGATCTCCTCGTCGTCCAGCCAGATCGCCCCGTCGTCGATCTCCTCCAGGAGGTTGGCGCAGCGCAGCAGCGTCGACTTGCCGGACCCGGAGGCGCCGATCAGGGCGGTCACCGTGTGCGGGGCGACCTCCAGATCGACGTTCCGCAGGACGACAGCATCCCCGAACGTCTTGCGGACGGACTCCATCCGCAGCACCGGCGGCCGAGTCGAGAGCTGCTCCTGGGACTCACTCATGGCGTGCCTCCCTGGGCCCGCCGCCGGTCCATGCGGGCGGTGACCCAGTCCGTGAAGCGGGTCATCGGGATGGTCAGCGCGACGAAGACCAGCCCGGCGACGATGTACGGCGTGTAGTTGAGACTGCGGCCCACGATGATGTCGGCGGCGCGCACGGCGTCGACCGCGCCGCCGATCGACACGAGCCCGGTGTCCTTCTGCAGCGACACCAGGTCGTTGAGCAGGGGCGGTACCTGGCGGCGCACCGCCTGGGGGAGGACGACATGCCGCAGCGCCTGCCGGTTGGTCAGGCCGAGGGAACGTGCCGCCGCCCGCTGCGAGGGGTGCACGGACTCGATGCCGGCGCGGAACACCTCGGCGACGTACGCCGAGTACGTCAGCGTCAGTGCCGTACCGCCCAGCAGCACCGGATCGACGGTCACGCCCTGCAGCCGCAGAGCCGGGACGCCCAGGACGACGATCATCAGGTTGATGATGAGCGGCAGCCCCCGGAAGAAGTCGGTGTACGCGGCGGCCAGCGCCCGCACGGGGAAGAAGACCGGGCCGGGCAGGGTACGCGCGATGGCGATGAGCATGCCGAGGACGAGCACGGCGGCACCGCACACCAGCAGGAGCCGGACGTTCAGCCAGAGCCCTTCGAGGACCTGGGGGAACGCCTCGCGCGCGTACCCCCAGTCGAAGAACGTCTCCTTGGTGCGCGGCCAGCCGGGCGCGTTGACGACGACCAGGTAGAGGACGACGCCCGTGACCAGGGTCGACACGGCGGCGATCGCCGCCGCGCGGCGGGCGCGGGCCCGCTTGTGGGCCTCCCGGTCGATCCGCCGCTGGGAGGGGACGTACGCGTCGTCCCTGTCCCCGTCCCGCGTGTCGCCCGGGTCGTCCTGCGCGGACTCCTCCTTCAGAGACGTCACTTGAGCACCGGCGCGTCGACGGCGTCGGACAGCCACTGCTTCTCGATCTTCGCGAGCGTCTTGTCCTCGCGCAGGGCGTCCACGGCGTCCGTCACGCACGAGGTGAGCGCGCTGCCCTTGTCGAGGACGAGGCCGAACTGCTCCGGCGTGCCGCCCTGGTTCTCGAACTGCCCGACGATCCTCGCGTCCGTGACCTCGGCCCCGGTGATGTAGAACGCGGTCGGCAGGTCCACCACGATGGCGTCGACCTGGCCGTTCTTCAGCGCGGACTTGGCCTGGTCGTTCTTGGCGAACGCCGCGGCCTCCTGCTTCGGCTTCACCACGTCGCTGATGTAGTCGAGGCTGGTGGTGCCCACCTGGGCGCCCAGCTTCGTGTCCTTCAGGTCGGCGATGCTCGTCGCCTTCGCGGCCTTGGAGTCCTTGAGCGCGACGACGGCCTGGCGCACGTCGTAGTAGCCGGACGAGAAGTCCACGGCCTTCTTGCGCTCGTCGCTGATGGACACCTGGTTGATGTCGAAGTCGAAGGTCTTCTCACCGGGCGCGAAAGCCTTGTTGAAGGGCACGGTCTGCCAGACCACGTCGGCCTTGTCGTAGCCGAGTTGCTGCGCCACGGCGTACGCGACCGCCGACTCGAAGCCCTTGCCGTTCGCGGGGTCGTCGTCCTTGAACCAGGGCTCGTACGCCGGCTTGTCGGTCGCGATCGTCAGCTTGCCGGACGTCTCGGTGCTCAATTTGCCCTTGGCGCAGGTCTCCTGGGCGGAGCCGGAGGCATTGTCGGAGGCGTTGTCCTCCGGCTGCGGGGCGCAGCCCACGGCGACGGCGAGCAGGGCGACGGTGGCGGCGGACGCGGCGCGGCGCAGGGCGCGAGGCGCTCCCAGGGCGAGATGCATGGCGGGAGAGTGACAGTGCGGCATCCCGTTTGTCGAGGTCACGACGGCATCTTTCCGCATACTGGGAACGGGTGTTGCAGTCTTGTGAACACCCGGCGGGAAGTCTCTGTGAGCACCCGGCGTGGAGCCTGGGTGAACACCCGGCGGAAAGCTCCGAGGGGCCGCCGGCCGAGGGCGGGGATGAGAGGCCGGCGGCCCATACCGCACAGGAGCCGTCATCCTGAGCGGACTGCTTCCAGTGGACTGCGCCATTGACTGCGCCGGGAGCGCGCGAAGGGCACCAGCGCGTGTGTTCGGTTCACACGGGGCGCGTACGGCGCGCGCTCTGCGACGCGCGCCGGTTCGCACACCAACTGCCACCCGACATCAGGGACTTCAGGGTTCTCGGTCGCTTCAGGGGGTCTCACCAGCCCCGTGCGTGCCACTCCGGCAGGTGCGGACGCTCCGCGCCCAGCGTCGTGTCGTCGCCGTGGCCCGGGTAGACCCACGTCTCGTCCGGGAGCGCGTCGAAGATCTTCGTCTCGACGTCGTGGATCAGACTGGCGAACGCCTCGGGATCCTTACGTGTGTTGCCCACACCTCCCGGGAACAGGCAGTCCCCCGTGAACACATGAGGGTGCCCGTGCGGGTCGTCGTAGACGAGGGCGATCGAGCCCGGGGTGTGCCCCACCAGATGGCGTGCGGTCAGCTCTACGCGCCCCACCCGGATCGTGTCGCCGTCGTCGACCGGGACGTCGGTCGGCACCGGGATGCCCTCGGCGTCGTCCCGGCCCGCGTATGTGCGCGCGCCCGTCGTCGCCACGACCTCGGCGAGCGCCTGCCAGTGGTCGCCGTGCTGATGCGTGGTGACGACGGAGGCGATGCCGTCGCCGCCGATCAGCGTGAGCAGCGTGGCCGCGTCGTTCGCCGCGTCGATCAGCAACTGCTCGTCGGTGGCACGACAGCGCAGCAAGTACGCGTTGTTGTTCATCGGGCCCACCGCGACCTTGGAGACCATCAGGTCCTGCAGTTCGTGCACATCCGCAGGGCCGCCGACCTTCACCTCTCCGCTGTACGTCATGGCCGCAAGCCTATAGCGGGGGCAGCGAGGGCAGTGCCCCTCCCTCGACGTGCAGGGCGGAGCCGTCGCGGCGGCCGGCCAGCCAGCCGAGGAGGTCGGCCTGGCGGCCGCTGACCGTGAGCTCGGGAAGTGGCGGCATGTAGCCGCTCTCCATCTGCTCCCGGGAGACTCCCTCCAGGGCCCCGGTGGGGAGCATGCGCCCGTCGTCCTGCTTGATCAGCAGGGCGGGGACGCCGGGGTGGCGGCTGAACCGGGCGGCGAGGAAGTTGATCTCGCGCTGAGTGAACTCCTTCGAGAGGTCCTCCAGCTCGTACCCGATGCCGAGGTCCACGTGGTGCAGCTCCACCTCGATCCAGCGCCGGAACGGCACCCGCGCCGCCTGGTCGGTCACGCCGTTGCGCAGCTCCACGGTGCGCGACCAGTCCGCAGGGGCGGCGGCCGCCTCCTGGAAGCGGCCCGCGCTCTCGCGCACGTCGGCGAGCTGGACGTCCAGGGGACGCGGGGCGTCCCGCTCGATGTCGGCGTCCCGGGCGTCCCCGGAGACGTACATGGGACGCCCCTGGAGGACGTTCACGAGCGCGTCCGCGTTGCGGGCGAGGTGGGCGAGGACGTGGCCGCGGGTCCAGCCGGGGAGCCGTGACGACTCGGAGACGGATGCGTTGTCCAGTTTGGCGGCTGCGGTGAGGAGCCGCTCGGTCGCGTCACGTACAGATGCCAGGTCGCGCGCATGATCCATCATGAGGCCGACCCTAGTCCCGCCACACGTTTGGGTGAAGGATGTGGACCGCCGCCGCAAATCGAATGCGCGTGCTATATGGTCAGGTTCGGCGTCGGGCATGCTGGAAGGCCCGGGATTGTTGAAGAACGGGGAAACAGAACCGGCGCTGTCAGTGGCTCCCCCTAATGTGTGAAGGGCGGGGGCCCCGCCCCTGCTACTTCACTCAAGAAAGGTGCGGACCGGCGTGGCCGACCGTCTCATCGTCCGTGGCGCGCGCGAGCACAACCTCAAGAATGTCTCGCTCGACCTGCCGCGCGACTCGCTCATCGTCTTCACGGGCCTGTCGGGGTCGGGCAAGTCCTCGCTGGCCTTCGACACCATCTTCGCCGAGGGCCAGCGCCGCTACGTGGAGTCGCTGTCCTCGTACGCACGGCAGTTCCTCGGCCAGATGGACAAGCCGGATGTGGACTTCATCGAGGGCCTGTCCCCGGCTGTCTCCATCGACCAGAAGTCGACCTCGCGCAACCCGCGCTCGACGGTCGGCACCATCACCGAGGTCTACGACTACCTGCGCCTGCTCTTCGCGCGCATCGGCAAGCCGCACTGCCCCGAGTGCGGCCGCCCGATCACGCGCCAGTCGCCGCAGGCCATCGTCGACAAGGTCCTGGAGCTGCCGGAGGGGAGCCGCTTCCAGGTGCTGTCGCCGCTGGTGCGCGAGCGCAAGGGGGAGTTCGTCGACCTCTTCGCGGACCTCCAGACCAAGGGCTACTCCCGCGCGCGTGTGGACGGGCAGACCATCCAGCTGTCCGAGCCGCCGACGCTGAAGAAGCAGGAGAAGCACACCATCGAGGTGGTCGTCGACCGGCTCACGGTCAAGGACTCCGCCAAGCGCCGCCTCACCGACTCCGTGGAGACCGCCCTCGGTCTCTCCGGCGGCATGGTCGTGCTCGACTTCGTCGACCTCCCCGAGGACGACCCCGAGCGCGAGCGCATGTACTCGGAGCACCTGTACTGCCCGTACGACGACCTGTCCTTCGAGGAGCTGGAGCCCCGCTCCTTCTCCTTCAACTCGCCCTTCGGCGCCTGCCCGGACTGCACCGGCATCGGCACGCGCATGGAGGTCGACCCCGAGCTGATCGTCCCCGACGAGGAGAAGTCCCTCGACGAGGGCGCCATCCACCCCTGGTCGCACGGGCACACCAAGGACTACTTCGGCCGTCTCATCGGGGCCCTGGCGGACGCGCTGGGATTCCGGACGGACATCCCCTTCGCCGGTCTCCCGCAGCGCGCGAGGAAGGCCCTGCTGCACGGCCACAAGACGCAGATCGAGGTCCGCTACCGCAACCGGTACGGGCGCGAGCGCGTGTACACCACGGCCTTCGAAGGCGCCGTCCCCTTCGTGAAGCGGCGGCACAGCGAGGCCGAGAGCGACGCCAGCCGCGAGCGCTTCGAGGGCTACATGCGCGAGGTGCCCTGCCCCACCTGTGAGGGCACGCGCCTGAAGCCGATCGTCCTCGCGGTCACGGTCATGGAGAAGTCGATCGCCGAGGTCTCCGCGATGTCCATCAGCGACTGCGCTGAGTTCCTGGGCGAGATGAAGCTCAACGCGCGCGACAAGAAGATCGCCGAGCGAGTGCTGAAGGAGGTCAACGAACGGCTGCGGTTCCTGGTCGACGTCGGCCTGGACTACCTCTCGCTCAACCGCGCGGCCGGCACCCTCTCCGGCGGTGAGGCCCAGCGCATCCGCCTGGCCACGCAGATCGGCTCCGGCCTCGTGGGCGTGCTGTACGTCCTCGACGAGCCCTCCATCGGCCTGCACCAGCGTGACAACCACCGGCTGATCGAGACCCTGGTCCGCCTGCGCGACATGGGCAACACGCTCATCGTCGTCGAGCACGACGAGGACACGATCAAGACCGCCGACTGGGTCGTCGACATCGGCCCCGGCGCCGGTGAGCACGGCGGCAAGGTCGTGCACAGCGGTCCCCTGAAGGAGCTGCTGGCCAACGCCGAGTCGATGACCGGGCAGTACCTGGCAGGCAAGAAGGAGATCACGCTCCCGGACCTCCGCCGCCCCGTCGATCCGGGCCGCAGGCTCACCGTCCACGGCGCCCGTGAGAACAACCTCCAGGACATCGACGTGTCCTTCCCGCTGGGCGTGCTCACGGCCGTCACGGGTGTGTCGGGCTCCGGCAAGTCGACGCTGGTCAACGACATCCTGTACACGCACCTGGCCCGCGAACTGAACGGCGCCCGGACCGTGCCCGGGCGGCACACGCGCGTGGACGGCGACGACCTCGTCGACAAGGTGGTCCACGTCGACCAGTCGCCCATCGGCCGCACCCCGCGGTCCAACCCGGCGACGTACACCGGGGTCTTCGACCATGTCCGCAAGCTGTTCGCCGAGACGACCGAGGCGAAGGTGCGGGGTTACATGCCCGGTCGCTTCTCCTTCAACGTCAAGGGCGGCCGCTGCGAGAACTGCTCCGGCGACGGCACCATCAAGATCGAGATGAACTTCCTGCCGGACGTGTACGTCCCGTGCGAGGTCTGCCACGGGGCGCGCTACAACCGGGAGACCCTGGAGGTCCACTACAAGGGCAAGTCCATCTCCGAGGTCCTGGACATGCCGATCGAGGAGGCGCTCGGCTTCTTCGAGGCCGTGCCCGCGATCGCCCGCCACCTGAAGACGCTCAACGACGTCGGCCTCGGCTACGTCAGGCTCGGCCAGCCCGCGCCGACGCTGTCCGGCGGTGAGGCGCAGCGCGTCAAGCTGGCGAGCGAGCTGCAGAAGCGGTCCACCGGACGCACGGTGTACGTGCTCGACGAGC
This sequence comes from Streptomyces spongiae, assembly GCF_009377185.1. Classification (GTDB taxonomy): domain Bacteria; phylum Actinomycetota; class Actinomycetes; order Streptomycetales; family Streptomycetaceae; genus Streptomyces; species Streptomyces spongiae. The sequence goes on from NZ_VJZC01000142.1 coordinate 18,863, forward strand.
CGACCACCGGTCTGCACTTCGAGGACATCAGTAAGCTGATCTCGGTGCTGTCGGGCCTGGTCGACAAGGGCAACACGGTCATCGTCATCGAGCACAACCTCGACGTCATCAAGACCGCCGACTGGGTCGTCGACATGGGCCCCGAGGGCGGCAGCGGCGGCGGCCTCGTCATCGCCGAGGGCACGCCCGAGCAGGTCGCCGGGGTCCCGGCCAGCCACACCGGCAAGTTCCTGCGGGAGATCCTGGGCGCCGAGCGCGTCAGCGACGCCGCCCAGGTCAAGGCTCCGCGCAGGGCCGCGGCCAAGAAGACGGTCGCCGCCACGTCGACGGCCAGGAAGACGGCGACGGCGAAGACCGCCAACAGCACGGCGACCAAGAAGGCCGCCGCGGCCACGAAGAAGGCGCCCCCCGCCAAGAAGACCGCGAAGACCACGCGGGCAAGCAAGGCGTAACGCCCACGCCCCGAGGCGAGACGGCAAGCGTGCGACGGGCGGTGTCCCGCGGGAACTCCCCGCGGG
>NZ_VJZC01000143.1 GCF_009377185.1 Streptomyces spongiae
CCTCCAGATGGGCGTCGCGCACCGCCGGGCCCGGTTCGACGCCGAGTTCCTCGATCAGACGCACGCGCAGGTCGCGGTGGACGGCCAGGGCCTCGGCCTGGCGGCCGGTGCGGTGCAGCACGAGCATGAGCAGCCGGTGGAACGCCTCCCGCAGCGGATGCTCGGCGACGAGCGCGGCCAGCTCCGGGGCGAGCGCGGCCAGCCGGGCGTGCCCCGTGCCGCCCACGGCCCCCGCTCCCTCGGCTCGCACTCCCCCGACGGCGTCCCCCGCGAGGCCCAGTTCCGCCTCGTACCGCCACTCCAGGACCAGCAGACGCGCCTCCTGGAGCCGCTGGACGAGGGCTTGACCGCCGAAGTCCTCGGGCAGTCCGCCGAGCGGGGTGCCCCGCCACAGGGCGAGCGCGGCCACGCTCTCGCGCAGCGTGCGTCCCCAGTCCCGGTCGGCGTGCGCGGAGCGCGCGGCCGCCACGTGCTCCTCGAAGACACGGACGTCCAGCTCGCCCTCGCCGACCCGCAGCAGGTACCCCGGGGATACGGCCCGCAGCCGCTCCGGGTCGTCCAGCAGTCGTCGCAGCCGGGTCACATGGTTCTGAAGGGATGCCTGCGCCGAGGGTGGCGGCGCCCCGCCCCACAGCGCGTCCTTGAGCGACTCGACCGACACGACCCGGCCGGGCTCCAGCAGCAGGGCCACGAAGAGGGCACGCATCTTGCCGCTGCCGACGGGCCGTGCGTCCCCGTCGGCGTCGTACAGGACCGGCGGCCCCAGCAGCCCGAACCGTGGCCCACCTCGTAGCCCGCCCTGTGGCCCGCCTCGTGGCCCGGCAAGTGGTCCGAGTGACCCGACTGGCGGTCCGAACCGCGGCCCGTCCCGCATAGCACCGCCCGTTGCCTTCCCGCGCGGCATCGTCGCGCCGTGCCCACCATGTCCTACGGCGACTTCACGCCGCCCCGTTGGCCATATGTTAGCGATCCGTTGGCGCCGCCTGATGTGATCACTGCATCGGTTCTGGCCCCGACGCGGCGCGCGTATGACGCGCAACTCGGGGGAGTGTCGCCGCCGCGGCCGGATCCGGAATCATGCGGGGCCCCGGTCGCTGGGGGTTGGCAACTGTTCGTCGAGGAGTGCACACAAGGTCGGTTTAGCTCGATTGGGTGATGATCGACTGTCCGGCTTGCGGTGCCCTGGGCCATCCGGGTTACCGTCGTCGTGCGATCTGGGACACCGGATACGGCGCCAGCGTGCGGGGCCCCCGCTCCACCAGAGAGATGGTTCGGGGCCTCCCCGTCGCCACTGGCCGTACCCACCTGGCCAGGTCGCACAGGGAACCGGCCTCCCGGGCCCGGACCACGCACAGGATGCGTGTCGCCACCCCGGGGTTGAGTACGCCGGGGACCTGGGGGTACCTCCCACGCCCTTAAGGCAGTGGGGGAGCGCCCAAGACCGTTCGGGGCGTGCGGCTGAGTCGGGCTCACTCCTGCTCAGCCCCGAGGAACGGTGAGCGACCGGGGCCCTCGCACGTGTTTCAGGGCGGGGCCCTCGCACGTGTTTCAGGGCGGGGCGTACGGCGGTGACCGGCGGGTCGAAACGCGGGGCTGAGGGCCGGTCGGGGACCGGCCCCCGGACCTCGGCTCCTCAAACGCCGGAGAGCTGAGAATTCGCGCTAGATGACCGGCGGCCGCCCCAGCCGTGTGAGACGCCACACCGTGCGCCACCGCATGGGCCGCCGTTCGCCGCCGGACTCGCGCCAGCCCTCCGCGAAGCCGCCGAACCACGCCCGCAGGCCGCCCCGCGACCGGACGCGCAGGAGCGTGAGCACCACCCACACGCCGAGATGGACGGGGACGAGGGGGAGCGGCAGCCGGCGGCGGGTGAGCCAGACACGGTTGCGGGCGTTCACGCGGTAGTAGATGGCGTGCCGGGCGGGCGAGGTCTTCGGGTGCTGGAGCAGCAGTTCGGGGGCGTACAGCACGGTCCACCCGGCGTCGACGGCCCGCCAGGCCAGGTCGGTCTCCTCGTGCGCGAAGAAGAACTCGGCCGGCCAGTCCCCGACCTCGGCGAGCATGGCCATGGAGAGGGCGTGCCCACCGCCGAGGAACCCGGTCACGGGGCCGCCGCGCATCGGGTCCTTCGCCCCGATCCTCGGGACGTGCCGGCGCTGGGTCTCGCCGGTCTCGTCTGCGATCCGGAACCCCACGATGCCGAGCCGCGGATCGGCGTCGTACAGATCCCTGACGCGCCGCAGGACGTCCGCGTCGACGAGCAGACCGTCGTCGTCCAGCTCCACGACGACGTCGACGTCCCCGAACTCGCGCAGCCGCCCCAGGGCGACGTTGCGGCCGCCCGGGCAGCCGAGGTTCTCCTCCGTCTCGATGAGGGTGACCTCGCCCGGCAGGCCGAGGCGCTCGGCGAAGTCGGGCAGCGGACATCCGTTGCCGACGATCACGATCCGCTCGGGGGCGTGATCCTGTTTGGCCACGGACATGAGCAGTGCGTCGACCTCGGCGGGCCGGTTCCCCATGGTCACGACGGCGACGGCAATCCGGGGCTCCACCAGCTGCACCTCGTCTCGTTCGACTTTCCCTGCCCCGGCTGCCACTCACCGCCGGGCGCCACCGTCCAGTACGGCGGCGAGGACGGCGCCGTTCGTTCCGTCACTGTTCGTTCCGTCACCGTCCGGCCGTCATCGGCACGACGCACCCACGATGCCAGCCGTGAGGGATACCCGATGTTAACGAAGAGGGCGATTCGCGTTCGCTGGTTCGCTTTGTTCCGTAAAGCGTTCGGTAAGAATGACTGCGGACGGGGCCTCAGGCACGCAACGGAGACGGGGCCCCAGGCCCGCAGCGGAGACGAGCCCTCAGGCCCGCAACGGGTTGGACCGCGCCGCCGCCAGCAGGTACCAGGCCGTCGCCCCCGTGTGCCGGTACGGGTAGTAGCCGAACCCGAAGCCGGTGTCGAGCGGGCTGCTCGCCGAGACGACCCCCGACCGCTCAGGAAGCGCCCCTCCCCCGACGGTCTGCCCGCCGCCCAGCAGGTCCTGCGCCCGCTCGACGGACGCGATCAGCCGCCGGGCACGCGCCTCGTCGCCACGCCCGCGCCGGTCCCGCAGGGCCAGGGCGAGATGGGCGGTCCCCTCGAACCACACACCGTTGCGGTCGGGCCTGGGCTGGAACTCCGCGATGGGCGCGTCCTCGTTCGCGACGAGACTCGCGGAACTGAAGGTGACCCCTTCGTACGTCTGCCCCTCGGGCACCGTGCTGTTGCGCCGGCCGGCGTGGTCCACGACTGCCAGCTCGGCGGCGGCCCAGTCCAGCGAACGGGAGTGGGCGCGGGAGTCCAGGGCCAGATGGGTCCAGGTCTGGGTGTCCTCGGGAATCGGGGACTTGTTGACCGTCACGCCGTCGTTGGTGCCGGTGTAGAAGAAGCCCCCGTCCGGCTCCCACATCTTCTCGACGAAGGCCCGTGCCCGTGCGCGCCGCTCCAGCCAGACCCGCTCCCGGGTGAGCCGGGCGAGTCGCCCGAAGAGGCAGATCAGATCGGTGTTGTGCTCGGTGGAGGTGAACGGGAGCTTCTCGTCGGCCCCGTTGACGCCGAACTTGTAACCGCCCAGGGGTTCGTCGGTACGGCCGTTCCGCTCGATCCACTCGCCGATCCGCACCGCTCCGTCGAGGAACCGCCGCTGCCCGGTGCGCCCGGCGAGCGCGCTCAACGCGATCCCCGCCCAGGCCATGTCGCCGACCGCCGTGCCCGTGAACCCGAACTGCGTACCGACGTTGGCGGTCCCGTCGGGCCGTACGAAGCCGTCCGGCTGCCGTGAGCCGTCGAAGAAGACGTAGGGCCCCACGTTGTACGCCTGCCGCAACCGCCCGTCCCCGTACGCGGGGTCGTGGTCCTGGGCGTACAGCAGGGCGTCCCCGAGCACCGTGGCCCTGCCCCGCGCGTCCGCGGTCCGCGCCGCGAGGAGAGCCAGTACGGCGAGGGCGTTGTCGTAGGTGAAGGCGGTGCTGAACAGCCCCGCCTGGTCGGTGTAGCTCTGGGCCAGCCGGGCGCCGGCGTTCTCCGGGTACGCGTCCATGGCCGCGGCGAGAAAGGCGTACCCCCTGCGCCGGGCGGAGTCGCCGGCGGCGTGCGCCACCCCGGCCCCGCCCACGGTGAGCGCGGCGGCACCGGCACCGAGCCCGGCACCGAGTCCGGCCCTGATGAGCGTACGGCGGCTGAGCGCCAGACCTTGTCTGCCGGACATGGGGCTCCCTTGTCGATGGGGGTGTCGGGCACGTGCCTGAGCTGCGCCATGAGAGCGCTCTCAGCGCCGCGCGCGCTCATTCTGCTGGTGCGCCTGGGGCGGGTCAACGTCCTTGAACTCGTACGCTTCGGGCTCACGCCTCATTCGGTCCGTTCCGGAGCGCGTGTAGGGGCGGGCCTTTTGATGCTGAGCACCACGGAACCCGCCAGGACGATGACGATGACCGCGAGACTGATCAGTGAGGGGATTTCCGGGATGCTGGGGCTGATCATCTTGTGGGATGCCTGGAGGATGAGCTTGACGCCGATGAAGGCGAGGATGATCGCCAGCCCCTTGTTCAGGTAGTGGAAGCGGTCCAGGAGACCGGCGAGCATGAAGTAGAGGGCCCTCAGGCCAAGGATGGCGAACGCGTTGCTGGTGTAGACGATGAAGGCGTCATCGCTGACCGCGAGGACGGCCGGGACACTGTCGACGGCGAAGATCAGGTCGGCGGCCTCGATCGCGGCGACCACCGCGAGCAGCGGGGTCGCCATCCGTTTGCCGGCTTCCTTGACGAAGAACTTCGCCCCGGCATACTCGTCCCGCACCGGGATGATCTTGCGGAGCATCCGCACGGCGAAGCTCTTGCCCGGGTCGAAGCTCTCCTGCTCGTCCTTGAGGAGTTTGTAGGTGCTGTAGAAGAGGACCGCCGCGAAGGCGAACAGCACCGCGGTGAAGCGGCTGACGACGGCCACGCCGAGGGAGAGGAAGATCCCGCGGAAGACGAGCGCGCCGATGACGCCGAAGAACAGCACGCGGTGCTGGTAGGCGCGCGGCACCTTGAAGTACGCGAAGATCACGGCGAAGACGAAGAGGTTGTCCACCGACAGGCTCTTCTCCAGCAGCCAGGCCGTCGTGTACTCGGTGCCGGCGGTGGTGCCGAGGACGAGGAAGACGACCGCGCCGAAGATCAGGGCGAGGCTCACCCACAGGCCGCTCCAGGCGGCTGCCTCCTTGAAGCGGATGACGTGCGCGGTGCGGTGGGACAGCAGGTCCACCGCCAGCGACACGACCACCGTCGCGGCGAACGCCCCCCACAGCCAGAGCGGGACCTCGAGCACGCCGAACACCTTCACCATGGCCCGCGCGCGATGCGCCGGCCCTTATACAGGAGTGTCCGGCATCGCGCCCCCGGGAGCATGCGGAGCGGCTGCACGGCGGCGAGCGCTGCCCTGCGTGCCGGTACGGGCTCGGCGCCGACGCGGTCGAGGTCGGTCAGGAGCCCCGGGCGGTCGTCGCGTGCCCGTTCACAGGCCCAGATAGATCCGGCGGACCCGGGTGTCCCGGCTGAGTTCCTCGGAGGTTCCCGTCATGGCGACGCTGCCGTTCTCCATGACGAGGCAGTGGCTGGTCGCGCCGAAGGTGAGCTTGGCGTTCTGCTCGACCAGGAGCAGGCTCAGGCCCTCCTCCCTCAGCCGCCGCAGGGTGTCGAGGATGAAGCCGACGAGTTTGGGCGACAGGCCCATCGAGGGTTCGTCGAGGAGGAGGACGCGCGGCCCGGCCATCAGGGCGCGGCCGATCGCGAGCATCTGCTGCTGCCCTCCGGAGCGCCCGCGACACCGCCGAGAAGGTCGTGCAACTCGTGCCTCGGGCACGGTGGCCCTCACGGTGGTCAAGGACACCGAGACCGCCACTACCCGCCCGAGGATGGTCCCTCTTCGGAAGAGCAAGGAGTCGACCGAGGAACGCTTTGCCTGAGTGAACGAAAGAGCGGAGCCCCGGTCAGCTGCAATCTGACCGGGGCTCCGGCATGCGGGCTGCTCGTCCGCACCGTACTTGAAGGCGGAGGGAGCAGTTCACAGCACTGTCGTGGTCGGCCTGAAGCACAAGGTAGCCGGGCTGCGCACGTGGCTGACGTTCGGCGCTCACTCAGCCTTCCTCGGCGCGTTCCCCCTCGTCCTCGCGCAGACGGCGCACTCGCTCGGCGACCCCGCTGGAGAGCTTGCCCTTTACCGAGCTGGCCCGGTCCAGGGTCTCGTTGCCAAGGCTTCTGGCGGCACCGACGCCCTTCGCTCCTGTCTCAAGCGCCTTGTCCCTCACCTCCGCCGCCGCGACCGCCCATCGTCTCGTCTCCGACGGCCGTCGGCCGGACTCGATCCCGAGCCGCCCATGGAAGTCATGGACACCGGTCACGACATGGTTGCTCGACTGGACCACAGCCGGGGACTTGGTCGGGTGCAGCAGCACCTTCGCGTTGGCCGCGCCGGCGGTCGCATTCATACGGGCCACCAGACGCTCGGTGCTCCGCGAGATGAGATCCAACCGGTTCCGCCGGGCAATCCGAATCCCTAGGCGGTGCCGGTCCAGCTCCTCCGGAGCCGCGTCCAGCACCCGGTCGAGTTCGAGCACGGCGATCGCGTCCTGCAGATGGAAACAACGAGCCAGAACAGCGAGCCACTCCTGAGCCTTGGACTCGACTTCCTTGGCCGCCTCGGCGAGATCACCGATCTTGGTCTTGCGCTCCATCTTCTCCACGAGTGCGTCGAGTTGACGCAACGCGTACACCTGGGTCGTCGCAATCGTCCCCGGCGTGGCCTGCACCTTCGACCACGTGATCTCGGAAACCCGGCCCACCTGCTCCCGGATGGTCATGGCCTCCTCGATCACGAGCTCAGCTCCGATCATGTCCGACAACGCGGCGTCCTCCTGAGCGCGGAGCACTTCGTCAACCTTCTCGTCGATCGCGGCGAGATAGTCAGTGATCTCGTCCATGGTCTGCTGCATCGCGAGCTGCGCCATGATCCCCGCAGCACGAGCGAGAACCGCCGGGTTACCCAGAAGCGATCGAGGCCCGCTCGCGAATTCGACGAAACCCCTGATCTGGCCCTTGGGCCCCTTCACCACACCGGTGCTGAGACCTGTCTTCGAGCTTTCCCTCAACCCGTACTTCTTGACGACCTGTGCCGACTCCCGGGTCAGCTTCACCCAGCAAGCGGACTCGGCGGCAATGTCCGAACCTGCCTGCGCCACCACAGCCCCGGCACCGGCGACGGACTTGAGCCGTCGCGATCCGACGTCCTTCGACGACAGCCCCTCCGAGACGAGGAAACGGTCGACATCCGTCTCACTCCCGATGACCGTCAGTCCGTCACCGTCGCTGATCAGCTGAATCTCGTTGTCCACCCGGCAGATTCTTCACCAGTCGCCGACTCGGCGTGCCCGATTTGCTCTGCACGCCCGCTGCATGCTTGTCCACCAGTCGTCCGCCGACTCCCCCGAGCGGCGGCCTTCGGGCCGGTCAGACGCAGCGAAACCCGTTCACGGAACGGAATAGGCCCAGGTCAACGAGTATCTGACCTGGGCCTAGAAAGAGCCGCCTTCGGGATTCGAACCCGAGACCTACGCATTACGAGTGCGTTGCTCTGGCCATCTGAGCTAAGGCGGCGCGCTGTCCGCACTATGGTGCGATCAGCAACGTCGGTAAGTCTACACAGTTTCCGGGGTGCTCCGTACCGGCCCCCCAAGCACCCCGGAAGACCCGTGCGATCAGGGCTGTGAGCAGCGCTTTCCGTGGGTGGGAGGGGTGCCGTCGAGGAGGTAGGTGTTGATCGCGGAGTCGATGCACTCGCTGCCGCGGCCGTACGCCGTGTGACCGTCGCCGTCGTAGGTGAGGAGTCGTCCCGAGGACAGCTGGGAGGCGAGGGCCTGGGCCCAGTGGTACGGGGTCGCCGGGTCGCGGGTGGTGCCGACGACGACGATCGGGGCCGCTCCCTTCGCCTCGATGCGGTGCGGGGTGCCGGTGGGCTTCACCGGCCAGTACGCGCAGCCCAGGGATGCCCAGGTCAGGAACCGGCCGAAGACCGGGGATGCCTTCTCGAAGGCGGGAAGTGCCCGCCGCGCCTGCTCGGGGGTCGAGAACGCCGACGGGAAGTCCAGGCAGTTCACGGCGGAGTTGGCCGAGATCAGGTTCGCGTACTCGCCGTCCGCGCCCCGCTCGTAGTAACCGTCGGAGAGAGCGAGCAGGCCGGAGCCGTCCCTGTGGTCGATCGCCCGGGTGAGGGCCTGGCGCAGCCGGGGCCACGTCTGCTCGTTGTACATCGCAGCGACCACCCCCGTGGTGGCCAGCGACTCGCCGAGCGGGCGGCCGCCCGAGTCGCCGGCCGGGATGGGTTTCGCGTCGAGCCGGGCGAAGAAGGCCGCCAGGTTCCGGCCCAGTTGGGCCGGGCTCGCGTCGGTGTCGCCCAGCGGGCAGTCCAGTTGCCGTACGCAGTCCTTCGCGAACGACCGGAACGCCGTCTCGAATCCCGCCGTCTGGCCCTCGTTCAGCTTGCGGGCGGACAGGGACGGGTCCATCCCGCCGTCCAGGACCAGCCGGCCGACGCGCTCGGGGAACAGTCCCGCGTACGTCGCTCCGAGGAACGTCCCGTACGACGCCCCGACGTACGTCAGCCGCTTGTCGCCCAGCGCCGTGCGCAGGATGTCCATGTCCCGGGCGGCCTCCACCGTCGAGACGTGGCGCAGAAGCCGGGGGGACTGTTCGGCACAGCCGTTCGCGAACCTCTTGAAGGCGTCGACGAGTTGTGCGGTCTCCCGCCGGTCGTCGGGAGTGAAGTCCGTCTGCGTGTACGCGTCCATCCGGCGGCCGGTGAGGCACTCGACCGGCTCGCTGCCGGCGACGCCGCGCGGGTCGAGGGCCACCATGTCGTAGCGGGCGCGGACCGTCGCCGGGTAGGTGATGCCCGCGTACGACTGCAGGTAGCGGACGGCGGAGCCACCCGGGCCGCCCGGGTTGACCAGCAGCGAGCCGAGGCGCTTGCCGGGGCCCGTGGCCTTCTTGCGGCTGACCGCCAGCCTGATGTCGCCCGCGGCCGGCTTGGCGTAGTCGAGTGGCGCCTTCATCGTGGCGCACTCGAAGCCCGGGTCGTCGCAGTTGCGCCAGGTCAGCTTCTGCCCGTAGTACGGGGTCAGCGCCGACGGCGTCGCACCGGTCAGCGCGTTGAGCACCGGCACTCCCGGCTTCGCCGTGGCCCCCTTAGCCGTGGCTCCCGTAGCCGTGGCCCCCGTCGTCGACGCCGCCGATGTCGAACCGCTCAGGGAGCAGGCCGACACGAGCAGCGCGGAGGCGAGGAGGAAGCCGGTGGTCGTGCGCAGAGGTCGGTTCCCGCGGTCGGGACGACCGTGGGTGGTCGTGCCGCTGGAGGGCAACCCGGGGCAGCTCCTGATGTGCATGGCGCGATCGTAACTCTGCGCGATCGTCTCGTCACCATTCGCAAGTGGAGCGGCTCGTACGGGTGACGGCGTCGGCGCGCTGGTCCGCCATATGGCCCCATTCGGGCGGGGCCATCTGGCCCATTCCGACGGGCCTTCGTGCTGAACCTCATCCCGCGCGCAGCGCCACCGTCATCGCCTCCACCGCCAGCAAGGGGGCCACGTTCCGGTCGAGGGCGTCGCGGCACGCGGCGATCGCGTCGATGCGGCGAAGTGTGGACTCGGGTGTGGTGCCGCGGGCGAGGCGCTCCAGGGTGTCGTGGACCTCGGTGTTGGCGAGGGCTACGCGGGAGCCGAGCTGGAGGGCGAGGACGTCGCGGTAGAAGCCGGTGAGGTCGGTCAGGGCCAGGTCCAGACTGTCGCGCGTCGCGCGTGTCCGCCGGCGCTTCTGCTTGTCCTCCAGGTCCTTCATGACGCCGGCAGTACCGCGCGGCATCCGGCCGCCCTGGGCCGCGCCCAGCGCCGCCTTCAGTTCCTCGGTCTCCTTGACGTCGAGCTCCTCGGCGAGCTGCTTGGACGCCTCCGTGGCCGCGTCGACCAGCTCCTGCGCCGCCTTGAGGCAGCCGCCGATGTCCTCGACGCGCAAGGGCACCTTGAGCACGGCGGCCCGCCGCTCCCGCGCGCGGGGGTCGGTGGCCAGACGGCGGGCGCGGTCGATGTGCCCCTGGGTGGCGCGGGCCGCGGCGGCGGCCATGTCGGGCTCGATGCCCTCACGCCGTACGAGCATGTCGGCGACCGCGCCCACCGAAGGTGTGAGCAGACTCACATGGCGGCAACGGGAGCGGATGGTCGGCAGGACGTCCTCGAGCGAGGGTGCGCACAGCAGCCAGACCGTGCGGGGGGCGGGCTCCTCGACGGCCTTGAGGACGGCGTTGGCCGACTTCTCGTTCAGCCGCTCGGCGTCCTCGACGAGGATGATCTGCCAGCGGCCGTTCGCCGGTGCCGTGAACGACTTGCGGACCGTGTCCCGCATGTCCTCTACGAGGATCTGCGAGCCGACGGCGGCGACCGTGCTGACGTCCGCGTGGGTGCCCACCAGGGCCGTGTGGCAGCCGTCGCAGAAGCCGCAGCCGGGGGTCCCGCCCAGTGCGCGGTCCGGGCTGACGCACTGGAGAGCCGCCGCGAAGGCCCGGGCGGCCGTGGTGTGTCCGGCGCCGGGCGGACCCGTGAACAGCCAGGCGTGGGTCATCTTCGACGCCTCGGGCAGCGGGGTGTCCGCGGCGGCCGCGGTGACGATCGCGTCGGCATCCCGGGCAGCGGCTTCGAGCTGTGCGCTCAGCCGCTCCTGACCCACCAGGTCGTCCCACACGGGCATGCGGCACCGCCCCTTCCGTCACACTCTGCTGCGTCGCACCCATTGTGCGCGAGGCCACTGACAGCCGGGGGCGGACCGGCGGTCAGCACCGGACTGCTGGTCGCCGCCGGACCGGCGGTCAGCGCCGGACTGCTGGTCGCCGCTGGATCGATGGTCGCCGCCGGATCGACGGTCAGCACCGCCGATGACCAGCGCCGGACCGGATGGGTCAGCGCCGCCGGCCGCTCCGGCCCCTGCCCCCGCGGCCACGGCCCCGGCCGCCGCCTCCGTCGTCGTCCCGGCTGTTGTCGTCCTCGTGGTCGTCGCGCGGTCCCAGCAGTTCGTCCGCCAGGGTCGGCAGGTCGTCCAGCGGGGTCTCCTCCGCCCAGTCGGAGCGGGGGCGACTGCGCGGGGTGCCCTCGGCGTCCACCTGGGGCAGCTCGCGCGTACGGTCCTCGGGGCCGCCGGGCGCCGACCGCTCGTCCCGGAAGTAGCCGGGCGGCACCCGGTCCGCCGTGTCATCCGAGCCCCCGGCCGAGCCCGAGCGACGCGCACCATTCGCCGGAGCGTCGCCCTCCTCCCGTACGGGAGGAAGCACGGCCGTCTCGTCGGCGGCACCCGACGGCACGGGCGGGAGCACCGCCGTCTCGTCGGCCGCGCCTTCCGGCACCGGCTTGCGCAGCACCGTGGTCTCGTCCCCGGCCCCCGGAGGCACCTGCGGCTGCGGGAGCTGCGCGGTCGTCTCCGAGTCGGGTCCGCCGGGTCCGTCGGGCCGGACCGGCGGCAGCACGGCCGTCTCGTCCACGGGCCCGCCCGACGCCTCCGCCGGCGTCACGACCGGCGTGGGGACAGTCACATCGTTGTCCGACGAGGACGACGCGGATGACGCCGATGACGCGGACGACGGGGATGCCGGAGACGAGGACGAGGCGGGCGCCCTAGAGCCACCGGACGTCCTGGACGCCGCCCCGGCCGAAGCGGCGGCCGCGGCCTCGGCCGCCAACCGGCGCGCATCCTCGGCCCGCAGCAGTGCCTCCTCGGCCTTCCGCTGCTTCTCCAGGCGGCGCGCGTCGGCCTCGGCACGCAGCCGGGCCTCCTCCTCGGCCTGCCTGCGGCGACGGTCCTCCTCGGCCTTGCGGCGCGCTTCCTCCTCGGCCCGCGCCTTCTCCTCCGCGAGGAGCCGGACGCGCTCCTCCTCGGCCCTGCGGCGCGCTTCCTCGGCCCGCTGCCGGGCCTCCTCCGCCTGCCGCTCGGCCTCGCGGCGCTGGGCCTCCTCCAGCTCGCGCCGCTTGCGCTCCTCCTCCTCGGCACGCAGCCGCTCGAGCTCCTCCTGGCGCTCACGCTCCAGGCGCTCCTCCTCGGCCTTGCGCGCGGCCTCTTCCTCGGCCTTGCGCCGCGCCTCCTCCTCGGCCTTGCGGCGGGCCTCCTCCTGGGCCTTCACCTCGGCCTCGGAGAGCGGCAGCATCACGTCGAGGCGGTGCCGGATGACGGTGGTGACCGACTCGGGCTCCTGGCCCGCGTCCACGACGAGGTAGCGCCCCGGGTCGGCCGAGGCCAGCGTCAGGAAACCGGACCGCACGCGCGCGTGGAACTCGGCCGGCTCGGACTCCAGCCGGTCCGGTGCCTCGGTGAAGCGCTCGCGGGCGGTCTCGGGCGAGACGTCCAGCAGCACGGTCAGATGCGGCACCAGTCCGTTCGTCGCCCAGCGCGAGATCCGCCCGATCTCGGTGGGCGAAAGGTCCCGGCCGGCTCCCTGGTAGGCCACCGACGAGTCGATGTACCGGTCCGAGATGACGACGGCGCCCCGCTCCAGGGCGGGCCGTACGACGGTGTCCACGTGCTCGGCGCGGTCGGCGGCGTACAGCAGCGCCTCCGCCCGGTGCGACAGCCCCGCCGACGACACGTCCAGGAGGATCGACCGCAGCCGCTTGCCCACCGGCGTGGCGCCCGGCTCGCGCGTCAGCACGACCTCGTGGCCCTTGCCGCGGATCCACTCCGCGAGCGCCTCGGCCTGGGTCGACTTCCCGGCCCCGTCGCCGCCCTCCAGGGCGATGAAGAAGCCCGAGGCGGCCGGGGCCACCTCAGGGTCGTCCCCGCCCCGCAGCGCGTCCAGCAGGTCGTGCCGCAGCGGAACCCCGGAACGGTCGTCCACCTTGGCGAGCACCAGCGCGGCCACCGGCAGCAGCAGCGCGCCCACCAGCATCAGCGTGAAGGCGGCGCCCCCGTGCGCGAACACGAACTTGCCGTTCTCCAGGCGGTGCGGCCCGATCAGCGCCGCCAGCACGGGGGCGATCACGGCACCGAGCGCCACGAAGACCCGTACGACCGCGTGCAGGTGCTCGGTCGTACGCGTCCGGCGGAAGTCCTCGGCCTCCTGGTCCAGCAGCGTGTGCCCGGTGTTCGCGGCGATGCCCGCGCCCACACCCGCGAGGGCGAGGATCAGGATCACACTGGTGAGGTCCGGTACGAGCCCGGCGGCGAGCAGCGCCACGCCGGTGAAGGCGATCGCCAGGGCGAGCAGCCGGCGCCGTGACAGCGCGGGCAGCACCGACGGCGCCTTGCGGATGCCCGCGACGACCCCACCGGTCAGCGCGACGACCAGCAGCCCGTAGGTGGCCGGGCCGCCGCCCAGGTCCTTGGCGTGCAGCACGGCGACGGCGACCGCGGCGGAGACGGCGCTCGCGACGGCCGCGCAGGCCAGCACCAGGATCGTGATCGCACCGGTACGGCCCTGGTCGGCGCCCGTGCCCGTCTTGGGGCGGCGCAGGCCCTCGAGCGGCGACCGCGCGCGCGGGGTGCGTGTGTCGGGCAGTTCGAGGAAGACCAGGACCGAGAGAGAGGCGGCGAACAGTCCGGCCGCCACGTACGAGGCGAGTGCGGCCTGGTGCTGGCCGAACCAGTCGATCCCGGCACCCAGCAGGTTGTTGAACAGCGCGACCACGACGAGGCCGGCCGCGGCGAGCGGCACCGCCACGAATCCCGTCCGCAGGGAGAGGCGCCGCAGCGCGTCCATGTGGTCCGGCAGCGGGCGCACGGTCGCGCCCTCCAGCGGGGGCGCGGGGAGCAGCGCGGGCGCCGCGCTCTCGCGGCACACCGCCCAGAAGCGCTCGGCGACGCCGGTCACGAAAGCGGTCACCAGCAGGACCGCGAGCGCGTTCTGAGGAGTCCAGTCGATCCACAGGGGGGCCACGATCAGCAGCGCGGCACGCAGTCCGTCCGCGCCGACCATGGTCCAGCGGCGGTCGAGCGGGCCCTCCTGGGACGTGAGCGAGCTGAGCGGTCCGAGAAGGACCGCCCCGAAGAGCAACGTGGCCAGAACGCGCGTCCCGAAGACAGCGGCCACGGCGAGGGCGACCCCGCGGTAACCACCGCCGAACGAGCCCTGGTCGATCGCCGCCTGGAATGCCAGCAGCACCAGGACCAGCAGGGCAAGGGCATCGCCCACCCCGCCCACGAGCTGCGCGCTCCACAAGCGTTTGAGCTGCGGCTGGCGCAGCAGGGCGCGGACGGCGCGCTCGCGGGAGTCCGCGACCAGGGCGTCGTCGGGGGCCGGGGTGTGGGCCGTTGGCTGCTCGCCTCGCGTCATGCGTTCAGCCTATCGGGAGCCACTGACACTCCGAAGAGCCGCCCAACACATGCGGACGCAAACTCTCCGGCCACCGGACGAGCGCCTCACCCCACGGTCAAGGACTGCCCGTGGTCCCGGAGTTGACGCCTCCGCCCCGTTGGTAGGGCTGGAGTACGGCAGGACGCCGCCCGGTTCCGTCCTCGCCGCCACACCACGCCAACGCAAACCTGAGAGCCGGTTCCCGAGCCCCGACTCACCCTCCGGGAAATCCCGGGAGCTCCATGAAACTCCGAGAAACGCGGAGCCGAGCCTGAGCCCGAGCCCCGTTTTCGAAGCTCGGGCGTTCTCAAAGTTCAGAGCTCGGGCGTTCTCAAAGCTCAAAGCTCGGACGCTGTCAGCCCTCCGACCGCGCTCAGCCCTCCGAAGCCGCCGTCTTCTTCGCCGTCGCCTTCTTGGCGGGAGCCTTCTTCGCCGCGGTCTTCGATGTCGTCGTCTTCTTGGCGGCCGCCTTCTTGGCCGGGGCGGCCTTCTTGGCGGTCGTCTTCTTCGCCGCCGCCTTCTTCGCCGTCTTCTTGGCGGGGCCCTTCGCCCGCTTCTCGGCGAGCAGCTCGAACCCGCGCTCCGGCGTGATCTCCTCGACGCTGTCGCCCGACCGCAGGGTCGCGTTGGTCTCGCCGTCGGTGACGTAGGGACCGAAGCGCCCGTCCTTGACGACGACCGGCTTGCCGCTGACCGGGTCCGCGCCCAGCTCCTTCAGCGGCGGCTTGGCCGCGGCCCGGCCACGCTGCTTGGGCTGGGAGTAGATCTCCAGCGCCTCTTCGAGGGTGATCGTGAAGAGCTGGTCCTCGGCCTGCAGCGAACGCGAGTCCGTGCCCTTCTTCAGGTACGGCCCGTAGCGCCCGTTCTGCGCGGTGATCTCCTGGCCCTCGGCATCGGCGCCGACGACGCGCGGCAGCGACATCAGCCTGAGCGCGTCCTCCAGGGTCACCGTGTCCAGCGACATCGACTTGAACAGCGAGGCCGTACGCGGCTTGACCGCGTTCTTGCCCGTCTTCGGGGTGCCCTCGGGGAGCACCTCGGTGACGTAGGGGCCGTAGCGGCCGTCCTTGGCGATGATCGTGTGGCCGGTCGACGGGTCGGCGCCCAGCTCGAAGTCACCGCTCGGCTTGGCGAGCAGTTCCTCGGCGAGCTCGACGCTCAGCTCGTCCGGGGCGAGGTCGTCCGGGATGTCCGCGCGCTGGTGGTTCTCGGAGTCCTTCTCGCCGCGCTCGATGTACGGGCCGTAGCGGCCGACCCGGAGAACGATCCCGCTGCCGACCGGGAAGGACGACACCTCGCGCGCGTCGATCGCGCCCAGGTCGGTGACCAGCTCCTTGAGGCCGCCGAGGTGGTCACCGTCGCCGTTCCCGGCCTCGGCGGCGCTGCCGACGCCGTTGCCGCTGCCGGATGCCGTCTCGCCGAAGTAGAACCTCTTCAGCCACGGCACGGCCTGTGCCTCACCGCGTGCGATGCGGTCGAGGTCGTCCTCCATCTTGGCGGTGAAGTCGTAGTCGACGAGCCGCCCGAAGTGCTTCTCCAGGAGGTTGACCACCGCGAAGGACAGGAAGGACGGCACCAGGGCCGTGCCCTTCTTGAACACATAGCCGCGGTCGAGGATCGTCCCGATGATCGACGCGTACGTCGACGGGCGGCCGATCTCGCGCTCCTCGAGCTCCTTGACCAGGCTGGCCTCGGTGTAGCGGGCCGGGGGCTTGGTGGCGTGCCCGTCGACCGTGATCTCGTCGGCGCTCAGGGCGTCGCCCTCGCTGACCTGCGGCAGCCGGCGCTCGCGGTCGTCGAGCTCGGCGTTCGGGTCGTCGGCGCCTTCGACGTATGCCTTCAGGAAGCCGTGGAACGTGATCGTCTTGCCGGACGCGCTGAACTCGACGTCCCGCCCGTCGGCCGCCGTGCCGCCGATCTTGACGGTGACGGAGTTCCCGGTCGCGTCCTTCATCTGCGAGGCGACCGTCCGCTTCCAGATCAGCTCGTAGAGCTTGAACTGGTCGCCGGTCAGTCCGGTCTCCGCCGGAGTGCGGAAACGATCTCCCGAGGGCCGGATCGCCTCGTGCGCCTCCTGCGCGTTCTTGACCTTCCCGGCGTAGGTACGCGGCCGGTCCGGCAGGTAGTCGGCGCCGTAAAGCTGCGTGACCTGGGCGCGAGCGGCCGAGACCGCGGTGTCGCTCAGCGTCGTGGAGTCCGTACGCATGTACGTGATGTAGCCGTTCTCGTACAGCTTCTGCGCGACCTGCATGGTCGCCTTCGCACCGAAGCCGAGCTTGCGGCTTGCCTCCTGCTGCATCGTCGTCGTACGGAACGGCGCGTACGGCGAGCGGCGGTACGGCTTGGACTCGACCGAACGCACGGAGAACCGCGTGCTCTCCAGGGCCGCGGCGAGAGCGCGGGCGTTCGCCTCGTCCAGGTGGAGCGTGTTCGCGCTCTTGAGCTGCCCGAGAGAGTCGAAGTCGCGTCCCTGGGCGACCCTGCGGCCGTCGACCGTGGTCAGCCGCGCGACCAACGAGGACGGGTCGGACGCGTCACCGGCGCGGCCGGTGCCGAAGGTGCCCGTCAGGTCCCAGTACTCGGCGGAGCGGAACGCCATGCGCTCCCGCTCCCGCTCCACCACGAGCCGGGTCGCCACGGACTGCACACGGCCCGCCGACAGCCGCGGCATGACCTTCTTCCACAGGACCGGCGAGACCTCGTAGCCGTAGAGGCGGTCGAGGATGCGGCGGGTCTCCTGGGCGTCGACGAGCTTCTGGTTGAGCTGGCGCGGGTTGGCGACGGCCTCGCGGATCGCGTCCTTGGTGATCTCGTGGAACACCATGCGCTTGACCGGGATCTTCGGCTTGAGGACTTCCTGGAGGTGCCACGCGATGGCCTCGCCCTCGCGGTCCTCATCGGTGGCGAGGAAGAGCTCGTCCGAGTCCTTCAGGAGGTCCTTGAGCTTCCTGACCTGGGCCTTCTTGTCCGCGTTGACCACGTAGACGGGCTGGAAGTCGTGCTCGACGTCCACACCGAGGCGGCGCACCTCACCGGTGTACTGCTCGGGCACCTCCGCGGCGCCGTTCGGAAGGTCACGGATGTGCCCGACGCTCGCCTCGACGACGTAGCCGGGGCCGAGGTAGCCCTTGATCGTCTTCGCCTTGGCAGGCGACTCGACGATGACGAGTCGGCGGCCGCCCTTTGCGGTCTCGCTGGTCGGGGACAACTTCGCTCTTCTCTCCGGTCGACGCTGGGACTCCCCAGGCCTTCGTCCCGGGGGCGGGTCACACCCCCTTCGCGACTGGAGCCTCACTGGAGGCCCAGTCTTTCGGCCCGGGGGTCGGGTCATGCTGACGCTGCGGAGTGTGACGGTACATCCCGCCCCCGTGTCAAACGGGAAAAGCCCGCAACGGCCACTCGAACGGTAACCCGACTACCGCCATTCCTGCCGCCCGGAGTGAGCACCGACTCTACCGACCCCATCCGGAGGGTAACTTCGCGGTTACCCGGAGGTGTTTTCCGGCCAGGCACTCAGAGCTGCAGGAAGCACCACGCCCCGGCCGCCAGGGCGGCCAGCGCGGCGACGCCGGCGAGCGTCGCCGACGCTGCGGGACGCACGCCGTGGGCGACCGGCAGGCCCTGCCTCAGCCGGGTAGCGGTCCACACCGCAAGCCCCGCCCCGAACAGGGCGAACACCGCTCCCGCGAAGATCGCCGGTCCGCTCTCCATGTCCCGTTCCTCCCGTCCTGGATGTCCAGCGACGGGAGGCTGACACGCACGGGAAGCGGGCACGCGAATCCAGGGTGAACAGCAGGCGACGGGCCGCTCAGACCGCCCCCTGCGCGGATATCTTCCCGGTCGTCTTCTGGTCGGCGTCCGCGCTGCCCACGGTGCAGACGATGGTGGTGAAACCCTCGTTCCAGTCGTCCTTGCCGGAGGTCCAGCCGTAGACCGCGCGCTCCGGCCCCGGCGCCCAGGTCGACTCGAACTTGTTGCCGCAGAGATCGCTCGCGTTGTCGAGGGCCTTCTGGAACTCCAGGTTCCCGGGAGGCTCGACGAACCCGATCACCTGGTCGGTGTGCGGCTTGGCACAGTCGGTCAGGGGCGTCGTGGCCGTGTCCTCCTCCTCGTTCTTGATCCAGACGAAACAGTCGTCGATCCCCATCTGCGCCACCCACAGGTCGATGCCGTCGTCCCGGAAGCGCCCGACCTCACCCCTGATGGGCACATGCCGTCCGAGTACGAGACATGCCGTACCGCCACCGGCCTCGGTGAACCCCTCCCTGGTCGGGACAACGGCGTAGTAGCCCGCGTCGGGAAGGCCGGCCGCCATCGGCCTGGTCTGCTTCTCACACCGCTTCGCGCCATTGTCCCGCGCGTCCGCGTAGTCGGTAGCCGTGTCGATCACGACCACCTGACCCGCGGGGTAGTCGTCCTCGCAGTCCACGACGCCCAGGTTGGGCACCGACTTGAAGCTCTCTCCCGCCGACCAGACCGCCTTCACGCAGTCGCCCGCCTTCAGGGGCTTGGTGAGGCCGGCCTGCTTGCCGTACGGGTACACCGGGCCGGTGGGCTTCCGCGAGGGCGGCGAGAGCGCCTCGGAGGACTTCGTGGGCTTCGGGCCCGGGTCGTCGCGACCGGCCAGGGAGACGGCCGCCCATGTGCCGCCGCCGAGCACCATGAGCACGGCCACCACGATCGCGACGATCCCGACGAGGGGCACCTTGTGGCGTGGCTCTCCCGGCGGTGGGCCACCCACGGAAGCGACGCCCACGGTCGGCTGGTGCTGGTGGTGCGGCTGGTTCGGCTGGTGCGGGTGGTGCGGACCGCCCGCCTGCGGAGAAGTCCCGCCGCCCGCATACGGGTTGGGTGGGGTCCCGTAGGGAGATGCCTGGTTGCCCGCGTACGGGTTCCACGGTTCGTACGGCGAAGGGGTGCCGAACGGCGGCGCCGCTCCCGGGGTGTGCGATCCGCTCGCCGGAGTGTGCGGGGTGTTGGGCGTGGG
>NZ_VJZC01000144.1 GCF_009377185.1 Streptomyces spongiae
ACTTTGCGCTCCCCGAGCCCTGCTCTCACATCGAGGTGCCTGCTCCGGGACTCAGAGCCGCTCGCCCACGAAGACCGTGAGGTCGACGAGGCGGTTGGAGTAACCCCACTCGTTGTCGTACCAGCCGACGACCTTGACCTGGTTGCCCTGGACCATGGTCAGGGAGGAGTCGAAGGTGCAGGAGGCCGGCCAGTTGACGATGTCCGAGGAGACGATCTGGTCCTCGGTGTACTCGAGGATGCCCTTCAGCTGGCCCTCGGCGGCCTTCTGGAAGGCGGTGTTGATCTCGTCCTTGGTGACCTCGCGGTCGAGCTCGATGACGAGGTCGGTGACCGAGCCGGTCGGGACCGGGACACGCATCGAGATGCCGTCCAGCTTGCCCTTGAGCTGCGGCAGGACGAGGGCGGTGGCCTTGGCGGCACCGGTGGTGGTCGGGATGATGTTCTCGGCGGCGGCACGGGCGCGGCGCAGGTCCTTGTGCGGGAAGTCCAGGATGCGCTGGTCGTTCGTGTACGCGTGCACCGTCGTCATCAGGCCCTTGACGATGCCGAAGTTCTCGTCGAGGACCTTCGCCATCGGCGCCACACAGTTGGTGGTGCAGGAGGCGTTGGAGATGATGTGGTGGTTCGCCGGGTCGTACTTGTCCTGGTTGACGCCCATCACCAGTGTGATGTCCTCGTCCTTGGCCGGAGCCGAGATGAGGACCTTCTTGGCGCCGCCGGCGATGTGCTTCTCGGCGTCGGCCTTCTTCGTGAAGATGCCGGTCGACTCGATGACGATGTCGACGCCCAGCTCACCCCAGGGGATGTCGGCCGGGTCGCGCTCGGAGAGCACCTTGATCGTCTTGCCGTCGACGGTGATGGTGTCCTCTGTGTGGGACACCTCTGCCTTCAGACGGCCCAGGATGGTGTCGTACTTCAGCAGGTGAGCGGTGGTCGCGGTGTCACCCAGGTCGTTGACAGCCACGATCTCGATGTCTGCACCCTGCTCCAGCAGCGCGCGGAAGTAGTTACGACCGATGCGGCCAAAGCCGTTGATGCCTACGCGGATCGTCACGAACCGATCTCCTCGTTGGTACGCCGGTTGCGGACCGGCGAGCTGTATGGGATGTCCCCGACCGCATACGACCCTACCTCCCCGATGCGGCGGGAGTGACATCGAGCACGCCCCATACACGGCAGGGCGGTCCGTACCCGCCAGTAGGGGTACGGACCGCCCTGTTTTTGCAACCTGATCACCTGATAACGGTCACTTGCCGGTCACCTCGTCCCGGTCACCCCGTGACGGTCACCCCGTGCCGGGCGGCGACCGGCCGGTGTCAGCGCTTCAGTGCGGCCAGCGCCTTGCCCAGCAGAGCCGTACGGTCGGCCGCCGCGGTGACGTGCTCCAGGCCGAAGCCCAGCAGCACGGTGTCCCCGGTGGTGACCGCACCGTACGTCGTGAACAACTCGCCGGACAGGCCCCAGTCCTTGACGACCGCCGGGCTGCCCGCGGGCGGCCCGGGGGTGCTCCAGGCGCCCAGGGACGTCTCGAAGCCCTCGGGCTGACCGGCCGTACCGCCGATGACGACGGAGGTGTTGTCGGCGAGGACGCCGCGTCCGCCGGTGCCGGGGTCGGTGAGGTAGCTGATCGACACCTCGACCGTCTTCCCGGCGTACGCGGACAGGTCGAACCCGACCTGCTGCCAGCCGTCGGAGGCTCCGGTGAAGCTGTTCCAGGACCCGCTGGTGCCGGTGGGCGTGCAGCCGCCGTCACCCAGGGTCAGGTACCGCTTCAGGGCCGGGTGGGCCTGGACGAGGAACCCGGCCCCGCACTCGGCGGGGACGGCGGTGGAGGTGGCTCCGCCCGCTTCCGGGAGCGTGGTCCAGTCGTCCGCTCCGGCCGTGTGCGCCTCCAGCACCGCGTGGTCGTAGCCCTCCTCGGTGTCCCACAGGAGCTGGGTGCGCAGGGTGGGCTTGTCGGCGGCGCTCACCGCGGTGAGGTCGATGGTGCGGGTGAGGCGGTTCCACGCGTAGTCGGAGTGCGTGACGGCCGCCATGGACGCGCCTTCGTAGGGGCCGAACGGATTGGCGGTTCCGGGGTACTGGCCCGCTCCGGCACTCTCGAACTGCGGGAACGTCTCCACGGGCAGGGCGTCCGAGGTGACGCCGAACGATCCGGCGGTGTCCAGCGGGTTGCCGGGCGCGCCGCTGAGCGCTCCCGTGACGCCCGCCAGCCTTCCGCCGCCCGCGAAGGAGGTGGCGTTCGGCAGGGACGTGCGGGTGTAGGCGCCCAGGTAGTACTGGCTGAAGTCGTTCGACAGGGTGCCTCCGCCGAGGTCGACGGAGCCTCCGGCCGTCTCGCCCGCCTCGATCAGCTTGCCGCCCTCGTTGAGGTAGGCGCGCAGTTCGAGCTGGGTGGCGTTGCCCGGGCGGACGGCGCCCGTGTAGTGGACGACCGTCCTGAAGTGGTCGAGCACGCCGAGCGCGTCGGGGGCGCCCTGGGTGGCGACGTCCCAGACGAGCGCCTTCCTGCCGTTGGCCTTCAGCGCGTCCACGTAGGTCTGCGCCCGGGCCTGGGCCGCGCCCTCCTCGGCGACGACGAGCGTGTCCGCCCTGGGCCGCTCGGCGACCGTGTACGTGAAGTGCTCGCTGGCCGTGCGCTTGCCGCTCTTCGTCCTGCCGGTGAACCAGACCTCGACCTTGTCGCCGGGGTCGGCGTCCTCGACCTCGGCCCGGTACTCGTCGAAGTACAGGTTGTCCTCGCCGCCGTATGTCTCGCCGCCCTTCCATGCCTTGAGCGCCGTGTCGTGCGTACGGCCGCCGTTGACGCGGTAGTTGAGCTCCTTGTCGCGCACGGACCTACGGGCGACGACGGAGACCTCCTGGTCGGCGCCGCGCGCGTACGACGTGGTGAAGCCGGCCGGGGTGAAGTCGGGGGCGTCGATCCCGACCGAGGACTTCGGCTGGTCGGGCTTCGCCGCGGACTCGGCTACGGAGAGCGCGAACGGGATGTTCTTCTGGAACTCCTGCTGGATCAGCTTCTCGTCGTCCGGGAAGGTGAAGATCGACTCGCAGTCCCTGGCCTCCCAGGCGTCATTGGGGTCGACGTTCGACGCCGTCTCGCAGGTCGACATCTCCGGGGTGAACATCGCCGCGCCGTTGACGTTGGCCGCGTGGCCGTTCGCCTCGCCGTTGGTCGTGTAGAGCTCGGAGGAGAGCTGCGGGTGGTAGCCCGGGATCGCGGAGTTCTCGGGCGTGCCGGCGAGGGACTTGTAGAGCACGTCGTCCGGGGTGGGGGTGGCCACCTGCCAGCCGACTCCGTAGAGGAGCAGTTCTGCGGCCGAGTGGTAGTTGATGCCGTACTCGAAGCCGATGCGCTTCTCGAAGCGGTCGATGACCTTGGTCTCGGGCTCGGAGTTCGGGCCGGCGCCGCGGTAGGTCTGGCTGGTGGGGAACGGGGACGACCCCTCGTCGTCGTAGCCCCACTTGTAGGCGAAGTTGCGGTTGAGGTCGACGCCGTCGCCGATGGTGATCCGGCCGTCGCCGTTGTTGTCCCGCATGTTCTTGCGCCACTGGCGGTCGCCGTCGGCCTGGTGGGTGAAGTCGTAGCCGTCCGGGTTGGCGGAGAGCACGAACCACAGCTCGGTGGAGTCGACGATCTTCTTGATGCGCTTGTCGGTCCGGTAGTTGTCCAGGTAGTGGTGGAGCAGCCGCCTTGTCATCTCCGGCGTGATCCACTCGCGCGCGTGCTGGTTGGACATGTACAGGACGGAGGGCTTGGCGCCGTCCTTGGTCTTCTTGGCGTTCTTGGTCAGTTTGAGCGCCAGGATGTCCTGTCCCTGGAGGGTCTTGCCGAGGGAGACCACCTTGGTGAGGGACGGGTTCTCCTGGCCCGTCCGGATGATCTCCTCCTTGAGGTTGCCCGCTCCGCTGTAGGGCCGGTAGACCCCGTCCCCGGCGGCGGCCACACGCGCGCGTGCCTTCGCCGTGAGCGTGTGCTCCTCGAGGTCGACGCCCTTCTGCTCCAGGTCGTCGGCCTGCTTGTCGGTCAGGTAGACCTCGACGGTGGCCGTGCCCTTGTCGGGTGCCTGTTCGCCGAGTTCGTGACCGTCCTGGCCGGCCGCGAGCAGCAGAGGTATCTGCTGCTTCGTGACCTCGGCACGGTAGACCTTGACCTCTTCCGTGTCGGGAGAAGCGCTGGTCTCCGCGGCCTGGGCGATGGGTGCGAGTCCCGCACCGCCGAGCAGGAGTGCGCAGGCAGCGAGGATCGGTCTCGCTTTTCGTCTCATGAGCCCCCCTTGCAGTGGTTCACCACAGCGGCGAACAAATGCCAGGCTCATGTCAGTTGCTGATCGAGTCAAGGGCGCCTCAGGGCGCGGCAACGGAGTTCCCAAAAACGCGGAACGCCGGTGCCGATCTGCCCAAGTGGGCGTCGGCACCGGCGTGTTGACGGACCGGGAGTTCCTGGCTGACGAGCCGTCATCCCACCAGGTTGTCGGCCATCTCCTCGGTGAGGTTGGACTCGGTGCTGGGGATGCCGAGATCGGAGGCGCGCTTGTCGGCCATGGCGAGCAGCCGGCGGATACGGCCCGCGACGGCGTCCTTGGTCAGCGGCGGGTCGGCGAGCGCGCCCAGTTCCTCCAGGGATGCCTGCTTGTGCTCCATGCGCAGCCGTCCGGCGGCGGCGAGGTGCTCGGGGACCTCGTCGCCGAGGATCTCCAGGGCACGCTGCACCCGGGCACCGGCCGCGACGGCGGCGCGGGCGGAGCGGCGCAGGTTGGCATCGTCGAAGTTGGCGAGCCGGTTCGCCGTGGCGCGGACCTCGCGGCGCATCCGCCGCTCCTCCCAGGCCAGCACGGACTCGTGGGCGCCGAGACGGGTGAGGAGCGCGCCGATCGCGTCACCGTCCCGGACGACGACCCGGTCCACGCCCCGTACCTCGCGGGCCTTCGCGGCGATCGACAGCCGTCTGGCCGCGCCGACCAGGGCGAGCGCGGCTTCCGGGCCCGGGCAGGTCACCTCCAGGGACGACGAGCGGCCGGGCTCGGTCAGCGAGCCGTGTGCCAGGAACGCCCCCCGCCAGGCCGCCTCCGCGTCACAGGTCGCCCCGGAGACCACCTGTGGGGGCAGGCCCCGAATGGGGCGGCCCCGGCCGTCGACAAGCCCGGTCTGGCGGGCCAGCTGGTCGCCGCCCGCCACCACACGCACCACGTAACGGGAGCCGCGGCGCAGTCCGCCGGGCGCCATCACGATCAGCTCGGAGCTGTGGCCGAAGATCTCCAGGATGTCCCGCTTGAGCCGGCGCGCGGCCATCGCCGTGTCCAGCTCCGCCTCGATCACGATGCGCCCGCTCACCAGGTGCAGCCCGCCCGCGAACCGCAGGATCGCCGAGACCTCCGCCTTTCTGCAGCAGGTCCGGGTGACGGGTAGCCGGGAGATCTCGTCCTTCACCGCTGCCGTCATCGCCATGGGCCGATCCTTCCATGCATCCGAAAAATACGGTCGTACGCGGCGGCCAGCAGCTCCGGGTCGTGCCGCGGCGAACCGTCGGTCCGTGCCACCGGCGCCAGCTCGACCGCGGCGCCGAACCTCTTGGCCGCGTCGGTGAGCGACGCGCGGTCGGGCACGGCGGCCGTGTCGGCCAGCACCACGTCCAGGGCGAGTTTAGGGGCGTGTCGTGCCAAAACCTCCAAATGACGCTGCGGGGAGAAGCCCTCGGTTTCTCCGGGTTGCGGTGCGAGGTTCAGGGAGAGCACCCGGCGCGCCTTCGTCTCCGTGAGCGCGTCGAGCAGCTGGGGCACGAGAAGGTGCGGGATGACCGAGGAGAACCAGGACCCGGGTCCGAGCACCACCCAGTCCGCGTCCAGGACCGCCTCGACGGCCTCGGGGACCGCGGGCGGGTCGTGCGGTACGAGGTGGACGGACTGCACCTCGCCGGGCGTGAGCGCGACGGTGGCCTGTCCCCGTACCGTGTCGACCTCGTCCGGGCGGGCCGGGTCGTGGCCCTTGACCAGGGCCTGGAGTTCCAGGGGTACGGCCGACATGGGCAGCACCCGGCCGTGGGCGCCCAGGAGCCGGCCGACCAGGTCGAGGGCCTGGACGTGGTCGCCGAGCTGCTCCCACAGGGCGACGATCAGCAGGTTGCCGACCGCGTGCTCGTGCAGGTCGCCCTTGGACTGGAAACGGTGCTGGATGACCCGTGCCCAGGTCTGGCCCCAGTCGTCGTCGCCGCACAGCGCGGCCAGCGCCTTGCGGAGGTCGCCGGGCGGGAGCACGCCCAGCTCGTCGCGCAGGCGCCCGCTGGAGCCGCCGTCGTCGGCCACGGTGACGACGGCCGTGAGGTCCCCGGTGATCCGGCGCAGGGCGGCGAGCGAGGCGGACAGGCCCATGCCGCCGCCGAGCGCTACGACCTTGGGCTGGGCGCCGCGACGGCGCCCCCGCCCACCGCGGGCCTCGGCGGGTCTGCCTCCACGCTCCTCCTGGGTGACCCGACGCAGCCTGCTCAGCCGCAGAGCGGCACGTCCCGTCATTCGCGACCCATGTCGCGGTGCACGACGACGGTCTCCACACCCTGGGAGGCGAGGCGGGCGGCGAGCTTCTCGGAGGTGGCGACCGAGCGGTGCTTGCCGCCGGTGCAGCCGACCGCGATGGTCACGTACCGCTTGCCCTCGCGGCGGTAGCCCGCGGCGATGAGCTGCAGCAGCTCCGCGTAGCGGTCGAGGAACTCCTTGGCTCCGGGCTGGTTGAAGACGTAGTTCGAGACCTCTTCGTTGAGCCCGGTGTAGGGGCGCAGCTCGGGGACCCAGTGCGGGTTCGGCAGGAAGCGCATGTCCACGACCAGGTCGGCGTCCACCGGGAGGCCGTACTTGAAGCCGAAGGACATGACGGTGGCCCGCAGCTCGGGCTCCTCCTCTCCGGCGAACTGGGCGTCCATCTTGGCGCGCAGCTCGTGCACGTTCAGGCTGGAGGTGTCGATCACGAGGTCGGCGTCGCCGCGCAGCTCGCGCAGCAGCTCGCGCTCGGCGTCGATGCCGTCGACGATGCGGCCGTCCCCCTGGAGGGGGTGCGGGCGGCGCACGGACTCGAAGCGGCGGACGAGGGCCTCGTCGGAGGACTCCAGGAAGACGATCCGCCGGGTGACGTGCTTCTCCGCCAGGTCCGCGAGGGACTCGCGGAGGTTGTCGAAGAAGCGGCGGCCACGGACGTCGACGACGACCGCGATCCGCGCCACATTGCCCTGGGAGCGGGCGCCGAGCTCCACCATGGTGGGGATCAGCGCGGGCGGCAGGTTGTCGACGACGAACCAGCCGAGGTCCTCCAGGCACTTGGCGGCCGTCGACCGTCCGGCGCCGGACATGCCGGAGATGATGACCAGCTCGGGGATGGCCGCCTCGGGGACCCCGGCCGATTCGCTGCCCGTACTCACGTGTGCTCCGTCTTCCTGGGGCGCTGGGTGCTGTGAGGCGTACTCGCCCGCCGCCGCGGGGGCTTCCTCGCGCCGTGCCGTGTGTTCCTGGTGCTCTTCTTCTCGGGTGTCGTGCTCGCTCATCTCTCCTGCCCCCGTCGTTCGTCCGGGGTTCCCGCGGACACGGGCTCCCCCGAGGGGCCCGCCGTCGTCCCGGGCTCCCCGTCTTCTTCTTCCATGATCTCTCCGGTCGCCGTGTTCACGGCGGGTGCTGCCGGAGCCGCGGCGGCCAGGGCCGCGGTGATCGTCTCGGCCGTCCTGCGGCCTACGCCGGGGACCTCGCAGATCTGGTCGATCGTCGCCGACCGCAGTTTCCTCACGGAGCCGAAGTGCTTGATCAATGCCTGCTTGCGGGTCTCGCCGAGACCCGGCACCTCGTCCAGGGGACCGGCTCTGAAGCGCTTGGCCCGCTTGGTGCGCTGGTAGGTGATGGCGAAGCGGTGGGCCTCGTCGCGGACGCGCTGGAGAAGGTACAGGCCCTCGCTGGTGCGGGGCAGGACGACGGGGTCGTCCTCACCGGGTACCCAGACCTCCTCAAGGCGCTTGGCGAGGCCGCACACGGCGATGTCGTCGATGCCGAGCTCGTCGAGGGCCCTGCGGGCTGCGGCGACCTGTGGCTGCCCGCCGTCCACGACGACGAGCTGGGGCGGGTAGGCGAAGCGCTTGGGGCGGCCGTCGTCCTCGGTCAGGGAGTTCTCGCCGTCGGTGTCCTCGCCGTCGGCCCACTCGCCGGTCCTCTCCTTCTCCGCGAGGTACCGCCTGAAGCGGCGGGTGATCACCTCGTGCATGGAGCGGACGTCGTCCTGGCCCTCGAAGCCCTTGATCTGGAAGCGGCGGTACTCGCTCTTGCGCTGCAGGCCGTCCTCGAAGACGACCATGGAGGCCACGACGTCGTCGCCCTGGAGGTGCGAGATGTCGTAGCACTCGATCCTCAGGGGCGCGCTGTCCAGGTCGAGGGCCTCGGCGATCTCCTCCAGGGCGCGCGAGCGGGTGGTGAGGTCGGAGGCGCGCTTGGTCTTGTGCAGGGCGAGCGCCTGCTGGGCGTTGCGCTCCACGGTCTCCATGAGGGCCCTCTTGTCGCCGCGCTGCGGGATGCGCAACGAGACGTTGGACCCGCGCCGGTCGGTGAGCCACTGCTGGACGGGGTCCACCGGGTCGGGCAGCGCGGGAACCAGCACCTCCTTGGGGACGGCGTCGCCGGTCTCCTCGCCGTAGAGCTGCTGGAGGGCGTGCTCGACGAGGTCACCGGTGGTGACGGCCTCGACCTTGTCGGTGACCCAGCCGCGCTGGCCGCGGACGCGTCCGCCGCGGACGTGGAATATCTGCACGGCCGCCTCCAGCTCGTCCTCGGCGACCGCGATCAGGTCCGCGTCGGTCGCGTCGGTGAGCACGACCGCGTTCTTCTCCATGGCCTTCTTCAGGGCCTCGATGTCGTCGCGCAGGCGGGCGGCCCGCTCGTACTCCATCTCGTCGGCCGCCTCCATCATCTGCTTCTCGAGGCGGCGCAGGTAGGTGCCGGTGCGGCCGGCCATGAAGTCGCAGAAGTCGTCGGCCAGTTCTCGGTGGTCCTCGGGGGAGATCCGCTCGACGCAGGGGGCCGAGCACTTGCCGATGTAGCCGAGGAGGCAGGGGCGACCGGTGCGTGCCGCGTTCTTGAACACGCCCGCCGAGCAGGTGCGTACGGGGAAGACGCGCAGCAGCAGGTCCACGGTGTCGCGGATCGCCCACGCGTGCCCGTACGGCCCGAAGTAGCGCACGCCCTTCTTCTTGTGACCGCGCATCACCTGCACGCGCGGGAACTCCTCGTTCATGGTGACCGCGAGGTACGGGTAGCTCTTGTCGTCGCGGTACTTGACGTTGAAGCGGGGGTCGTACTCCTTGATCCAGGAGTACTCCAGCTGAAGGGCCTCCACCTCCGTGGACACCACCGTCCACTCCACGGACGCGGCCGTGGTGACCATGGTGCGGGTGCGCGGGTGGAGGCCCGCCAGGTCCTGGAAGTAGTTCGCCAGGCGCTGGCGCAGGCTCTTCGCCTTCCCGACGTAGATCACCCGGCGGTGCTCGTCACGGAACTTGTAGACCCCGGGTGAGTCCGGGATCTGTCCCGGCCTGGGGCGGTAGCTGGAGGGGTCGGCCATGTTCCACACCCTACTGGCGGGGACCGACATCGCGGCGGCCCTGTGGACAGAGCCCGGCCACCCCTGGCGGGCCCCGCTCACCCGCCCCGCTCACGCCCCGGGATGACCCGACTCCAGGAAGGTCAGGACGGCCAGGACGCGGCGGTGGTCGTCGGTGTCCTCGGGCAGCCGCAGCTTGCCCAGGATGCTGCGCACATGCTTCTCGACGGTGCCCTCGGTGACCCACAGGCGGCGACCTATGCCGGCGTTGGATCTGCCCTCGGCCATGAGCGCGAGGACCTCGCGCTCGCGGTTGCTGAGGATGCCGAGGGGGTCGTCGCGGCGCTGGGCGACGACGAGTTCCTGCACCAGGGAGGGGTCGACGACCGAGCCGCCCTTCAGGATCCGCTCCAGCGTCTCGATGAACTCGTCGACCACCGTGACCCGGCTCTTGAGCATGTAGCCGATCCGTCGGCCGCCGGCCAGCAGTTCCAGGGCGTCCTCGACCTCGACGTACGCCGACAGCACCAGGATGCCCGTGTCGGGGTGGCGCTCACGGATGGCGCGGGCCGCCTTCAGGCCCTCGGTGGACTGGGTCGGCGGCATCCTGATGTCGATGATCGCCAGGTCCGGCCGCTCGTCCTCGACGAGTTCCAGGAGGTGGACGGCGTCCCCGGCCTGGCCCGCCACCTCGTATCCGACCCGCTCGCACAGACTGGCCAGCCCCTCCCGGAGCAGGATGTCGTCGTCGGCGAGAACCACTCTCCCGCGCGCGGGCCCCTGTTCCGCGTCCGCATCGTCCATGTCGCCCATGTTCCCGACCTCGTCCGCTTCTGCCCGATCCCCTGCGCTGCGCGTCCAACAGCCTGCCGGAACCGACCACTTCCGGCTAGCCGGAAACCTACTTGGGGGCTGGCCATGACGACACCTTGACATTGCGGCGGGATGCTCGAACCAGTGCAGATGCAAGGGACGTGCCGCTCCTGAAGAGGCGCGGCGGGTCATCGGTTCATCGCTCGAAGGGCTGCGCAGATGCGGCAGACACGGATCGAGAGGCGACGGTCGGCACCCGTACGCCGGCAGACGGACGACACACTCTCCCTCAGCGCCCTGCGCGACCCCAGGGACCCCGACATCGTGCGCGCCAAGCGCCGTCAGGGCGCACGGCACGGCGGGAACGCCCGCCCCTAGAACCGGACGGTCGCCTCTACCGTCCGCCCCGGCCGCCCGGACCGTACGCACGTCACCGAGTCCAATGACTCCCCCTCGATTGGACACCCGCGTACGCTCCGGGCGGCCTGCCATACCTGCGGGAAGGCCAGGGCCGTGCTCGCTCACTCCCCCTCGGGGCTCTGTGGCACGGGAAGCCGTGCCGTCAGCGTCGTACCGCCGCCTGGTGGACTGGTGACGTCCAGCCGTCCGCCGGCCGCCTCGACGCGGTCGACGAGCCCGATGAGGCCCGACCCCTTGGCCGGTTCCGCTCCACCGACTCCGTCGTCCCGGATCGTCAGGTCCAGGACACCGTCCCGGTCCTCGGCCGCGACGGTCACCACACTCGCGCGCGCGTGCTTGGCGGCGTTGGTGAGGCACTCGGAGGTCACGTAGTACGCGGCCACCTCCAGTTGTTCCGGGAAGCGGGACACCGACAGACTGAGATCGAGTTCCACGGGGACTGCGGAGCGGCGGGCCAGGGCGCGCAGGGCCGGGCCCAGTCCGCCCCGTGAGAGGACGGCCGGGTGGATGCCGCGGGCCACCTGGAGCAGGTCCTGGAAGGCGTCGTCGAGGCCCTTGCCCACCTGGGCGAGACGCTCGGCGAGTTCACCGGAGCGGTCCGCCAGCAGGGACTCGGCCAGCCGCAGGTCCAGCTGGAGCGAGACGAGCCGCTGCTGGACGCCGTCGTGCAGATCGCGTTCGATGCGGCGCCGGGAGGCGTCCCCGGCGGCCACCACGCGCGCGCGTGAGGCGGTGAGCTGGGCCCGGCTGTCGGCGTTGGCGATGGCCATGGCGATGAGTTCGGTGAAGTCGGCGAGGCGTGACTCGGTGCCGTCGGGCAGCGGCTCCACCAGCGAGGCCGCGACGACGGCACCCCACCGCCGGCCGTCGACGACGATGGGCGCGGCCGCGGAGCGTCCCGCACGGGCCGCCTGCTGCGTCCAGTCGTCCTGGTGCCTGGTCTCACGCGCCGTGTCGGGACGCTTTCCGCGTACCGCGTCCCCGCCCGTGTCCTCCGTCTCGTGCGCGATCCCGAGGACCGTGAAATAGCCGTCGGACTCGTACCGCAGCACGGCCACGGCGGTGCCCAGCAGGTCCGCCACCTCCTCCGCGACCTTCGCGAACACCTCGGACGGCGGGACCCCGCCCGCCACCGCGGTGGCGACCCGGCGCAGTGCGGTCTGCTCACGGGCGGCCAGGCGGCTCTCGGTGACGTCGCGCGCTGCGGCGTAGATGAGGCCCTCCTCGGGGACGGGGCGGGCACTCCACTGGAGCCAGCACTCGGTGCCGTCGTCCCGCACGTAACGGTTCTCGAACTCGTCGACCTCCTCCCCCGTCGCCAGCCGGTCGAAGGCGGCACGCGTGCGTGCCCGGTCCTCCTCGTGGAGGAACTCGACGAGCGGCTTGGACAGCAGCACCTCGCTCGAGTGGCCCAGGGTCCGCTCGAAGGCGGGGTTCACCCGCTTGAAGTAGCCGTCGAGACCGCAGATGCAGAGCAGGTCCAGGGAGAGGGTGAAGACGCTCTCCAGTTCCTGCTCGGCCTTCTGCCGCCGCCCGTGCGCCGCGGCGAAGGACGCCATCGTGTCGTTCATGCCGCCCAGGACGTGCGCCCAGGTGCCGTCGAACGAGGCGGCGTCGGCGCGGTGCTCGAAGCGGCCCGCGTCGATGGCGCCGTTCATGGCGCGGATCTCGCCGACCAGCCGCTCGGTGGTCACCCGCAGGCCGCGGACGGTGTCGGCGACATCGCCGAGTTCGTCGCGTCCCGCGTAGCCGATGTCGTACGACAGGTCACCGTCCGACAGGGCTCGGGCGCCCGCGGACACGTCGCCGAGGGGCCGGGTGATCGAGCGGCGCAGGGCCAGGACGAGCGCGGTGACGACGCCGAGGACGAGCAGGGAGACCACGAGCTCCCGCGCTCCACCGGACCGGGCGGTGGCGAGATCGCGGTCGGCCACGTCGCCCAGTTCCCGCGCGGCCTTGCCCTCGATGCCGCGCAGGCCCTCTACGCGCGCTTGGGAGACGGCCAGCCAGCGGTCGTACGAGGGCAGGTCGGCGGTCCTCCCGTGCGGTGCGGCGAGCGTGTCGCGGACCTCGCGGACGGCCCGGCCGGGGGCCCGGAGCAGGGTGGCGTACAGCTCGCTCTTCAGCTCGGGCGAGGTGTTCTGCCGGAAGGTGTCGAGCTGGGCCTCCTCCAGTGCCTGCCAGCGGCCCACCGCTACGGGCTGCCGGCCGGGGGGCGCGTCGAGGAGGACGGCGAGCTCGGCACGTTCCCGCTCGGCGGCCTCGATGGCCGACAGGAGGGCGATGTGGGCGTCGGCGGCGCGGCCCGCGCCCCGGGTGGGCCGGCCGGACTCCAGGTCGGCGACGGTGTGCAGAAGGCGGTCCTCGATGCTCCCGTACCCCTTCATCACGCCCTGGGGGCTGAGGGAGCCGGTGCCTGTCTGGGCGCGCACGGCGTGCAGTTCACGGCTCACGGCGTCGAGCCGACCCACGACGTCGGTGCGTCCCGAGACGGAGTCCGCACGGGCGGCGGCCCGCTCCACGGCGCGGTCGGTGGCGTTCTCGGCGGCGGACCGTTCCTTCAGCGCCCCGGGCCCGGGCCGCAGCCGGGCCAGGACGGCGGCGATCCGCTCCCGGGCGACGGCGTCGGTGACCCCGGTGGTCGCGGAGGCGACCCGCGTCGCCGTCCGGAAGTCGCCCAGGGTCCGCGCCTCGTTCCACTGGGTCACGGCGCCGACGGCGGTGAAGGCGAGCAGTCCGGTCACCGGCAGCAGCACGAGGAGCATCAGCTTGGGTCCGACGCGCAGGCGGGCGAGGAAGGTGGGATCGGCCTGGGCCGAGGGGCGGACCCTTCGTTCGGTCGCGGGGCTTCTGCGGCCCGGCGCGCGCCGTGGCGCGCGCAGGCGTCTTCCGGTCGGTACGCGGCGCACGGCTGGTCCTCAGTGGCCCGGGCGGGGACGACGGCGGTGACGCACGAGGTCCTTGGTGAGGGCGCGCACGTCCGCAGTGGACGCCTCCGTCGAGTGCTTGTTCGCGTCCACCTGTCTCACCTTCGCCCAGTTCGGCCGAGTGGCCTCCTGTGCCCCTGCCCGCGCGGCTCCACAGCATGCCGGGGAATCCGGTGCGCGGTCCATCGGTGCCCCCTGCCGCGCGGAGCCCGGACGCCCAGGACGCCGACCGGGTGCGCGGATGCCGACGGAGTGCGCGGATGCCGTGCCGCCGCTCATGGTCCGCTCGGCGGGTAACCGTCATGCGCGGCCAGGTCCTTGTCGATGGCCCTGGCCGCCTGGTCCAGCGTCTTTTTGACCGGGGCGCCGTCGAGAACGATCTTCGCGAAAGCTCGGGAGAAGGCCCTGGTGATCGCCGGGTACGCGGGCGTCCGCGGGCGCGGCCGGGCGACCCCGTCACGCAGCTGCTCGAGGAACAGCCGCTCGGCACCGCCCTCGCCGTACGCCGGGGAGCGCTTCACCGCGCTGTTCGTCGCCGGGACCGCGCCGTTGGCCTCGCTCATCCTGAGCACCTGTTCCGGGCGCAGGAGGAACGCGAGGAAGCGCCACACCGCGTCGCCGTCGGTGGCGCCCGAGGTGATGCCCCACTGCCAGGACCCCATCCCGGTGACGGTGCCCTTGCCGAAATCGGGCAGCGGCACGATCGCCACGTCGCCGGGGTGTGCCTTGGTGTACTCGGCGTATCTCCAGTGGCCCATCCAGGAGAGGGGACTGCGGCCCTCGACGAACGCCTTGTCGTCCTTGCCCGGGTCGACGAGCCCTTCGCTGACCCAGCTCTGCAGGGTGGTGAGCCCCCTGACGGACGCCGGGCCGTTGAGGTAGCCGTCCGCCGAGCGGAACCCGGGGTCGATGAGGTCGCCGCCCGCCGACCACAGGGCCGGCGCGAACCCGTAGGTGTTCCACTCGCCGCCGTCCGCCCCGTAGTGGAGCCCCAGGTCGAGTGGCCTGTCGTAGCCCTCCTCGCGGAGTGTGCGGAGGATGCCCGTCAGTTCACCGGCCGTCCAGGCGTCGTCGACGCCGCGCGGGATGCGCACGCCCGCCTCCTTCAGCACCGACGGCCTTATGTACAGGCCGAGTCCGGAGTCGAACGTTCCGATGCCCCACAACCGCCCGGCGTAGGTACCCTGTCGGCGGACGGACGGCAGCAGATCGTCCAGGACCTTCCTGGGCACGCAGGAGTCGATCGGCTTGAGCTTGCCGGACCAGGCGTAGCTGTAGAGGTTCGGGCCGTCGAAGTCGAGCAGGTCGGGAAGGTCGCCGCTCGCCGCCGCGGAGAGCACGAGTTCGGTGTACGAGGGGGCCGGGGGCAGGGCGACCAGCTCGACTCTCACCTGCTTCTGGATCCTGTTGAACTCCCTGACCTGGCCGCGCAGGGTGGCGAGTTCACCGCTGCGCCCGGTGTGGAACCACACGGTGATGCGTTCGGTGCCCTCGATCCTGCCGTCGCAGGTCGTGTCGCTCCGCGAGCGCTTTTCCCCGCCCGAGCCGTCACCGCCGCTGCATCCGGCCAGCAACAGGGCGGCCACCAGCAGCGCTGCACACAGGGTGCGACGGATCCGGGTCGTCCCCAAGTTCCGGTGCGGTGCCGGCATCACGCACCCCCACTCGACCGGGCTGCTCAGCCTCCCTCAGGGCAGCGTCATGCTAGCGCCCGTGCGGCGGCACGGCTCCGTGCGCGCGCGAACCGCGCCATCCGGCACAGGCCTTCAGCACATTCCCCGGACTCATGGCACACGGGAAGTCGGGCACCCCGCACTTTTCCGGCTAGCTGGAAAGCTTAATCACCGACCGGTTGGCACCCTTGCTGCATGTCCATGCGCTGTCTGCTCGTCGATGACAGCGCCCGGTTCCTGGAGGCAGCGCGCTCCCTGCTGGAGCGCGACGGGGTCACTGTCGTCGGTGTCGCCTCGACGGGCGCGCAGGCACTCGAGCGGGCCACCGAGCTGTCCCCGGACGTCGTACTGCTGGATCTGGACCTCGCCGGCGAGAGCGGCTTCGACCTCGCCTGGCGGCTGGCGGAGGCCGTGTCCTCGGTCATCATCCTCATCTCGACGCACTCACTGGACGACTTCCAGGAGCTCGTCGCCGCCAGTCCCGCCCGCGGATTCCTGCACAAGTCATGGCTGTCCGGGCGCGCGATACGCGACCTTCTGGGCCCGGAGCCGGGGTCACCGACGGCTTGACGGGTGAGTGGTTTGTTCCGCTCCAGGGTGTTGTCGGAGCATGGTCAACACGCTTCAATGCGGGGTGGCCCGGCGCCGTGAACTGCCCGCATGCGGGCATGGAGTTCCGGCACGCCGTGCCCGGCGCCCACCGGGCGCCCGACGCACGCACGCGAACGGTCCGACCAGCCGTCCGCGCCGGACAGAAAGGCCCCTGCATGCGGCACGGCACAGAGCACGCGGACGTCGCCACGACGGAGGCGGACCTCTCCGCGGCGGAACTGGACACGGCCTTGCGGAGCGGTCCCTTCCATGTCGCCCTGCGCGCCGCCATCGCCGCGCGCGGGCTGCCCCTGCAGCGCGTCCAGCACCACCTGTCGCGTTACGGGGTGAAGGTCGGTGTGACCAGCCTGAGCTACTGGCAGCAGGGCGCCCGACGGCCCCAGCGCCCCGAGTCCCTGCGGGCCGTGCGCGCCCTGGAGGAGATCCTCCACCTCCCCGACGAGTCGCTGATCCGCCTGCTCGCCGAGACCGAGGAACGCCCTGGCCAGGAACGTGCCACCGGCCGCTCGTACCGCTCCCTGGTGGAGGCGTCGGGCGTGCTGGAGCAGCTCCTGAACGAGCTGGAGGCGTCGCTCGACGGCGGCCTGCACACCATCGGCCACCACGAACGGGTCCGGATCGGGGCGCGCCGCGAACTGCTGGCCCGCGAGTCCCACCACATAGTGCGCGCCCACAGGGATGGTGTGGACCGCTATGTGGCCGTCCACCACGGTGACCCGGGATGCGCGCCGGAGCGCATGACCGTACGAGCCCTCGAGAACTGCCGCACCGGGCGCGTGCGGTTCCACCACGGTACCGGAGTGCTCGTCGCGGAACTGCTCTTCGACATCCGGCTGCGCACGGGTGACACCTTCCTCTTCCGGTACCGGATCGAGGACGGCACGGCCGGGGCGTCCCACGAGTACGTCCGTGGGTTCGGTTACTCGGGCGGGCAGTACGCGCTCCAGGTCTGCTTCGACGAGCGGGCCCTGCCCGTGCGCTGCCACCGCTTCACCCAGCACACGGCGGCGGCCCCGCGCACCGGCCACCTCGACCTGCCCCTGAGCCGCCGGCATCGCTCGGTCCACCTGGTGGAGCCCCGGGTCCGCTCCGGGATCCTGGGCATTCGCTGGGACTGGGAGTGACCGGCGCCCCCACGTAAACGCTTGCGCAAACGTTTACGTGTCTCTCCGGATGCGGTAGCTTCCCGCCCAGGCAGCTCACCGTGCCCGGAGAGGGCATCGTGCCCGGAGAGGGGACCTGTCTTGGCCACGATGGTCGATGTCGCGCAGCACGCGGGTGTGTCCGTGGCGACCGTCTCGCACGTGCTGAACAAAACGCGCGCGGTGCGTCCGCAGACCCGCCAACTGGTCCTCGACGCCATCGAGGCACTCGGCTACACGCCCAACACGCTGGCCCGTTCCCTTGTCACCTCGCGGACACGGTCCATCGGGCTCGCGGTGTCGGCGGTCAGCAACCCGTACTTCACGGAGATCCTCCAGGGCGTCGAGGCCGGCGCGCTGGAGCAGGGCTACAGCCTGCTGATCGCCGATCCGCACGACGACCCGAAGCATGAGCGGAAGGTCGTCCAACTCCTGCACGAACGGCGGGTGGACGGCATGATCGTCGCGCCCTCGGCGCGGCCGGACGGCCTCCTGGACTACCTCCGCAGGCACGACGTCCCGACGGTGTTCCTGGACCGGCTCGTCACCACGCCCGACGGCGACCCGTTCCGCTTCGACCAGGTCTGTACGCAGAACACCGAGCCCATGGCGCAGCTGGTCGGGCATCTCGCCGACCTCGGTCACCGGCGCATCGGCCTGGTCGCGGGTCTGCCTGGCCTCAGCACCACGGGCGAGCGGATCACCGGCTACCGGCTCGGCCTGTCGGCCGCCGGACTGCCGTACGACGAGTCGCTCGTGGCCCAGGGCGACTCCGACGCGGAGGTGTCCCGGCGCGTCACCCGGGAGCTGCTCACCCTGTCGAGTCCGCCCACGGCGCTCGTCACCGGGAACAACGCCATGACCATCGGTGCCCTGCGTGCCCTGGGCGAGCTGCGTGTCCGCGTACCGGACGACATCGCGCTGTGCTGCTTCGACGACTTCGCGTGGGCCGATCTGTTCCACCCGCGGCTCACCGCCGTCGCCCAGCCCAGCAAGGAGATCGGCGCGCAGGCCGTACGGCTGCTGCTGGAGCGGCTGGCCACGCCTGAGCATCCCATCCGTACCGTCCGGCTTCCCTCC
This sequence comes from Streptomyces spongiae, assembly GCF_009377185.1. GTDB lineage: Bacteria > Actinomycetota > Actinomycetes > Streptomycetales > Streptomycetaceae > Streptomyces > Streptomyces spongiae. The sequence continues at coordinate 18,231 of NZ_VJZC01000144.1, forward strand.
GCGTTCGTCCACCGCGGCTCGTGCGGCTGTCCGGAGAGCCCCGAGAAAACCGGAAGTCCGGAGATCTCCGAGAGCACCGCGAATCCGAAGAGCTCCGAGAAAGGATCCGTCTCGTGATCGTCGTCGCCGGTGAGGCCCTCATCGACCTGGTACCGCAGGGCGCGGGCGCCCTCGTGGGTCTGCAGCCCGCTCGCGGCGGCGGCCCCTACAACACGGCCGTGGCCCTCGGCCGCCTCGGCTCGCCCACCGCCTTCTGCTCCCGCGTCTCCCGCGACGCCTTCGGGGAGGCGCTGCTGGACGGGCTGCGCGCGGCGGGTGTCGACGCGACCTCCGTGCAGCGCGGTACGGAGCCGACGACTCTCGCCGTGGCCTCGATCGACATGAACGGCTCGGCCTCGTACTCCTTCTACGTCGAGGGCACGGCGGACCGGCTGTTCGAAGCTCCCGACCGCCTGCCCGCCGGCACGAAGGCCGTGTCCTTCGGCACCTGCTCGCTCGTCCTGGAACCCGGTGCGAGCGCGTACGAGGAGCTGATGCGGACGGCCGCGGCCCAGGGGGTGTTCACGGCCCTCGACCCGAACATCCGTGCAGGGCTGATCCCGGACGCGGATGCCTACCGCGCCCGGTTCAAGAGCTGGTTGCCTTCGGTGTCCCTGCTGAAGCTCTCCGAGGAGGACGCCGAGTGGCTCGGCGGCACTCCGCGGGAGTGGCTGGCCTCCGGCCCCTCGGCCGTCGTGATCACCCACGGCGGCGACGGGCTCACCGCCTTCACCCGCGACGGCGCCGAACACTTCGTACCGGGCGAACGCGTCGACGTCGTGGACACCATCGGCGCCGGCGACACGGTCAACGCGGCCCTGCTGCACGGCCTGTCCACATGGGACGCCCTGTCCGCGGAGGCGCTCGTGGGTCTGGGCACCGACGGCTGGACGCGGCTGCTGCGGTTCGCGGCGCGCGCGGCGGCGATCACGTGTTCCCGGGCCGGCGCGGAACCGCCGTACGCCACCGAACTGGGCGACGTGTGATCGTCGCCGTGGAGTCCATGGAGTCCGTGGAGTCCATGGACCCGGAGGCCCCGGAAGCTCAGGAGGCCCACTAGGCCCCGAAGAGCGGGTGACGGTGCGACGGGCGGTGTCCCGCGG
>NZ_VJZC01000145.1 GCF_009377185.1 Streptomyces spongiae
CCGCCACATCCGACGGGACCAGCCAACCCAGATCCGCGGCCGCGGCCAGCACGGCCAGTCCATGGCGGTCATCGGCCGCACAGATCGCCGAACCCGGAATCCGCTCCAGAGCCGACAGCCGCTCGCGGGCTTCGAACCACGTAATGCCCTGCGGATCCTTCGCCAAGTCCATGCCGTCGTGGAAGATCCGGCGGAACGCGTCGGACTGGCTGGGTTCCCGGGACAGAAGTGGGTACGTCTCCAGCCGGCACCAGGCATCGGACGGACGGTTCACGAGCGTGTCCCTGTCCGGCTCTTCCTGGAACGCCTGCCGTGCCGAATTCATCGTGCTCGCGTACTGCAGATATCCGGTGCCGCTGGCGAGGTGCCGCAGAAGAAAGAGCGCGACGTCCCGTGTGGGCAGCTGCCGGATCTGCTCTGCCGGAACCGGCGGTATATACGGGAAGTTCAGCACGCTACGGCGCGGCACCGACATTGACGCTTCCTTTCCAGGCGGCCGCCTCACGTCGGTATTGTCATGCCTTCGACAGGAACCAGCCATGCCGGGCCCGGAGGCCGGCGGCCCTCTTGCAGGACCGCGAAGAAGATAACGGGGGGGTGCTTCTATCTGTTCGGTCAAGGGTTGCGGGCTCGTGCAGAGGGAGTTGGTCGTGGCAGCCTGATCCGCCCGGAAGAGGAGGGATGGACTGTTGGCCATGACGCTCGTTTGACGCTCTGGGTGCTCGCACGCGGGACAGTGAGCCGAGAAGTAGGCTCTGACTTGGTCTTCTCCGAGGCCTGCTCAGGCTGACATCTTTCCGATGACGCATCACGTGGCGGGCATGGCGATTCTTGAGCTGCGCTGACGGTCGAACACCTCCAGCTCAGGCCGAGTTGACCCGCGGAGCGGCCTTGCCTGACGCGGTGAGTCGGATCGTGCGGTCGGAGACGAACCGTTCGGTCCATCCGGTGCCGAAGACGCGGTTGCAGACGGCCGTCTCCGGTAGCGAGGTACCGGGACGGCCGTGCGGGACAGCGATCACACCTGCGTCACTTGGATGCCCCCAGTTGCTGAGCCCAGGGGGAGTACCAGTTCACGAAGGAAGCCGGTGGGCCCGTCACGCTGTTGTCCAGGTACAGGACGTTGGCTACGTCCACCACCGGAACCCATGGCAGCCGGTCGAACAGTCGCCGGTCGGCCCGGGCGAGTAGTTCGTCGCGCTTGGCGGTGTCCCCCTCCGCGGCCGCCTGCCTGATCAGCTTGCTCGCCGTGCCGTCCGTGAACTGTGAGTAGTTCGTCGGGTCCTTCGGGTTCGCCCACACGGAGAACTGTGCCTGCGGGTCGGCGACGGGGAGGTTCCACTGCGATCCGAAGGCGTCGGAGCCGGTGCTGCGCCAGCCCTGAGGACCGGAGAAGAGGTCGTAGAACTGTCCGAGGGTCACGGGCTTGTACGTCGCGTTGAGGCCGATCTTTCGCGCTGCCTCGGCGATGGCCTGCAGGGACTGGGTGAGGGAGTCGCTGATGGCAGGGGCTCCCGCGAGAACGATCTTCGTTGTGGGGGACCCGGCCTCCTTCACGAGCCTCTTCGCCTGGGCGATCTCGTCCGGGCTTCCGCCGGTTCCATCGCTCTTCGTCGCCTTGACCGGCCCGTACACGTCGGCGGGGAGCATGCTCCGGGAGGCGGCCGCGGCGCCGCCGAACGCGGTGCGGGCGACCGCGGTCCTGTTCAGCGCCAGGAACAGGGCCTGCCGGATGCGCGGGTCCTGCAACGGACCGGTCTTGGCGGTGGGGACAAGGTAGAAGGAGAGCAGGGACTTGCCGTAGTACACCTTGCCGTGCTCGCCGAGTCTGCTGAGCGCGGACGTCGGGGGTTGGTACATGCCCTGGATCGCGCCGCCGGTGAGCGCACGGGTCTGCGAGCTGTCGCCCTGCAGGAAGCTGAACACCACTTGACGTGTCTTCGCCGTGACGCCGCGCCAGTAGTCCTGGTTGCGTTCGAGCGTCAGCTTGGACCCCGTCTTCCAGGACTTCAGCGTGTACGGCCCGGAGCACATCGGCGGAACGCTCGGCTTGCCGAAGTCGGGGTGAGCCTTGGAGTACCGGGCCTCGACCACGGAGCCGGCGAACGTCGCCATCATCTTCTGGAAGAGGAGGTCCGGGTGCTGCAGGTCGACGGTGACTTCACGTGGCCCGGTCGCCTTGATGGCGGTGACGGCGGCGAAGTACTGGTTGTAGATGGGGGCCTGCTGTGCCGAGGGGTGCCAGGCACGGGTGAGGCTGTAGGCGGCGTCGGCACCTGTGACCGGTTGTCCGTTCCAGAAGTGGGCCTTGGCATCGATGGAGTAGACGAGCCGCTTCCCGCGGTTCTCGACCTTCAGTGACGCGAGGCCGTCACTGATCGAGAAGTCGGGGTTCAGGGTCTGCAGGCTCTCGCACATGTTGGAGAGCACGTCGTTGACCCCGTAGTTGCTCGCCTGCTGCGGATCCAGTGTGGTGGGTTCGAGGATGAGGTTCCAGTTGGCGGTGTCGAGGTTTCCGGTGGCCCGCGGGGTGGTGGTGGCCCAGTCCTGGCTGCCGGGGGCGTCCTTCTGGGCGGATTCGGGCCCGCCACCGCAGGCGGTGGCGAGGCCGAGGGCGGCCGTGACGGCGGCGACCTGAACGGTCCGCCACCGCTGTGTGCCGGACGGCGTGTGAGGGCGGGTGCGGTGTGACAGGCGGAACGACAGCGACATGAGAGAGGTCCCTTTCGAGAGGCCGGGCCGACGTCGGGGCCGTGGCGCCCGGCTTGGAGGCAGTCGCCCGAGGTGTCGTATTGAGCCACCCCTCATTCATCGGCCTAGGTGACAAGCGGGGCGATTCTGCGGTGAGGAAGATGTCCTGGGCGGACGACCCGATTCGGTCAGGCATGCTCCGGGCTCGCCGGGCCGTCGTCCATGAGACGGCGGGCCGGCTTCCAGCCCGGCCGGGGAACGGAGTCACGCAGAAGACGGGTGTAGGGGTGCTCCGGGTGGTCCAGGACCTCCTCGGCACACCCGTGCTCCACGACCCGGCCCGACCACATGACCAGCACGTCGTCGGCGATCTGCCGCACGACCGCCAGGTCGTGGGTGACGAAGAGGTAGCTGACGTCCGTCTGCTCCTGGACATCGGCCAGCAGGTTCAGGACCTGTGCCTGTACGAGCACATCGAGCGCGGCGACGGCCTCGTCCAGGATGATCGCGCGCGGGTTCGTGGCGAGCGCGCGGGCGATGCACACGCGCTGTCGCTGGCCGCCCGACAGTTCGCGGGGCAGGGCGTCGAGCCGGGTGGGGCTCAGCCGGACCAGGTCGAACAGCTCGGCCGTCCTGGCTCTGCTGTCCTGGCGGCCCAGGTCGAAGTGGAGTCGCAGGACCTCGTCGATGGCGGCACCCACGCTCTGCCGGGGATCGAGAGAGCGGTAGGGATTCTGGAAGACCATCTGGATCACCCGGGCGTGGGCTCGCCGGTCGCGTGTCCGCATCCGCCGGGGCTGCGCCCTGCCGAAGAACTCGATGGACCCGCTCGTCGGTGTCTCGACTCCCATGATCATCCTGGCCAGGGTGGTCTTGCCGGAACCCGACTCACCGACGACGGCGAGCGTCGAACCGGCAGGCAGGGCGAGCGAGACCCCGTCCACCGCGAGGACCGGCTGCCCGATTTTCAGGAGACTGCGGGGTTGGAAGGTCTTGCGCAGATCACGGACCCGTACGACAGGAGCGGTCGCGTCCCGGGGGACCGCGAATGACTCCTGTGGTTCCTGGCTGATCACTGGACGGCCCAGCCTTCCTCGAACGCTCCGGCCGCGATCGCCGGTAGCCGGTCGCGGCGGCGCGTGACGTCCGGGCGGCAGGCGAGCAACGCCGCGGTGTAAGGGTGTGAGATCTCGCCGCCGTGCAGTTGCGCCGGCGTCAACTGTTCGACGATCCGGCCCCTGTACATCACCAGGATCCGGTCGCAGAGGGCCCCGACGAGTTCGATGTCGTGCGTGATGAAGACCAGCGACGTGCCGCGATCGCGCCGCAGATCGGCGATGAGGGCGACGACCTCGGCCTGCGTCGTGACGTCGAGTGCTGTCGTCGGCTCGTCCGCGAGCAGCAGACGTGGACCGCGCATCAGAGCTGCGGCGATCATCACGCGTTGCAGCATGCCGCCGGAGAGCTCGTGCGGGAAGCAGCCGAGGATCCGTGCCGGGTCCTTGATGCGCACCTGGTGGAGCAGTTCCAGGGCGCGGGTGGTCGCGTCGCGTCGTTGTTTGCGGCCGTCCTTGCGGTAGGTCTCGGTGAGGTAGTCGCCGATGCGGTGGACGGGGTTGATGGCCGCGTGCGGGTCCTGGAACACCATGCCGACGTGGTCGCGCCGCAGGCGTGTCAGCTCGCGAGGGGACATCGCGGGCACGGACAGTCCGTCGAACCGTATGTCGCCGTCGATCCTCGCGTTCGGCGGGTGCAGTGCGGTGATCGCCCGGAGCGTCAGGGTCTTGCCCGAGCCCGACTCACCGACGATTCCGACTGCCTCCCCGGCGGCCACGGTGAACGAGACGCCGTGCAGGAGCCGCTGTTCCTGGCGGTCCCGGCCGCCGAAGGTGAGGTGAAGGTCGTCCACCTGCAGCAGAGGTGTCATCGCGGGCCTCCGTCTCGGCGTTCGGACAGCAGGTCACCGAGGCTGATGAAGCACACGACGGCCAGGACGAGGGCGATTCCGGCGTAAAGGGATTCCTGTGGGAAGCCGCGGACGATGCTGCCCTGACCCGTGTTGATCATCTTGCCCCAGTCGGCGGTGGGGTCCTGCACACCGAGACCGAGGAAAGAGATGCCCGCCAGCTCGACCATCGCGTAGCCGAAGGACATGGTCACCTGTGCGACGATCACCGGCCACACATTGGGTAGCACATGGCGGAGGCACACCGCGACCGGTCCGAATCCCTGCGTGCGCAGGGCTTGTACATACGGCTCGTTCACCTCGCGCAGAGCAGTGGCGCGAACCAGTCGTCCGACGGCCGGTACGAAGGCGATGGAGACGGCGAGCGCGGCCGAGAACAGACCCGGAGACATGACGGTGACGAAGAGCAGCGCCAGCAGCATCGAGGGGAAGGAGAACACCAGGTCGAAGAGGCGGCCGATCAGGGAGTCGACCCATCCCCGGTTCCAGGCGGCGAGCACACCGAGGGTCGTTCCCACGGAGGTGGCGACCAGGACGACCACAAGTGGTCCGAGAAGCGCGGTCCGTGAGCCGAACACCAGCCGTGAGAACAGGTCGCGGCCGGAGGCGTCGGTGCCGAGCCAGTGCTGTGACGACGGAGGCTGAAGGACGGAGAGGACGTCTCCCACGTTCGGATCCTGCGGCGCGATCAGCGGTGCGCATACCGCGAGGAGAACCAGCAGCACGGCGAACGCGCCGAAGCACCGGATCGCCGTCGTCGTACCGCCGCCGGAGCGCCGTAGGAGGCGGGGCCGGGCCGGCACGAGGGCGCTCACCGGGTTCCGCCCGTGCGGGTACGCGGGTCGATGATGCCGTACAGGACATCGACGAAGGCGTTCACCAGGAGGAACGCGGCGATGATCAGAACGCTCGTGCTCTGCACGACGGCGTAGTCCTTCCGTGTGATGGCCTGGACCAGCAGCGAACCCACTCCGTCGAGCCCGAAGGCGTTCTCGACGATGACCGTCCCTGCGATGAGGCCGGCGCCTATGATGCCGGCGATGGTTGTGATCGGCAGCAGCGCGTTGCGTACGACGTGCCGACCGAGAACGGTTCGCCGGTCGAGTCCTCGCGCGACGGCGGTGGTCACGTGGTCCCGGCCTTCCTCGTCCTTCACGGCCGCCCGGGTCACCCGGGCCATCGCGGCGCTGCTCGACAGCGCGAGGGTGACGGCGGGCAGAGTCAGGTGGTGAAGGCGTCCCAGCAGGCCATCGCCGCTGCCGAACACCGGGAACCAGTCCAGGTAGAGCGAGAAGACCGTGATGAGGACGATCGCGATCACGTAGGTCGGTGTGGCCAGGGCCACGGACAGCAGGACGGAGATCCCGGTGTCGACGGTCCGGCCCGCGCGGGAGGCGACGAGACCCACCGCGAAACCGAGGACGAGGACCAGGACGCCTCCGTACGCCACCAGCAGGGCGGAGGTGGGCACCCGCGCGGCGATCAGCGAGGAGACGCTCTCCCGGAAGACGAAGGAGGTACCGAGGTCACCGTGCAGGAGCCCGGTGAGCCAGTGCCCGTACTGGACGAGCAGCGGCTGGTCGAAGTGGTACTGCGCGTTCAGACGCCGAACCGCCTCCGGATCGCCGGCCTTCGCACCCAGCATGATGTCGACCGGGTTCCCCGGCGCGAGTTGCAACGCCACGAAGATCAGGAAACTCGCCGTGAGAAGCGTGAGCGCCATCTGGGCGAGACGGCCCGCCACTGTCAGGAGCACACCGCTCCATGGCCTGCCGGCGGAGCGCGGCAGGTTGTGCTCGACGATCGCCAAGGCTTCTCCTCTCGATCGACCCGTCGACGGTTGCTGTACGGTAGGCGGCTTTCAGCCATCGGTGCGGGCGCTGAGGCCGCGGATTCTGCGAGGCGGAAACCCTTGGCGCCGCTCGACGGCGGCACTGCCTGGCCTCAGCCGCGCCGGTACACGCACTGGCCGCCGAGCCATGTGCCGACGACCGCCGTGTCCGCGATCTCGTGCCGCGGCCCCAGGAAAGGGTCACGGTCGAGGAGCACCAGATCGGCCAGGTAGCCGGGCTCGAGGCGGCCGGTCCGTTGCTCGCGGCCATTGAGGTACGCGACCTGCCGGGTGTAGGCGTCCCACGCCACGACCAGGGGGAGGCGCTGTCGCGGGATGAACGGCTCGGTGCCGGGCGGTGAGTGCTCGGGCGTACGGTTGACGGCGACGTGCATGCCTTCGAGGGGATTCGCGCTGCTGACCGGCCAGTCGCTGCCTCCGGCCAGCACGGCACCGGCGTCGTACAGGTCCAGGAACGGGTACTGCCGGTCCGCTAGAGCGGGATCCAGGAACGGGATGGTCAGCTCGGTCATCTGGGGTTCGAACCGGGCCCAGAGCGGCTGGATGTTGGCGATCACCCCGAGCGTGCCGAAACGCGGCACGTCCTCGTCCCGCACGATCTGCAGATGGGCTATGTGGTGGCGGATGCCCGAGTCGCCGTTGGCCCGCCGTGCGTGGGCCACCGCGTCCAGGGCGTCCGTCACCGCCTGGTCTCCGATGGCGTGGAAGTGCGCCTGGAAGCCGCGGGCGTCCACGGTGGCGACGATGTCCTTCAGCAGATCACGGTCGATGAAACCGAGGCCGCGGTTGCCGGTCTCATGCCCGCAGCGATCCCGGTACGGCCGGCTCAGCGACGCGGTGAAGTTCTCCGCCACCCCGTCGAGCATGATCTTGACCGCGTCGGCCCGGAAGAGGTCGTCATGACCTCGCGCGCGTCCCCGGCGGGCGACGAGATCGGCGATCTGGTCACGGTCGCGGTCGCGATCCCACCACAGGGCGCCGGTGACCCGCGCCTGCAGTGCGTCGTCGGCCAGTGCGTCCAGGTAGACGTCCATCGCGTCGAGGCCGGGGCCCATTACGCGCAGGAGCGCGTCCTGCCACTGTGTGATGCCCTGCGCCAGGCAGTGTGCCTGGCCGCGCAGCAGCCCTTGAAGAAGGCTCTGGCGTGTCGGCGGGGGTGCCACCTTCGTCACCAGGTGTGCCGCGCCTTCGTGCAGCGTTCCGGCCGGGCTGCCGTCCGGGTCCCGCTCGATGCGGCCGTCCAGCGGATCTGCCGTGGTCGCGCCGATGTCGGCGAGTTCCAGGGCGCGGGAGTTGACCCAGGCGCCGTGATGGTCGCGGTTGCGCAAGAAGACGGGCCGGTCGGATACGACACGGTCGAGAAGACTCCGGTGAGGAGTGCCCCCGGGGAAGTGCTCCATGGACCAGCCCCCGCCGAGGATCCAGGCCTCGCCGGGGTGCTCCGCGGCAAAGGCCGCGATCGTGTCCAGGCACTCCTCGGCGGAAGTGCAGCGATCCAGGTGGCACTGTCCGAGCTGCAGTCCCCCCATGGCCGGATGCAGATGCGCGTCACCGAACGACGGGCTGATGAGGCCGCCCCGTGCGTCGACGATCTCGGCGCCCGTGCCCGCCGCCGCGACTACGTCCGTGTCGGCCCCGACCGCGACGATGCGCCCGTCCCGCACGGCCACCCCACCGGGCCGGGTGCCGGCTCCGGTGACGTAGCGGCGGCCGTTCACGAAGGCGAGGTTCACACGCCCTCCTCGGCCGGGCGGGCGTCTCGTCGTGCGGTCACGCCGGTCGTCCCGCAGAGCGGCGGCTTGGTGAAGCCGCCCACGCTCTCGGAGATGAGGCGGGCGGCGGCGATGGCGCTGCGGTCGCGGTACCGGGCGGCGACGACCTGCATGCCGACCGGCAGCCCGTTTCGGTCGAGCCCGACGGGCGTCGAGACGGCCGGAAGGCCCAGCACTCCGACGGCGCCGCACCAGCGTGTCAGCGCGGGCCTCCACGGATGCCGCTCGCCGTTCAGCTCGAAACGCCTGGACCAGACCGGCTCGCTGTGATCGTGTGGGAGAGCGGTCGTCATGACCGTCGGGGTGACGACGACGTCGTACTGGTCGAACAGCTCCTGCCATCGCTGAACCAGGATCAGGCGCTGTCGGTGCAGGGACAGCCACTCCCGGTGTGTGAGGCCGAGCGCGCGGTAGTGCAGCTCGGCCATGGCTGACTCGGTGCGCAGCTGCCGCATTCCGCGGCTCAGTTCCCCGAAGCCCGCTTCGCCGACTCCACCACCGACGTCCGCCATGAAGAGGATCTCGAACAGTTCCTCGAGTTGATCGAGGCTGCCCGGAGGACGTACGCCGTGCGTCACACGAGCACCGTCGGCCTCCAGGGACCGACAGGCCGCGTGCAGCACCTTCAGCGTCGCCGGATCGACCCCGGTCGCGGGGTCGTCGAACCAGGCGAGGACGCGGAGCTCCCGGTGCGTGGTGAACGGCGCCCTCGGCAGGTACGGTCTGAGCCCACCGCGCTCGTCCCCGGGCGTGGTGAGCACGGTCAGGGCGAGGTCCAGATCATCGGCGCCCCGGGCCAGCGGACCGCACACGGCGACGTCCGGCACTGTCAGGTCAGCCCCTTCGGGATCGTCCGGGTGCGGAACCGCCCCCCGCGTCGGCACGACCCCCCAGGTGGGCTTCAGGCCGTGGACACCGCACCAGGCGGCCGGGATGCGGATGGAACCGCCCATGTCGCTCCCGAGGTCGAGAGCCGTCATCCCCGCCGCCACCGCCGCGGCCGAGCCGCCCGAGGAACCGCCGCTGGTGCGCTCGCGGTTCCAGGGGTTGCGGGTGGTCCCGTGCAGGGCGTTGTAGGCCTGGCCGTCGGAGGCGAACTCGGGCAGGTTCGAGCGGCCGAGGACGATGGCGCCCGCGCCACGCAACCGGGTGACGGCCTCGGAGTCGTCCTCGGGCACGTAGTCCCGCAGGCTTTCGGAGCCGTAGGTCGACGGTAGGCCTCGGACCTTCTGATCGTGTTTGACGGTGATCGGCAAGCCGTGCAGGGGGCTCGCCGGACCGCCCGCGCGGCGGGTCTCATCGGCCCGGCGGGCTTCGGCCAGTGCCCGGTCCGCGTCGAGGGTCACGATCGCGTTGACCCAGGGATGGGCCGAGATCCGGTCCAGATACGCCCGGACCAGCTCGACGCTGGAGAACTCACCTCGCCGCAGGCCCGCGAGGGTCTGCGTCGCGGTCGCGAACTCGATGGCTCCTATGCCCATGGATGGTGTCGCCTGCCTGCCGGTGGCCTCACGGTGGCCTTATGTCGGATGCTTCTGGACGCTAGGCGGTGGAAACATACATGTCAGTGGCGTACGTCTCAGAACGGATAGGCGGCGATGTCGGCCCGGGCAGTGAGCCACTGGGTCTCGGTGAACGCCTCGATATTTGCGACCGAACCGCCGAACCGGGCGCCGGTCCCAGATGCCCCGACGCCTCCGAAGGGCACATGCGCCTCGTCCGCGACCGTCTGTTCGTTGATGTGGACGAGCCCTGCGGGTACCGCGTCGGCCACCCGCATCGCCGCGCCCACCTCGCCGAGGATCCCCAGTGACAGCCCGTAGTCGGTCGCGGCGGCGACGGCCACGGCCTCGTCGATGTCGGAGAAGGAACGCACCGGCGCCACCGGACCGAAGACCTCCTCCGCCCACGCACGGTGTCCGTGACGGACGTCCGCCAGCACGGTCGGACGGTAGAAGAGATCCTCGTACTGGCCGCCGGTGAGCAGTTCGGCTCCGGCGCAGACACTGTCCTGCACCACCTCATGCACGCGATCGCGCTGTTCCGCGTCGATGAGGGGGCCGAGGGCCACCTCGGCCGTGCGGGGATCCCCCACCGGCAGCCGCGACGCCTTGTCGGCGAGCAGTGCGAGGTACTGCTCGTACAACGACTCGTGAACGAGGTGCCGGCCGGTGGTCATGCAGATCTGTCCCTGGTGCAGGAACGTGCCGAACGCTCCCGCAGACGCCGCACGCTCCACATCCGCACCCGGGAGGACGATGAGGGCGTTGTTCCCGCCCAGTTCGAGATGGGTCCTCTTGAGGTGCTGGGCGCCCAGCGCACCCACGCGCCGTCCCGCCGCGGTGGATCCGGTGAAGGAGACCACCCGAACAGGCGCGGCGGTCACCGCTGCCTCACCGGTCTCAGCGCCTCCCGGCAGGACCTGGAGCAGACCTGTGGGGAGACCGGCCTCCTCGAAGATCCGGGACAGGACCACACCGCCGCAGACGGCGGTGCGGGGATCGGGTTTGAGCAGCACCGCGTTGCCCAGCGCGAGGGCGGGCGCGACCGAGCGGATCGAGAGGATGAGGGGGAAGTTGAACGGGGAGATCACGGACACGACGCCGACGGGTCGGCGACGACTGAGACTCCACCGGCCGGACGCGGACGCCAAGACATCCCCCGCGGGATGAGTGGGCAGTGCCGACGCCTCGTAGCACTCCTGCGCCGCCGTGTGTACTTCGAGGCCCGCCTTCAGACGAACCGAGCCGGATTCCCGGACCAGCCACTCCGCCACCTCCTCGGCGTGCTCGCCCCACAGGTCTCCGGCCCGGCGCAGGATCACGGCCCGCTCTTCGGGCGGCGTCGCCGCCCAGTGCCGTTGTGCCTCCGCCGCGATGCCGGCGGCACGGTGCACGTCCGCCGGTCCGGCGAGCCCCACGGTGGCGAGCTCCTGTCCTGTGGCGGGCTCGATGACGGCGGCCTTGCCTCCCTGACCCTCGCACCAGGTGTCGAGTCGGATGCACGTGGACCACTGGCCGTCGTTGAGTAGTGATGCCATGCCTGCTCCTTGCAGGGGATCCGCCCCCAGGGAGCGGTTGGGCCGGGCGAGTCGTACGGAAGGCATCCTGGGCCGGTGACCGGATCCTTCCGACGAGAGACCCGGCGAAGTTCTGTCCGGCAGAAATCCGCGCTCCCCCCGCCACCGGACACCGCCTCACCGCCGTTGACTGACCGCCGTTCCCCAAACCCCGAGCGCTTCGGAGGCAGCGGTGCGCAGTGCGGCAGACACGACATGGACGGCCGAGGTCGTCAGCGCCGGCCGGAAGTACGAGGCCGAGACCGCCCCGGTAGTGAACCCGGCTCGGCTGGGCGAGACCGTCGGAACGTATGCGCTGGCCGGCACGCGGATCGTGGACGAGGTCGTCCAGAACGCGCTGGCCGCCGGCGCCGTGTGGGGCTCCTTGACGGGGGTGGAGCGTGGACGGCTCATGCACACCGCCGCCGACGTCCTGGAGCGGGACATGGTGTCCCGGGCCGAACTGCTCACCCGGGAACAGGGCAAGGTGCTGTGGGAGTCGGAGCTCGATGTCGGCGGGGCACCCAGACTCCTGCGCTATTACGCCGACCTCGCACCGGCCGTCGACGAGGAGATCGTTGTCCGGGACGAACGCGGCACCACGGTGATCCGGCGCCGGCCCATGGGCCCCACGGTGGTGATCGTCCCGTGGAACTACCCCGTCTACCTGTGCATGATGGTGCTGGCCCCGGCGCTGGCGGCCGGCAACCCGGTGATCGTCAAGCCGTCCGAGTTCGCCCCGCTCGCCCTGACCAAGACCTTGGCGATGCTCGCCTCCACCCTTCCGGATGGTGTGGTGAACGTGGTGCCGGGCCTGGGCAGTGAGGCCGGAGCAGCCCTGGTCTCCCACCCCGGCGTACGCAAGGTCCTGTTCACCGGTGGCACCGAGACCGGCCGGGAAGTGCTGCGCGGTGCGGCCGGGAACATCACGAGCGTGAGCCTGGAGCTCGGCGGCAACGACCCCGCGATCGTCCTCGACACCGCCGGACTCGATGACCGGCTCATCCGGGAGATCCGCCGCTCGGTGTACACCTGCACGGGCCAGGTCTGCTTCAACATCAAGCGGCTCTACGTCCAGCGCGGTGTCTACGACGAGTTCGTCGAGAAGTTCAGGCAGGCCGTCGACGAGATCGTCGTCGGCGACGGCCTCGACCCGGCCAGCACGATCGGGCCGCTGAACAACCGGCGGCAGTTCGAGTCGGTGACAGCTCTCCTGCAATCCACCCGCAAGACCGGCGCCCGGGTCGACGTACTCGGGCGCCGGCTGGACGACACCGACTGGGACAACGGGTACTACCTGCTCCCGAGCGTCGTCACCGGCATCCCCCACGAGTCGGCCCTCGTCTCCTGCGAGCAGTTCGGGCCGACCGTGCCGGTCATCCCGTTCGACGACATCGAGGACGCGGTGAGGATGGCCAACGACACCGAGTACGGCCTCGCGGCCTCCGTGTGGAGCGAGGACGCCGAGCACGCCCTGGCCGTGGGCCGCCGTATCGACGCGGGCTCGGTGTTCGTCAATTCCCACCGTGTCGGCAGCTCGGACATGACCATGCCTTTCGGCGGGATGAAGCGCAGTGGCCTGGGCCGTAATCATGGGATGTGGGCGATAGATGAGTGCAGTGAGCTGCAGGCGCTGAGCCACCGGCCCGACACGTCGGCCTTTCCCGGGCCCGCCGTTCATTAGAACTCCATCGAGGCAGCAGAACCCCATCGAGCCGGGGCCACCTCGAGCCGCCCCCCGTCGCCCGAGAGACCAGGAGAGACACATGTCCCACACCGACCCGCACCAGCTGCCCGACACCGCCGACCCCGAGAGCCTTGCCCGCAGAAACGCCCTCCTTGAGAGCCGGATACAACGGCTGGAGGACATCGAGGAGATCAAGAACCTGCACCGCAGGTACATTCGCAAGCTCGCGGACCGGGACTGGCAGGGCATGGCCGACTTCTTCACCGAGGACGCGGTCACGGACATCCGGTGGCACGGGCGCACCGAGGGAAAGAAGCAGCTGGTCGAGGAGGTCTTCGACGAACTGCACAGCCTGGTGAAGAGCGCCGACGGATACGTCCTGTCCTCGCCGGTCATCGAGCTCGCCGCAGGCGCGGACCAGGCGTACGGGGAGTGGACCTGGCACCGCCACATCTGTGAGTTCCGCACCACGGGCGGCCTGATGCGCGTGTGGGGTCCCTGGCTGGAGGGCCGGTACAAGTGCCACTACGAGCGGGTGGACGGCCAGTGGAGGTTCAAGGACATGTGGTTCCGTGTCGTGCTGCCCGACGTGGACCCGGAGCACCACGAGATGCAGGAGCGCATCGCCGCGAGTGGGACGGACCCGCAGCGGACCGGTGCCGGCCTCATCCGGCGCGACGAGGGGTGAGGCGGCGGGACCGGCGGAGACCGTAGCCTGGACAGTGCACAAGCAGCGCGGAGGTGAACATGACCGCCCAGCATGTGATGGTCGGGGAGCAGCCGGAGCCGGACGGCGGTGAGCTGCCTGCCTACCACATAGCGTCGGTGGGGCGCGCCCTCACGCTGCTCACCGCGTTCATCGAACGGTCCCAGCTGACCGTGTCGGAAGCGGCGGACCTGCTGGACGTGGCCCCCTCGACAGCCCATCGGCTGCTGCAGATGCTGCTCCACCACCACTTCGTGGAACAGGGCGAGCGGCGCGTCTACGTGCGAGGGCCCGCCCTGGGGGCGCTGACCGAGGCCGGCAACCGTCCGCCCGACGTCGAGTCCGTCGCGCTGCCCCACCTGCGGCATCTCAGGGACGAACTGCACGGCACCGCCCACCTGCTTGCGCTGGAGGGGAACGGCGCACGCTTCCTGATGGGGGCGGAGTGGCGGGACGAGACCCGGATCGCGTCCTCACGGGTGGGCTGGCTGCTGCCCGCGCACACCCTCGCCGGCGGCAAGGCCATGCTCGCGAAGCTCAGCCGTGCCCAGATCGAGGCACTCTTCCCGGACGGTCTGCCCGTCACCCGCTACGCACGGGTCCGGACACCGACCCAGCTCCAGGCGGAACTGGCGGACGTCCGCTCGCGGGGATACGCCCGGAGCCGGGAAGCCCACGAGAACGTCACCGCCATCGGTGTCGCCCTGCCCCTTCGGCCGGGCGCGAGGCTCATGGCCGTGTCGGTCGCCTGGTCCGACACCCGGTTCCCCAACCGGCAGGAGTGCCACATCGTGGATGCCCTGCAGACGGCCGTCCAAAAGATCTCATCGGAGCTCACCCGGTTGGG
Source organism: Streptomyces spongiae (assembly GCF_009377185.1). Classification (GTDB taxonomy): domain Bacteria; phylum Actinomycetota; class Actinomycetes; order Streptomycetales; family Streptomycetaceae; genus Streptomyces; species Streptomyces spongiae. The sequence goes on from NZ_VJZC01000145.1 coordinate 14,580, forward strand.
CGAGGACGCCTCCCGGCGGTGACATCAGTTCGGCCCAGGTGCCGGCTTGTCAGCAGCGCCGCCCTGAGACCGGTCAGAAAATCCCTGCGGAGCGGCAGAAGTCGTCGACCGCGTCGGCGACATCCTCCGGAAGGTAGCAGCCCCGGTCGGCCAGTCGCCGTGCCCGCTCGCTCGCCAGCTGCCGCAACCGCTCCGGGCTGGTGTAGCGCCGTGCCAGCTCCGTCGGCCCGAAGGGCTCGCAGTGCCAGGTGCCGATGGTCATCGGCCCGTCGGGCTCCCGCCAGGAGCATGCGACGGGCAGGTCGACCTCGAGATGGCGCATGCCGCCCAGGGCATGCCCGTCCGCGTCGCTCAGGACGAACGTTCCGCCGTAGTCGAGGCCGTCGGCATCGAGTCGACTGCCGGGCCGGGCCATGACGGTGATCGGATCGATCCGAGGTGCCGACACGCCGTCCGCCCACCGCAGCAGGTTCTCCACGGCGGCCGCGAGGAGATATCTGGAGGCCCCGTGCCGCAGGGTAGGTGCCGCTGAGGGCTCCTCGGCACGAGCCTGGGCGTGATCGGCGTATCGCAGAGACTCGTCGAGCAGTCCGGACTCGTGGCCGCGTCCCGGAAGCTGGTAGCACCGGTAGAGGTCGCCGGGGACATCGCTGTCGGGGCGCTGGTGCCACAGGTGATGGAGCGCCTCGTCCTCGCTCATCAGTTCCATGACCGGCACATGGGAACCGCGTACGACCCTGCGGGCATCGTCCATCGGCAGCTGTACGAGTCGTCCCCCCACCGGGCGCAGATCGGTGTCGAAGTCCATCTCTCCGTGCCGGTCCACGTTGACGTAGCCCATGGGGCCGAAGCCGCCGCTGGACACCCCGATGAGAAATGCGTCCACGACCGTGCGGCCCGTCTCGTCGCAGTGCTGCTCGTGCAGCCCTTCGGACAGGTAGGTCCGCAGGAAGGAGCCGGACTGCGACCAGCCGGTCGTGAGGATCCGCGTCGGCTCGCGCAGGCCGGTGAGCAGGCCGCCGCCCTGCGGTGACCGGAGGGTCGTCGCAAGGGAGCCGAGCAGGTCCCATACGGCGCCGTCGTGCGGGAAGGAGAGATCGCCGTACCGCTCCGGTGACATACGGCGCAGCGCCTCGGTCGTGACGTTCTTGCACGTCATACCGACGTAGGCGTCACCGCGTCGCAGCAGGTGGCAGGCGAGGTCCGGCCAGTACATCGGGAAGTCCCGGCCGGTCGACGGATTGAGAAGTTCGACATGTACGTGACCACTAAAGGCGTCGTCGGTCAGCGGCCGGACCACCAGCGTCCGCGTCGTGCAGGAGACCGTGCCGACCGTCGCCGGGGGCCGGGCCGCTCCGTCGGCGTACAGGCGGGCGACGCCGGAGACCGCGTACTCGAACACCCCGTATCCGTGGTCTTCGAGCCGGTTGTGCGGTTCGGCGGTCCAGCGCGCCGGGGACAGGAACGCCGCGTCGCGGGCCCCCTCCAGCGCGACTGCCCGCAGGGTGTTCAGCGACATGGGTGTCACTCCTCCCGGCTGGCGTGGTGCTCGGTGATGTCCTCGCTGTCCAGCCAGGTGCCGTGCAGTCCGTTCCGCAGCCGCAGGGGCAGCCTGACGGTGGCGAGCGGCTTGCCGTCCATGTTTTCGGCATCCAGGATCAACAGGTCCGACCGCATCTCCCCGTACCGGTTGATCAGGGCCATGATGTACCCCTCGCCCTCTCCGGAGGCGCCTCGGCGCGGGACGAAGAGAGGCTCCTGGGTGGCGGAGGTGTCGCCCACGTAGTGGGTGGTCGTCGTTCCGGTGGCGAGGTCCACCCTGCCGATCAGGTCGAACCGCATGCCGCTGGCGCTCGGCGGCATCGTGGGGTCCGGAATCCCGCTCTGCATGCCGAGGTAGCCGTACCGGTACGAACGGATCGCGTGCCGCTCGTTGATGCGAGGGAACTCCCCGGGTACGTCCGACAACCGCGACTGTGTGAAGTCGTCGGTCGCGCTCCGCAGGTCCAGTGTCCACCGGGAGATGTACGGCGTCGCCGCCTCGGGATCGAACGGGGTTCCGTTGATGTCGGGGAAGAAGGGGAAGACAACGCTGTCGCCGACCGACATGTCGATGTGGATGCGGCCGTCCTCCTCGAAGGCGTTCATGGTGTGGGAGGCGAAGCGCGCGTCCCCGACGAACCAGCGCACGTCAGCTGCGGGATCCCGGCGTGGCAGCACTCCCAGACAGACCGGCTTCGACGGGTCCCACGCGAAGTGGGGGAGGCCGTCCTTGAGCCGCTGGAGGTCGCTGATGAGCGGCACGACGGGGAACACCACATGGTGCTCGGTGACCGCGAAGTCGTGGACCATGCTGCTGTACGGCGCGGTCAGCCACCGTTCGAAGACGATCGCGCCGTCTGCGTCGGCCTCGTAATACGCGATGTCCGGAGTCGTCTCTCCCTTGGCCGCATAGCCGAAGAACACCAGCGTGCCGGTGGCGGCGTCGATCTTCGGGTGCGCAGTCGCGGTTGCGCTCGTCAACGCGCCGTCGTAGTCCCAGGAGCCGATGGTCCGAAGGGTCAGCGGGTCTATCTCGACCGGGTGGCTGTCCTCCTTCAACGCCAGCATGCGGCCCGCGTGCCAGAGGAGGTTGGTGTTCGCCGTACCCCGGCTGAGCCCGCGGACGCCCGGATCGTCAGTGAAGGGATTCCGGTACGCCCCGAACAGCGCGCGCCCGGCCTCGCGCTCGGCCAGGAACTTCGGTGTGTGAACCCACCGGCACTTGAAGTCCACCCGGCCGGCCTCGAAGCGGAACATGCTGACCATGCCGTCGCCGTTGAGGAAGATGTCGTTGCCGAGCAGCGGGGGGAACTGAGGGTCGGGCCCGATACGGTAGTAGGCGCCGTCGAGGTCGGCGGGGACCTCGCCCTGCACCACCTCCAGGTCACGGATATCGGCTTCGAACCGTCCGGGGGCCTGGAAGCCGCGGAACGTGGGCACGTCGGGGAATTTCATCGTCTTAGTCCTTCGGGTGACTGCGACCGCACCCTAGGCACATCCCGGGGTTACGCCATCGATCTTGCGCCGCGGTTCCGCACCCCAGAAAGAGACGAGTGCCGTGTGGGCGCCGGCGCGGGCCTGTGGCTGGATACGCGGCAGAGTCGTCAGTCCGTCACCGGTGCCCTGTTGAGCGGACACCGCACGGCACGGCAGTTCACGGACCATCACCGACCATCACCGACAGGAGAGACGTGTCCAGTTCCTCGTCCTCGGAACCGTCACAGCCCTCGGCCGACGGCCGCCGTCTGCGGATTGCGGCGGAGGAGGCATACGCGCCCCGGGCGGTGATCGACGAGTACCGCCGACTGCTCGACACCCAGGGAGGCGACGCGGGTTTCCGCAGTCTGTGGAGTTACTACCTGCTCAACCAGACGGCACACACCGGGCTCTTCCGCTCGCGCATCACCGATCTGGGGGACCGCAGGCTCTCCGACATGGCCGACCTGGGTATCGATCACCAAGTGCTCTCACTCGCCACTCCGGGGGTGGAACTGTTCGAGCTTCCGCTCGCGCGGGAACTCGCTGCCATGACCAACGAGTGCATCGCTGAGGCCTGCCGACGCCACCCGTCGAAGTTCAGCGGTCTCGCCGCCGTCGCCCTGCAGGACGTCGAGTTCTCCGTCAAGGAGCTGCGCCGAGCGGTCCGGGACCTCGGGCTGAAAGGCGTGATCGCCAACTCGCACACGCGAGGCGAGTACCTCGACGCGCCGAAGTTCGAGGTGTTCTGGGCGACGGTGGCGGAACTCGACGTGCCGGTGTATCTGCACCCCAACACACCGAGCGACGGGCTGATCGGCCCGCTGCTCGACTCGGGACTCGACGGGGCGATCTTCGGCTTCGGAGTCGAGACCGGAATGCACCTGATCCGCATCATCTTCTCCGGGGTGTTCGACCGTTATCCGTCCCTCCGCCTGGTCGTGGGTCATCTCGGCGAGGCACTGCCGTTTTGGGCGTTCAGAGTCGACCACTTCCACCACGTCCAGGACAAGACCGGACGCTACCCGTGGCGTCCGTCGCTCAAGCAGCCGCCAAGTCACTACCTGAAGACCAACATTTGGCTGACGACGAGTGGTATGGCCTGGGAACCGGCGATCATGTTCGCCCGGCAGGTGGTCGGTGCGGACCGGGTCATGTATGCCATGGACTACCCGTTCCAGGTTTCATCGTCCGAAGTCGAGGTGCACGAGAGCCTGCCCATCGGGGAGGACGAGAAGGAAACCCTGTTGGATACAGCAGCCCGCAGGGTGTTCGGGCTGGGGCCGGAGCCATCGCCGTGGAGTCAGCCGCGCGAGGGTGAGTGATCAGGCCACGGCACTCGCCTCCTGCTGTGCCGTGTCCGCAGACCAAGGCGTGTGGGTCGGCTCCTCGATGCGAACCGGCCCTGTCGGCGGGGAGTTCGTCTCCCTTGGGGTACGTCGCCCGATGTCAATCCCCTCGAATCGTGGAGACCTTCCTATGCAGCCAGCTCCTCACCGAGGCTGGCCCAGTAGTCGTGTTCGTAGTCGATCGGGCTCTTGAAGCCGCACACGCTGTGTAGCCGACGGCTGTTGTAGAAGTCGGTGATCCATTGGTGGCGATTTGACCGTCCGGCGCCAAAAGCGCGCTGCCTCCATGGGGACATCATCGGCGCGTCGTCTTCTCCCGCGTCGAGTTGCGGACCATGAGGGAGCGGTGCGGGCGGGTGG
>NZ_VJZC01000146.1 GCF_009377185.1 Streptomyces spongiae
CCCAGGGGCCCACCGCCCCAACCCGACCCCCGCACCCACCGAGTCGTGCGCCGCCTCTTGCCGTGGGTGAATACATCAACCACTATTCCGTCCGATGGATAAAACATTGAACCGGAGACCGGCGCTCAAGCCGGCAGTGGTCGGCCTGCTGGCCGCCCTGGCTCTCTGTGCGCCGGGCCTCGCCCCGGCCCCCGCCGTGGCTGCGGAGCGCACCGCCACGGCACGTGTCCCCGAGGTGTGGCCGACCCCGCAGCAGGTGCGGACGGGCAGCCACGGTTCCGCAGCCGTCCCCCACCGCGTCGTCGAGGTCGTCGGCCGCGACACCGACCCGCCCGCGCGCAGGCTCGTCGAGAAGGTGCTGCGAGACGCCGGGGCGCGCACCATCACGACCGTCACGGCGGGCGACCCCCTACCCCCCGCCGCCCTCACCGTCTACGTCGGCGGGCCGAGCGAGAACCCGGCGACCGCCAAGGTGCTGTCCCGGCTCGGGGGCAAGTCCCCCGCCGGACTCCCCTCCGGCGGATACGCCCTCGCCACCGGAGGACGATCCGGCCGCGGCGAAGTCGCCCTCTCCGGCGTCGACCCCACAGGCACGTACTACGCCGCCCAGACCCTCCGCCAGCTGGTCACCGGTCGCCGGTCCGTGCCCGCCACCACGATCCGCGACTGGCCCACGACTCCCCTGCGCGGCGTGATCGAGGGCTTCTACGGCGCCCCCTGGTCCCACCAGGCCCGCCTCTCCCAGCTCGACTTCTACGGCCGTACCAAGCAGAACGTGTACGTCTACTCCCCCAAGGACGACCCGTACCTGCGTGCGAACTGGCGCGACGAGTACCCGGCCGACCAACTCGCCAAGCTGAAGCAGCTCGTGGACCGGGCCGCCGAGAACCACGTCCGGTTCACGTACGCCCTCTCGCCCGGCCTGTCGGTCTGCTACTCCTCGGCGAGCGACCGCAAGGCCCTGGTCACCAAGTTCGAGTCGCTGTACGCGATCGGCGTGCGCTCGTTCGCCGTCCCGCTGGACGACATCAGCTACACCGCCTGGAACTGCCCCGAGGACGAGAAGGAGTACGGCACCGGAGGCGGCGCGGCGGGCAAGGCGCAGGCCGCGCTGCTGAACTCCGTCGTCAAGGACTTCGTCGGCGCCCACGACGACGTCCAGCCACTGGAGATGGTGCCGACCGAGTACTCCGACCTCGCCGACTCCCCGTACAAGACGGCCCTGCGCGAGCAGTTGGACAAGTCCGTGGTCGTCGAGTGGACCGGCGTCGGCGTCATCGCGCCGACCATCAGCGCCGAACAGGCCCGCCAGGCCCGCCAGGTGTTCGGGCACCCGATCCTGATCTGGGACAACTACCCGGTCAACGACTACACCACCAGCCGCCTCCTCCTCGGCCCCTACACCGGCCGCGAACCGGGCGTGCCCGCCGAGGTCACCGGCATCACGGCCAACCCCATGGTCCAGGCCGAGGCCAGCAAGCTCGCCCTGTTCACGTCGGCCGACTACGCCTGGAACCCGGACGCGTACGACCCGAGGGCGGCCTTCCTCGCCTCGGTCAAGGACCTGGGCGGACCCGCCGCCGCGTCCCTGCGCGTCTTCGCGGAGAACAGTTACTCCTCCCTCCTCTCCACCACCGAGTCCCCCACCCTCACGCCCCTCATCAAGACCTTCACGACGGCGTACGAGAACGGGAACGGCAACAGTCCCGAGCTCGAGAAGGCGGCCCGCGCGCTCTCCGCCTACTTCACCGCCATGGCCACCGCCCCCGCCGACCTCCGCGCCCACCTCGACAACCCGGGCTTCCTGGACGAGACGTCGGCGTGGCTGGACAAGCTCGGCGCGTACGGGAAAGCCGGCGGCACGGCGGTCAAGCTGATGCTGGCCCAGGCGGACGGCGACGACGCGGCCGTGTCGACGTACTACGACCAACTCCAGCAGCAGCGCAAGGAGTTGGACTCCGTACCGCAGCAGGTCGCGCCCGGTGTCATGGACCGCTTCCTGTTCGACGCCACACTGCGGGCCGCGCCCGATCCCGGGCCGGACGCGTCGTTCGAGCCGTCGTCGCTGTCGCTGGCACCCGGAGCGAGCGACAAGGTCACGCTCAGGGTGGCGGACAACCGCTCCACCACCCAGAAGTCCGTGTCGTGGACGATCGACGCCCCCGACGGAGTGGCCGTCTCCCCGTCCTCCGGCACACTCACCGTCCCGGCGGGCGGCAAGGCCACCGCGACGGTGACCTTCACGGCCGCCGACGGGGCGAGCAGCGGAGTCCGGTCCGTCGTCATCACCGGTGACGGGCTCGTCAGCCGCGCGATCCCGGTCCGTGTCACGGACGGCAAAGGCAGCGAGCGCGCGCTGACCGCCAACTTCAGTGGCGCGTCGGTCAGTTCGGTGGACCTCGGCTCTGGTACGTCCACGGAGATCCCGGTGGGCAAGAACCCCGGCGAGGTCGTCCTGAGCGCGGACGGCCGGACCGCGTACGCCGCCAACCAGGGCTCCGACACGGTCAGCGTCATCGACGTCGCCTCGGGCGAGGTCACGAAGACCGTGACCGTGGGCGACGTACCGGCGGGCCTCGCCCTCACCTCGGACGGGAAGACCCTCTGGGTCGCCGACTACTCCGACGACGCGCTCCAGCCGATCGACCTCACGACCGGCACGGCGGGCGCGAAGGTCACGGTCGGCGACGGCCCGGAGAACATGGCGATCACCCCGGACGGCTCCACCCTGTACGTGGCCAACATCCACGACAGCACGGTGACCCCGCTGTCCCTCTCCGGCTCCTCCGGCTCGTCCGCCACCGCGGGCAAGGCGATCCCCGTCGGCCCGAACCCGTTCAACGTGGTGGCGTCACCCGACGGGCGGACGGTCTACGTGTCGAACTCCGGCGGCTCGACGGTCACCCCGATCGACACCGCCACGAACGACACCCGCCCGACCCTCCTGGTCACCGGCCAGGCGTACGGCCTCACGCTCTCCCCCGACGGCCGCACCCTGTGGGTCAGCGCGAGCACGGGCGACACGATCACGCCGGTCGACACGGTCACGGGCGCCCCGGGCAGCCCGGTCACCGTCGGCCGGTCCGCGTTCGACGTCGCCCTGGACTGGAACGGCACGACGGCGTACGTCACGACGGCCGACGCCGGAACGCTCGTACCGGTCACGACGGCGACGGGCAAGGTGGGCACGGCCCTGAAGACGGGGGCCTATCCGCTGGCCGCGGCGGTGACGCCGGTGCCGGTGGAGTAGCACCCGGCGGTCCCGCCGCGCCTTCGCCGATGGGCTCGGCGGGACCGTTGCCCCGAACCTTCACGAGGGAATCACAAGGGCAGCTTGCTTAAGTCAATCAATTGACTTAAATTTGCGGTGTCGCGCACACCCGATCTGCCCCTACGGAGGCCCGGCCATGTCCCATGCCCTTGCCCGTCCCGCCCCCGACGTGGGGGCCCCGGCACCACGGGCCAACCTCGTCGTGGCGGTGCTGGCCTTCGGCGGCATCGTGGTCTCGCTGATGCAGACCCTCGTCATCCCGATCGTCCCGGAGCTGCCCAAGCTCCTGGACGCCCCGGCCTCCGACACCGCCTGGGCCGTCACCGCCACCCTGCTCGCGGCCGCCGTCGCCACCCCGGTCATGGGCCGGCTCGGCGACATGTACGGCAAGCGCCGCATGCTCCTGGTCAGCCTGGTGATGCTGGTCGCCGGTTCGGTCACGGCGGCGCTCAGCGACTCCCTGACCCCGATGATCGTCGGGCGCGTACTGCAGGGTCTGGCGTCCGGCGTCATCCCGCTCGGCATCAGCATCATGCGCGACGAACTGCCCGCCGAACGGCTCGGTTCCGCGACCGCCCTGATGAGCGCCTCCCTCGGTATCGGCGGCGCCCTCGGCCTGCCGGCCGCCGCGCTGATCGCCGACAACTTCGACTGGCACGTCCTGTTCTGGACCTCCGGCGGCCTCGGCGTCGTCGCCCTGATCCTCGTCCCGAGCTTCGTACCGGAGTCCAGGGTCCGCACCGGCGGGCGCTTCGACCTGGTCGGTGCCATCGGCATGGCGGCCGGACTGGTCTGCCTGCTGCTCGGCATCTCCAAGGGCGCTGACTGGGGCTGGACCTCTGGCACCACCCTCGGCCTCTTCGGCGCCGCGGTCGTCGTGCTGCTGCTCTGGGGCTTCTTCGAACTGCGCACCTCGCAGCCGCTGGTGGACCTGCGCACCACCGCCCGCCGCCAGGTCCTCTTCACCAACCTCGCCTCGATCGCCGTGGGCTTCGCCATGTTCGCGATGTCCCTGGTGCTCCCTCAGCTCCTTCAGTTGCCTGAGGCGACGGGCTACGGTCTGGGCCGGTCGATGCTGGTGGCCGGTCTGGTCATGGCGCCGTCGGGCCTGGTGATGATGGCCCTCGCCCCGGTCTCCGCCGCCGTCTCCAAGGCCAAGGGCCCGAAGGTGACGCTGATGATCGGCGCCCTGATCGTGGCTGCCGGCTACGGCCTGAACATCGTCCTGATGTCGGAGCTCTGGCACTTCATCCTGGTCTCCTGCGTCATCGGCGCCGGTATCGGCTTCACCTACGGTTCGATGCCCGCGCTCATCATGGGTGCCGTGCCCGCGTCCGAGACGGCCGCCGCCAACAGCCTCAACACCCTGATGCGGTCCATCGGAACGTCGACGGCCAGCGCCATCGCCGGTGTGATCCTCGCCCAGATGACCACCACCCTCGGCACCACGGCCCTGCCCTCCGAGAACGGCTTCAAGGTGGTCCTCGCGGTCGGCGCCGGGGCCGCGCTCCTCGCCTTCACCATCGCGATCTTCATCCCGCGCCAGCGCACGGCCGCGGAGGCGGAAGCGGAGGCGCATGCGACCGAGCCCGCGTCCCCGGAGAGCGCCGGACCGCCCGCCTCGGAGAAGGCACCGGCCTCCGCCGCGATCCCCGGCCCGATCCCCGGCCCGGCGCCCGCCCTCGACAACGAACCGGCCGGATCCGTCGGCGTCGGCAGCGGCGGCATCCGGGTCCGCGGACACGTCCTCGGCACGGAGAAGGTGCCCGTGGGCGCGGCGGCGGTGACGCTGATCTCGCTCGAAGGCCGGCAGCTGAGCCGCTCGGTCACCCAGGACGACGGTTCGTACGGTGTCGCGGCGCCCGGCGCGGGCCCGTACGTCCTCATCGCCTCCGCGGACGGCTACCAGCCCCAGGCCACGAACATCGTCGTGGGCGACGCCCCGGTCACGTACGAGATCCTGCTGAGCGGCACGAGCAGGCTGCACGGCGCGGTCCGGTCCGCGGACAGCGGAGCGCCGGTCGCCGGAGCCGTGGTCATCGTGACGGACGTACGGGGTGACGTACTCGCCACCGGACAGAGCGACGCCCTGGGCGAGTTCGCCCTCACCGACCTCGTGCCGGGGACCGTGACCCTCGCGGTCAACTCCCCCAAGCATCGCCCGCTGGCCCAGCCGGTGGAGATCGACGGCGCCGGAACCACGCGGGTCGAGGTGGAACTGCACCCGGGCGCGCACGTGCGCGGCACGGTCCGCCGCGGCGGCGCCGGTGACCCGCTGGGCGACGCCCGGGTGACGCTCGTCGACGCGGCGGGCAACGTGGTCGCCTCGACGACGACCGGTCACGACGGCGCGTACGCCTTCTCCGACCTCGACAGCGGCGCGTACACGGTCATCGCGACGGGCTACCCGCCCCAGGCGGCCGGGATCACGGTCTCCGGCGCGGGCGTGGACGACCACGACATAGAACTGGTCCACGGCGAGGCGTAGTTCGCCCGACGACCTCCACAACCCCGGCCCGCGGGCGGCACCTTGAGCGGAGGGCGCCGCCCGCGGGTCGGCCGGGGAAACGGCTCCGGCCACGGCAGGAGCGGCAGGGGACGGCCGTGTCCCCGTCGCCGGAGACCCCCGCTAAGGTGCGTTGCACCCCTGGCTTTCCCCCCTCCGGGGGTGCACCGCACCGCGTGCCCGTACGGCCCCAATCCCCCCTCAGCGCACGGGACATACGGCACGCACCGAACAGAAAAGAGAAGCGCCATGGCCCTCAGCGCACGCGTCCGTACCCGGGACGGCTGGGCGGTACCCCACGCCGTGGTCACCGTGACCGACATGGCCGGCCTACAGGTCCTACGCGCCGAGGCCGACGCCGAGGGCAGGGTGGCCGACGCCACCCACCTCGAACCCGGCCCCTACACCGCGATCATCACCGCCCTCGGATACGACCCCACCGCCTCGACGGCACTCGTCACCGCGAGCGGCCGGGCGGAGCTCGGCCAGGTGGTCCTCGCCCGTCAGGGCGGCGTCGATCTGCCTCCGCCGGGCCCCTGGACCATCGACCCGGTGCACTCCTCGGTCGTGGCCGTCGCCCAGCACCTGGGACTGTCCAGCGTCCAGGGCCGTTTCACCGACTTCGGCGGGCGTTTCGAGGTCGCCCGGGACACCGTGCGCTCGCGGGTGGAAGCGGTGATCCAGGCGGACTCCATAGACACCGGCAACGCCATGCGCGACGGCCACCTCCGCTCCTCCGACTTCCTCGACACCGACCAGTACCCCCACATCACGTACCGCTCCACCGGCCTCACCCCCGCCGGCCGCGACCGCTGGACCGTCCACGGCCGGCTCGGCCTGCACGGCGTCGTCCGCCCCGTCGACCTCGACCTCGCCTACCTCGGCACGGGCCCGGACCCCTGGGGCGGCATCCGAGCCGCCTTCCGCGCCACCACGGAACTCCACCGCGACGACTTCGCCGTCAGCTACAACCAGGTCCTCCAGGCGGGCATCGCGGCGATCGGAGCGACGCTGAGGGTGGAGCTGAACATCCAGGCGGTGCAGGGGGAGGAGCTGCCGGAGGCGTGACCGCCCCTCAGCCCGCCCCGCCGTCGAGCAGCCAGTGGTAGCGCATCCGCAGCGCCCGCTCGGTGCTGGCCGCCACAGTGACGAGCCCGACCACGGCGTTGGCCCCTGCCGACAGATCAACGGGCGAGACGAAGGTCCCGACGTACTGGGCGAGGCCCTGCGGGTCCCGGGTGATCTGTTCGGCGAGCTGAAGGATCAGGAGAGCCAGGCCGATGAGGAGCACGATCATCGAGAGGTACCCGAGACAGCGGCTCACTGCGGGGTGCGATCGGTCGAGGCGTGCGCGGCGCCCCTCGGCGGAGGCGGGGTCCGGGACGAGCGGGAACTCGGCCCCGTCGGCGGTGACGTAGTGGCAGCGCTTGAGCCCGAAGTTGCTCGCCCTCACCTCGACGGTGCCGCCCTGGACCGGGAAGACAGCAGGGACTCTGGACTCGGCGTGATGCCTGCCGTCGAGGTACAGGTGAGCCTTGACGTGGCCGTCCTTCTGACTCTGATGCCTGACGTCGACGGCGTAGTCCATCTGCCGGCCGTCGTCGTTCATCAGCGGAAGATGGAACAGTGCGCGGGTGAGCATCTGCCACCAGCGGAAACGCTTCAACGGCCGCCCGTCCCCGGGCTTGACCCGCTGCACGGCCCGACGATGCCTCCACTCCTTGAACATGCCTCCGCTCCCGTTACTTGCTCGGCTCCGCCGCGCAGGCCAGGTCCTGCGACGGGCGCTGCCCGGTGGTCAGGAACGTCGTCACCGCGTCGTTCGCGCACGTGTTGGCACCGAAGGGATAGACACCGTGCCCGCCCTGGTCGGCCGTCACCATCGTGGCCCGCTCACCGAACGCCCGCCGCAGCTTCCGGGCGCCGGCCAGCGGCGTCCCCGGGTCGCGCTCGTTCTGCACCATGAGCACGTTCGACGGACCCCGGTCACCGATCTTCACCGGCGGCTCGACCCGCTCGGTCGGCCAGAACGCGCAAGGCCCGATGCCGGCCGTGGACGCGCCCAGCATCGGATACTTCGCCCGGTCGACCGCGACATTGCGCTGGTACTCCCGGACCGTTCCCGGCCAGCGCGTATCACCGCATATCACGTAGAAACGCGCGGCCATGAGGTTCTCCATGTTCGGCAACAGCGGAATGTCCGGCACCGGCCGGTCCGTGTCGACCGCCTGCCAGAACTCGGCCAGCTCGGGCATGAACCCATCGGCGTAGAGACGGTCGAACGTGAACCCGCGGAACTCCATGCCGCCGATGCCCTGGACCGGCTTCTCCTCCAGCCGCTCGGCGAGTTCGAAGTACTTCGCGGTCACCTGCTCCGGTGTGGTGCCCAGGCCGTACTCGGGGTGCGCGGCCGCGAACTTCGCGAAGTCCGGGAAACGGTCCTCCATTCCACGGGCGAACATCCGCATGGCTGTGTAGTCGTAACCGCCGGGACCCAGGTTGCTGTCGAGCACGATCCGGTCGCTGCGCCCCGGGAACATCGTCGTGTACACCGCACCGAGGGAGGTGCCGTAGGAGGCACCGAGGTACGAGAGCTTCGACTCGCCCAGCGCCGCCCGGATCCGGTCCATGTCGCGCGCCGTGTTCGCGGTGGTGGTGTGCGGCAGCATCCACGCCGTCCGCGAGGTGGCGCACTGCTCGGCGATGGTCCGCGCTTTCGGCGCCTCCCGCGCGACATCGGCCGCGGTGTGCGCGTACGCCGGGAAGTTGCCGTTGTACTGCTGCTCCTGCGTCAGATCGCAGGTCACCGGCGTGCTGCGGCCGACGCCACGCGGGTCGAAGCCGATCACGTCGTAGGAGTCCAGCACCTTCTTCGGCAGCCCGGAGGCGGCCAGAATGGCCGGGTAGTTGAGCCCCGAACCGCCGGGACCGCCTGGATTGGTCACCAGCACGCCGCGGCGCTTCGAGGGTTCCTTGCTCGCCAGCCGGGAGATCGCGACCTCGATCTGCCGGCCGTCCGGTTTCCGGTAGTCCAGGGGGACTTCGAGCGTCGAGCACTCGAGGCTGGGTGCGACCTTCTCCGGGCACGGGCCCCACTGGACGGTATCCGGCGTCGCCGCCGTCGCCACTCCTGGCATCGCGGTGGCGGCGACCGCGGTGGCGGCGAGGGCGAGGGATAAGGCTCGGTGAGCTCGGTGCATGTGATGTCCTCCTGAGGGGCGCCCGAGGGCGCCGGAACGGCGAAGTCCAGTGTTCTTCCAGCGCCGCCGCGCCGACGGTGACATACGTCATCACTGACGGGGACATACGTCATCGTGGAGACGCGGCCGAACCTGTACGCACACGAAGCCGTGACCCGAGGTCAGGAAGGGTGACCGTGGCGAGGACCGAGTACTACGACGACCCGGGCGCCCCGCGGCCCAACAGCATGGTCGTCGCGGCCTCGGCTGTCGTCGCGGACGAGCAGGGCCGCATCCTGCTCCAGCGCCGCCGGGACAACGACCTGTGGGCCCTGCCGGGCGGAGGCATGGACCTCACCGAGTCCCTCCCCGCGGCAGCGGTCCGCGAGGTCAGGGAGGAGACCGGTCTGGAGGTGGAGATCACGGGCCTGGTCGGCACGTACACCGACCCGAAGCACATCATCGCCTACACGGACGGCGAGGTACGACGCCAGTTCAATGTCTGTTTCACGGCCCGCGTCACCGGTGGCCGGCTCGCCGTCTCCGACGAGTCCACGGACCTCCGCTTCGTATCCCCGGCAGACCTCGCCGCCCTCCCCATGCACCCCACCCAACGCCTGCGCCTCCAGCACTACCTGGAGCACCGGGAGCGCCCGTATCTGGGCTGAGGCGGTCGCTCAGTCGCCCGGTGTCTCAGCGTCGGGCGCCTGACGGTGAGGCCGTGGCACCGCTCCGGGGATCCTCGATTCGCCTCATGATTTCTTGAGGATCATCGGTTTTCGGCGGACAGTCCAGCCTTCGCTTCTCCTCGGCACTGATGATCTTCCGGCCCATTTCACAGATGATGGCTTTCTGCTTCGCCGGATCACGCGTCCCCATTACCTTCGCCGCGTAGTAGATGCCGGAGAATGTGACCACAAGGACGAAGACCGCCATCATCACGGCCGTCCAGCGGAGCGACACCTGCGCCCGCCTGAGCTTTCGGGTCTCCTGGGACTGTCCGGCCGGAATCTCCACCGGCTTCCATTCGGCGATGCTGTTCTGCAGGCCGAGGCGCTTCCCGGTTCCGTCGACCAGGACGGAGTAGGTGACCTGCTGGTCCTTGGCGATAAGGCTCGGGGGAATCTTCAGACGTGTGCCGTCCTTGATCGCCTCGTTGGGCTTGCGGGCGTCCTGAGGTGAGCTGGCGACGTTCACGATGTCGACGATTTCGGCGCCGAGCTCGACGACCAGAGGCTCTCCGGCGTCGAAGTCGCCGGTCTTGATCGGGTGGTCGGAAGCGTTGTGGAGCCACACGTCGATGAGCCGGGGCGCATCCAGCTTCCTGCCGTTGTAGCGAGTTTCCAGGTGGACGCCGCCGTGCCGCAGTGAGTGGTTTCTTCGCCACTGATACTGCAGTTCTTTCTTGGGCCGCGTACCCCATCTGTACACAAGAAGCGCGATGGTTCCGGTGAGAAGGGAGCCCAGAATCGTGGCCACAGGTGCAAAGACGGTCAACGCCGACGCCCTTTCGTGCACGCTGCGATTCGGTTCACTCGCGGCGCTGGAAAGGGCGATTGAACCAAGGCGGCCGGTTCGATCGCGACCCGATCGAACCGGCTGTATCCGACTTGATACCCACCTCGGGCCAGGAATGCACTCTCGGTAATTCAGCCGCGCAAGCGTTCGAGCACGGACCGCATCGCGTGTTCCACGGCGGCGCGGGTCCGGTCGGTGTGGTCGATCGTCTCGAAGCCGTGGTGGGCGTCCGGCACGTCGATCACCTCGATGTCGGCTTCGCACTCCTTGGCGGCGGCCAGGAAGTCCTCGACCGTGGCGGCGATCTCGGCGTTCTCCAGGCCCACCCGGGTCAGCACGATCGGCAGCCGTCCCGCGGTGTTCGCCACTGTGCTCACCTCGGTGCTCACCTCGGTGCTCACCGCGTCGGCCGGGAGGAAGCGGGGATCGACGGCTCCCCAGCCGGGCAGCGGCCCGAGGACGGGGTACGTCAGCGCCGCGCACCGCAGCCATGACGGGGGCTCGGCGAGCCAGGGAGCGAGCAGCAGTCCGGCGCCGGAGAAGAACCACAGAGCGATGCGTTCGGGGTCGATGCGCGGGTCGGCCCTGAGCAGTTCGACCGCTTCGGTGATGTCCTCGGTGGCGCGCTCGTGGTCGTCGAGGCCGTGCAGCCGGTGGTCCAGGGTCACGCCGACCACGCCCAGACTCGCGGCGTACCGGCCGTAGCCGACGAAGCCCGGCCAGTCGCGCGGGGTGGGGCGGAGGTCGGCGGGGACCGGGCCGCCGTGGACGAACACCACGGCCGGGAGGGGCCTCTCTGATACCTCTGAGGCCCCGACGGGCTCGTCGAGTACGTCGAGTGCGTCGAGTGCGTCGAGTGCGTCCGGTACGTAGAGGTCGATCCGTCCCGTCCGTTCGCGGGGCAGCTCCGGTACGTCCAGGACGAAGGGACAGAGGTACGACGGCACCTTGCCCTCGCCGGTCGCGGTGATCCGGTGTCCCTCCCCCTCCGCGGCCCGGAGCAGCACCTCGGCGAGTTCCTCGGGGCGGGACAGCATCGGCCAGTGTCCTGTGGCGAGTTCGAAGAATCCGACCTCGGGCCTGGCGAGGTGCTGGAACTGCGGCAGCCCGATCCCGACCATGTCCTCCACCATGGCGATGCTCAGGCCGTTCCCGGTGCACAGGACGCCGGTGGTGGGCAGTGCGGTGACCGCGCCCGAGAGCCTGAGCGGCCGGGTGAGCGTACCCGTCGGCTGTGGCGCGGCGAGGCCCGTCAGCCGGGCCAGGGCCTCGTCCGTCAGGCCGTCGGTGCTGCCCCAGCGCTGCCAGCCGCCGGCCGCGGGCGCGGGGACGCACGAATCGTCCTCCTGCCCGGGTCGTCCGTCGCGGAGCTGTCGGCGGACCTCCTCGTCCGGCACCAACTGCTGTGCCGTGTCGCCGTCCTGGGGCATGCCCGCGTCCAGGTACACGATCCGGGTGATCCGCTCCGGGCGGCGGTCGGCGGCGCCCAGCACCGGGTGGATGCCGTAGTCGTGGCCGACGATCACCGCCTCGGGGGCCTCCACGCCGTCGATCACCCGCAGCACGTCCTCGATGTGCGTCTCCAGGTCCGTGCCGGCGGTCGCCTCGTCGCGACGGTCCCCCATGCCGGTGAGGGTCACCGGGTGCACCTCGGCACCCTGCTCCCGCAGCCGCTCGGCCACCTCCTGCCAGATCCAGCCGCCGGTGAAGCAGCCCGACACCAGTACGAACGCCGCCATGATCGCCTCCTCGTCCCACTCATCCCACTCATCCCGCAGGTCGTCCCGCACGTCCGCTCGTCCGTGGGTTCGCCGGTACGGTAGGAACTCCCCCTGAGGGAGGTTCAAGTCGTGTCGCCAGACGGCATGTTGAGCATCGGGGAGCTCGCCGAGCGGGCGGGCGTCACCGTGAAGACCGTCCGCTTCTACTCCGATCGCGGCCTGCTGCCCGAGGCCGCCCGCAGTGCCGGGGGCCACCGCCGGTACGGTCCCGAGGCGCTCGACCGGCTCCGTCTGATCCGCTCGCTGCGGACCCTCGACCTGCCGGTCGGCGACATCGACCGCGTCCTCGACCCGGAGGACGTGTGGCAGGAGGACGCGTGGGAGGACGTCATCGCCGGGCAGGTGAAACAGCTCGACTCCCAACTGGCCGCCCTGCGCTGGCGCCAGGCCGCGCTGCACCTGCTGCGGGAGGGCACCGCCGAGGAACGCGCCGACCGGCTGCGGCTGATCGGTGCCTTCCTCGACGGCGCCCTCCCGCCGGACACGGCCGCGCCTGCCCGCTTCTGGCGGCGTGTGCTGCCCGTACGGCTTCCGGCCCGGCAGGTCTCGTGGATCCTCGACGCCGCCGTGCCGCAGCCGCCGGAGGATCCCACCCCGGCCCAGGTACTGGCCTTCGCCCGGCTGCACGCCCTCGTCACGATGCCCTGCCCTCCGGGCCACGACTGGCGGCCCCCGGCCCCGGAACGCGATCCGGAGTACCGCCCGGCCGTGCTCTACGACGGCCTGGGGGAGGCGTACGAGCTGGTCGTGCCGGCCCTGCGCACCGGGCGGGCGCCGCACGAGGGCGAGGCGCTCGACTGCTTCGTCTCCGCCTACGCCCACGCGCACGGCGCCCGGGACACGCCCGGCTTCCGCCACCGGCTGAGCGTGACACTCGACCGGTCGGCCCACCCCGTGATGGACCGTTACTGGCGACTCGCCGACGAACTGGCCGCCCCGCACGCGCCCACCCTCGGCGCCGCCCACGACTGGCTCCGCGCCGCGCTGGACACCGAACTCGACGACGGAGGCGGCGCGGACCACCCGTGAAGCCTCAGTCCTGGTAGACCTCGTTCGTGCCCGGACCGCCGGAGAGCGTGTCGGTGCCCTTGCCTCCGTACAGCACGTCGTCGCCGCTGTTGCCGTACATCGTGTCGTTGCCGTCCTCGCCGTACAGCGTGTCGTTGCCCTTGCCGCCGTAGACCTCGTCGTTGTCGGAGCCGGCGTGCACGATGTCGCTGCCGTCGTCGCCGTACATGGCGTTCTGGTCGCCGGTTCCGGTGAGGGTGTCGTTCCCGGCGTCGCCGTGGCAGACGTAGGCGCAGGCGCCGGTGATGGTGTCGTCGCCGTTGCCGCCGTTGGCACCCATGCCGTCGCCGCCGTCGATACGGTCGTCGCCGTCGCCGCCGTTGTACTGGGTCTGTCCGTTGCCCTTGAGGACGTCGTCGCCCGAGCCGCCGTGGATCGCGGCGGTCGCGCTGCGGTCGTCGATCGTCGCCGTGTCGGCGCGGTCGCCGAGGTCGACCTCGTAGTTGGTCGAGTCGTCGGAGCCCAGGGGCGCGGGGACCGTGCACTGGACGACGGTGTGATCGGTCGCCGAGGGGTAGGTGCAGGCGGCCGGCGAACCGGCGGTCGCGTCGAAGGCCATGTCGAACTTGTCGCGGAAGGTGATGAGGAAGTCGTCCCCGAACTCGGAGGGGTCGACGTCGACGACGTCCACGGAGACCGACAGCTGGTTCTCCTGTCCGGCGGCGGCCTTGTACCAGAGCGCGCCGTCGTCGTAGACGAGGGCGGCCGGGTCCGTCGCGGCCGCGGTGTCCGCCTGGGCGGCGGGCGCCGCGAGCACGGCTCCGCCTAAGGCGAGGGCGACGGTGGCGATGATTCCGAGCTTACGCATGCAGAAGTGACCCTTCGTGGCGCAGGTGGTGGTCAGACATGGTCAGACGTGGTCGAGGCAGGTGCGGAGGGCGCCTGCCCGAAGCCTTCGACTTCGTCCATAGCCGTCCCGCCGCCGCTTCGGACGGCGACACGGAGGTGATCGTGCGACCGGTCGCTTGTCTTCGATCACCCGTTCAGACAGTGCGCCAGAAGCGGGGGTTGCGTCCCACAGGCCACTTCAGTTGCCTGGGGCGAACATGTCATCCCGGAGCTTCCCGCTGTTCCGCTGGAGAGCACCGGAAGGTAACCCTGCGGGAGCCGGAGCTAGCGCCCCAGCTGCTCCCGCAGTTCCTCGACGTCGGCCACGAACCAGGTCTGCCGGCCCCTGTTGCACTCACGGACGAAGTCACGCAGGGCCGAACTGGCCTCCGTGTGCCGGGAGATGTCGCCGAGGACCACGAGCCCCACGCGGTATTGGGCGAACTTCTGGATGATGTCACCGGCGATGCGGGTACTGAGCCGGAAGAACGCGTCGTCGAACCGCTCGGTGGGGACGACGACCCACTGGGCACCCTGGTACCCGGCGTCGCCGATGAGATCCAGGGCATCGCTCTCACAGCCGATGCTCTCGCCCTCGGGGGCGCACATCAGGACGGGAACGTCGAGGATCTTCTCCAGGGTGCTCATGGCAGCCAAGGTAGTTCAATGCGTCTGTGGGGGAGGTGCGAAGGGATTGTCCGGTGTTGGCCCGTCGTTGTGCCCGATCGCCCAGCGTGGTGGTACGGGAGTCCAGTCAGGACCACGGTGGTCGAACCACCACCTCACGATGGTGTGGAACTTCTCCTCGAACCTGCTGTCCCAGGCGGGGAACCCGGTGATGGGGACCCGCAGGGGAGTGCGGCGCCCTCCCGCCTCGTAGAGGACGACCCTCCGGGTGCCCATGGTCTGCTCCACCTGCACGGCCTGGACGTTCGACCACTGGATGGTCCGTCGGCGCACGTTGCGTACGACGGCCGCTGACGGTGTGAGGGTGACACCGAAGCGCGGGAACGGGAGCAGGCCGAGCAACGGCATGGCGATCCACATGCTCGTGACGAGGACGAGCGCAGGGGGCGCGGACCCCTCCAGCCGGAAAAAGACCTGGCAGACCACGCCCACTGTGGCGAGCGGCAGGGCAGGGAGCACCCGCTGCAGAAGGGTCAGCCGGTAGCTCACGCTCTCCGGCCACGGCACCTCCTTCGAGGACCGCTCCATGCCCCACCACCGTTCAGCCACTCGGCACGGCCCCGCTCCGGCCGATCGTCACCGCTGCAGCATGAATGCGCCGGGACACCCAGTCCACCAACGGCGGCTCAAATCAGAGTCCCTTCAGATCAGAGTCCGTAGCGACTCTTCATGTGGCGCCAGAAGTCGCGGAACATCCACTTGTCGAAGTCCGTGATCTGGGCCGCGCTGCCGGCCTTCATCAGGAAGCAGCACTGGCCCGTCGGCGACCAGTCGTAGAAGTCGTCCAGGCCGAAGGTGTGGCCCACCTCGTGCAGGTAGATGTGGATGTTCTCCTGGTTCAGGGCGCCGGTGAAGTACTCCGAACCCACGCGCTGGCCCCAGTCGCCCCCGGCTCCGCCCTGGAAGCCCTTCGTCAGCCAGAGGGACTGGTCGTAGTGGCGGGCCGCGCCGCCGGGACAGCGGGAGTAGTTGCCGTCCTGGTGGAAGAAGCGGCCGCAGTCCGGCAGGCACTGCGGGGCTCCGCCGCTGTCGAGGCCGGTGTAGATGTCCACGGAGTTGTCGGTCCACTGGAGCGTCGAGCGGTTCTTCACCGCCCAGCCGACGATGTTCACCGGCACGTTCGTGTACGGCCAGGCGTTGTGGCCCGTGCCGTTGTCCACCATCGCGGACATCCATTTGCCGAACTGCTTCTTCAGCGCGGCGTGGATGCGGTCGCGCAGGGCCGCGCTGACGGGGGCGTCGGACTCCCAGCGGACGCAGTAGTTGATGCTGCCGCGGTTGGCCATGACGTGGTCCCAGCCGTAGTTGCGGAAGCCGTACAGGTTGGGATACGTCGACTCGACGTGCCGCCACACCTCGTCCAGCGGCTGGACCAGGTTCGCGGGCGGGTTCCACGCGGCGGCGGCCTGCGGGCGGGGCTCGGCGGCCTCCGCGCGGGGGGACATCGTGCCGGCCGTCATGACGAGGGCGGCGAAAACCGATAAGACCGTGAGCAGTCGTGCGAGGTGCTTGCGCATCGGCGAACTCCTCGTGTGGGGGACGGTTTCGCCTTCAAGTCGCCGCCGCCACGCGGGAGGTTGCCCCGGGGACGGAGGTGTCCGGGCCCGTTGGTGCGGCCTGCTGCGGCCTACGCCCGGACACCTGCGTTCCGTTCCCGTTGCCGGACTCCGCCACGAGTGGTCCAGCGGACGGCGGGACCAGGGGGGAGTTGTCCTGCCGTGCGGGAACGGGCTCGGGGAGGTGCCCACAAGCATCTTTGGCGCCCGGTCGGCGGCCGGGGAAGGCCGTGCGGCGATTGTCCGAAGAACTCTGATGGGCGGTGTGACCAGAGAGTTCAGAGTGTCTGAAGTGATTACTGAGGTGGCTGCTGGGTGGTTACTGAGGTGGCTGCCGGGTGGTTACTGGAGTGGTTGCCGGCCGTTGCCGGCCCCGGCTTCTGATGAAGCTTTGATGTGGCTCGGATGCTCCTGTGACTCTCGTCCTGTTGTCTGTACATGAAGGCCGCGCCGGGCGGCGGCGCTGGCTCCCTGGTCCAAGGACGACGCCCATGGCCACACAGCCTCTTCTCCTCCAGTCGGAGCCGGCCCGTTCGGCCCCCGCGGATCGGTCGGCCCCCGTACGCCCCCTGCTCCCGGGGTTCGTCGCGCTCGCGGCGTGTGCCGGGCCCGTGGCTCCGACGCGCTCCTGGGCCGTACTGGGCGTGCAGGCGATGGGCTACACCGATCACGCGCTGACCAGGGTGATCGGGCGGTTCTGCGGCAGAGGCACCATGGTCCGGCTGAACGGCGGACGCGGGCACGTGCTCGCGCCCGCCGGGGATCGGCAACAGGCCCTGCGGCTGGCCCACCGGATGCGTACCGAGTTCGGTGACGCGGTGTGGATCTCGGTGACCTGGCGGCCGTACGCGGAACTGGCGGGCGGCGTACGGGAGGCCGAGGACGTCCTGCGCGTCGTGTGTGCGCTGGGGCGGCAGCCGGGCGTCCACCAACTCGACGACGTCGCGGTGGAGTTGGCGGTGGCGAGCAACCTCGAGGTGTCCCGGCGGCTGGCGGCGCTCATCGAACCCGTCGTCAAACGGCCGGAGTTGCTGCGCACCCTGGAGGCGCTGATCGCCGCCGACGGCAACCGCGCCCGTGCCGCGGCCGACCTCATCATCCACCGCAGCACCATCGACTACCGGCTGGGCCGCATCGAGGCACTGACCGGCCACTCACCGGTCCGCGTCCGCGGACTCCAGACCCTGTGCACGGCCCTCGCGGCCCACGCCCTCACCCGCCCGCGGAGCGCGTCGCCATCCGAAGCGTGAACGACGGAGTGTCAGGACGCGGAGTGTCAGGACGCGGAGTGTCAGGACGCGGAGTTTCGTGTCGTCGTGCGGGGGCTGATCGTGAGCCGGAATCCGACGCCGCGTACGGCCTGGATGGTCAGGGCGTCGCCAAGCTTGTGCCGTAGTGCGGAGACATGAGTGTCGAGGGTCTTGGTGGAGCCGAACCAGTTGGTGTCCCAGACGGAGGTCATGATGGTCTCGCGCGTCACCAGCGTGTCCGGTTGTTCCGTGAGGAAGGCGAGCAGGGCGTACTCCCTGGGAGGCAGCGGGACTTCGGCTCCGTCGAGGAAGACACGGTGGGCCTGTCGGTCGAGGACCACGCGGCCGTACGTGTCGGGCGCCCGCCGGGGTGAGGGCAGGTCGATCACCACGCCGGGTCGGCCTGATCCGGAGGGAAACGGGCCGGAGGGCGGGGCGATCGTGCCGCGGCGACGCTGGACCGCGCGCATACGGGCGATCAGTTCACGTACCAGGAAGGGTTTGACGAGGTAGTCGTCGGCGCCGAGTTCGAGGCCGACGACCTTGTCGGTCTCGCTGTCCCGGGCGCTGATCATGATGAGGGGGACGTCGCTGTCGGCGCGCAGGTGTCTGCACACGTCGAGGCCGTCGATGTCCGGCAGGCCCAGGTCGAGCAGGACCATGTCCGAGGCGGGCGCGGTGCGCAGGGCGTCCTTGCCGGTGGAGACCCAGTGCACGGTGTGGCCGTAGCGGGTCAGGCCGCGTTGCAGGGGGTCGGCGATGCTGTGGTCGTCCTCGACGAGAAGTACGCGCATGTCAGTTCCTGACGGGTCGTCGTTCGGTGTGGGGGGACGGGCGGGACCGGCAGGGGTAACGGGGGCCGCATGAGGCCGGACTCGTAGGCGAAGACCACGGCCTGGACGCGGGCACGGGCGCCGATCTTGGCGAGGATGCGGCTGACGTGGGACTTGACGGTGGTCGGGGCGATGCAGAGCCGTTCGGCGATCTCGGTGTTGGACCGGCCGGAGGCCACGGCCACCAGGACGTCGCGTTCGCGCTCGGTGAGGTCCTCCAGTCGGCCCTTGGGCGCCGATGCTTCGAAGCGGGGGCCGCAGCGGACGGCACGGACGAGTGCGCGGGCCAGGCCGGGGGAGACGACGGCGTCTCCGGCGGCCACGTGGACCAGGGCCGCGATCAGTTCGTCGGGGGTGGCGGACGCGGAGAGGAATCCGTCGGCTCCGGCGCGCAGGACCGCGTAGGCGTGCTCGTCGCGGTGTGCGGAGCTCAGGACGAGGACACGCGGCGCTCCTCCGTCGGCGGAGCCTTGCGTGCGGGCCCGTCTGAGACCGCGGACGGTCAGGAGGACGTCGGTGGCGGGCAGACCGCTGCCCAGCACGACGGCATCGGGGTGGAGGTCCTCGCTCATACGAACCGTTTCGGCGCCGGTGACCGCCTCGGCGACGACGGTCAGGCCGGGCCGGGAGGCGAGGAGGGTGCGCAGGCCGATGCGGTGCAGGGCATGGGGGTCGACGACGAGGACGGTGATCATGCCGGTCGGCTCCAGTGTGGGGGTGGGCGTCCAC
>NZ_VJZC01000147.1 GCF_009377185.1 Streptomyces spongiae
GGCGGGTGGGGAGGCCGATGTTCGTCCGCGTGCCGGTGACGACGTAGCCCTTCACACCGCCGGCCAGGGCGTTGCGGACGGCACCGATGTCGTCGGCGGCGGAGAGGGCGAGGCCGTTGGGCCAGCCCGCGGCGCGGGTCTCGGACAGGAGGGTCAGGCCGGAGCCGTCCGGCAGGTGGACGTCGGCGACGCAGATGTCGCGGGGGTTGCCGATGCGGGGACGAGCCTCCGCGATGGAGGAGGCCTCGATGACGTCGCGGACACCGAGAGCCCAGAGATGCCGGGTGACGGTGGAGCGGACGCGGGGGTCGGCCACGACCACCATCGCGGTGGGCTTGTTCGGGCGGTAGGCGACCAGGCTTGCGGGCTGCTCGAGGAGAACGGACACCAGGCCTCCTGGGGTGCGGGACGGGACCGGCTCGTGGGGGGCGAAGCCGGGACGAACCGTGCTTTCAAGGTCACAGACGTCTTCGGCACCGGGCGCATGCTCCTTTAGGGAATGATCACGATTTGGTGAGTAACAATCCGTGCAATTCGGACATCCCTTCGATCATTCGAAGATCGAACGGGTTCGCTCTGCGTCAAAACCGGTCCGAAAGTGGCCGTATCGACAAAGAGGCAGTGGCGAAAGAGTGATCCTCGGGTCGGGAACGCATGATCACGACGATCGGGACCTGGCAAGCGCCGCTGGAACCCCTGGTGAGCGGGGTGAGGCCGTGCGGGCCGCGGAGGAACTCCCTCGGAAGCGGCGAGCCCGTCGGCCGGTGCCGACCGCGGCGGGCC
This sequence comes from Streptomyces spongiae, assembly GCF_009377185.1. GTDB lineage: Bacteria > Actinomycetota > Actinomycetes > Streptomycetales > Streptomycetaceae > Streptomyces > Streptomyces spongiae. Next base: position 784 of record NZ_VJZC01000147.1, read on the forward strand.
CGGTCGTGCGGTGCCCCTGGGCCGTAGGGGAGTCCCGGCGGCTCGTAGGGGAGTCCCGGCGCCTCGTAGGGCGGGGCCGACGACGACGGGCCCGGCCGGCCGCCGAAGCCCGTTCGGCACACCGTCGCGGGTGTGGGCCCCGGCCGCCGAGCCCCGGGGCCCAGGTCCCGTTCGCCACCGCCCGGGGCCCAGGTCCCGTTCGCGACGGCCCGGGGCTCCGGTGCTCGGCGGCCGTGCCGCCCGGGGCGGGTCAGGAGGCCGGTTGTTCCTGCCCGTCGGCGGGCTCGGTGAGACGGGCCTTCAGGGCCGCGTTCTCCGCTTCGAGAGCCGCGATTCGCTTCCTCGCGAAGTAGAGCTCCATGACCGCGTCGTGGAACTCCGCGACGAGCTCTTCAGGCGTCAGTTGCATCGTTGTCTCCAGGTGCCCAGCAGCGGGGTCAGGCCGGCGCGAGGCGGGTGACCGTGCCCTGGGAGCCGCGCCAGACCAACTGTCCGTTCACGGCGTACAGGGAGCCGCCGCCCGCGGAGTCGACGGATGTCGGCACGGTCTCGGCGTCGGCGATCCGGACGACTCCCTCCACGAGCAGGCCGGCCGGCGCGCCCGACGGCTGGACGATGTGGACCTGGGCGCGGGGCGTGGCCGCGCGGTCGATGCCCACGCCGATCCGGCCGGTGCCCTTCACCACGAAGTCGTCCAGGCCCTCGTTGTTGCGCAGGACGATGAGGTTGCCCGTGGTGGCGCCGTTGGTCGCGGTCAGAAAGATGCCCTGGGCCGCGGTGCCGGCCGTCTGCAGGTCGATGGAGAGGGCCGCGGAGTTCTTGTCCGAGCCGTGGGCGTAACCGCGGTGGGCGATCTTCAGAGTTCCGCGGCCGGTCTCCGTGCCGGACAGGTACATGGCCGAGGTGCCCGGGTTGTCCGAGACCACGTTCAGGGCCGCCCCGGTCCCGGCGGTGCCGGCCTGGTAGACGGTCACCGCGTGAGCCGTCTCCGAGGTGGTCTTGAAGAACGCGGACTCCGCGGTGGCGTTGGTGCTGAACTTCTCCGCCACCACCGGCCCGTCGAATGTCGTGACGTCACCCGCGCTCTCCGCGGCGCCCGCCGTACCACTCGCCACCACCGTCACCGCACCCGCGGTGAAGCCACCCAGAAACAGCCTGCGTGCCAGGGGCACATCCCCACCCACTCTCGTCTCGTGTTTCTTCAGCCGGTCTCCGCACCGCCCCGCTCGGGCGGCCGGGGGCGTGAAACACCCGGGGATGGGACTCCGTTCACCGGTGTTTGGTTGTACCGCCGGTCACTCCTGTTTCCTCGAACTCCGTTGCGCCCCAGTTGTCCTGCCGGTCCCTCAGATCCGGCCGCCGTCGTTCTAGCGCGGCTGCGGCCCCCGGCGCTGGGGCAGCGTGACCACGGACGCGTCGCCCGGGACCGTCGGCGGCAGGCCGGCCACCTGGGAGAGCAGGTCGCACCAGGAGGCGAGATGGGAGGCGGTGTCGGGGACGCCCCCGAGGCCCTCACGGGGCGTCCAGGAGGCGCGGATCTCGATCTGGCAGGCGGCGGGGCGGGCGGCGAGGCCGCCGAAGTAGTGGGAACTCGCCCGGGTGACCGTGCCGCTCGGTTCGCCGTACGCCAGACCTCGGGTCTGCAGCGCCCCCGTCAGCCACGCCCAGCACACGTCGGGCAACAGCGGGTCGGCGGCCATCTCCGCCTCCAGCTCGGCCCGGATCAGGGTCACCAGCCGGAACGCACCCTGCCAGGCATCGTGCCCCGCCGGGTCGTGGAGGAGGATGAGGCGGCCGTCGGCGAGGTCCTCGTCACCGTCGAGGACCGCTGCCTCCAGGGCGTACGCGTACGGGGCGAGCCGCTGTGGCGCGCGCGTGGGCTCGATCTCGATCTCCGGCCGCAGCGCGGCGGCCCCCATCGCGTCGACGGCCGAACGGAAGGGCAGCGGAGCCGTCTCCGCCTGCCTCCCGTCCCGGTCCCCCTCCTTCGCCTCGTCCATTCCGCCAGCGTCGTCCGACAGTCGTCCCTGAGCCGCAGCCATGCGGGGAAGATTAAGGGGAACGGAGCCCGAGCGCAGGGAGAGACACCCGTGCGCCGGGTCACGGTCGCATCGCGCTGAGCGAACGCGGCGCCCGGTTTGCTCCTGTTCGGGGTTTCCGTGCGCCTCCGGGCGCTCCCCTCCGGCTTCCCGGCGGGGCGCCGGTGACGGCCGTACCCGGCGTCGGGGGCGGCACGGGCCGTGCGAGACTTTCCGTCGTGAGTGCCAACGCCGGCCCCTCGGGCCACCAGCCGACCGCCACGACCGCCACGCCCGACGCGGTCAAGGAATCAGCCTTCCTCAAGGCGTGCAGGCGCGAGCCCGTGCCGCACACCCCGGTGTGGTTCATGCGGCAGGCCGGCCGGTCCCTCCCCGAGTACCGGAAGGTGCGCGAGGGCATCCCGATGCTGGAGTCGTGCACGCGCCCGGAACTGGTCACGGAGATCACGCTCCAGCCGGTCCGGCGGCACAACGTGGACGCGGCGATCTACTTCAGCGACATCGTGGTCCCGCTCAAGGCCATCGGCATCGACCTCGACATCAAGCCCGGCGTCGGCCCGGTCGTGGAGAACCCGATCCGCACCCGCGCCGACCTCGCCCAGCTGCGCGACCTGACCCCGGAGGACGTCTCCTACGTCACGGAGGCCATCGGGCTGCTCACCGCCGAGCTCGGCGAGACCCCCCTCATCGGCTTCGCGGGCGCGCCCTTCACCCTCGCGAGCTACCTCGTCGAGGGCGGCCCGTCCCGCACGTACGAGAACGCCAAGGCGATCATGTACGGCGACCCGCAGCTGTGGGCCGACCTGCTCGACCGGCTCGCCGAGATCACCTCGGCGTTCCTGAAGGTGCAGATCGAGGCGGGCGCGAGCGCCGTCCAGCTCTTCGACTCGTGGGCGGGCGCCCTCGCGCCCGCCGACTACCGCCGCTCGGTCATGCCCGCCTCCGCCAAGGTCTTCGAGGCCGTCGCGTCGTACGGCGTGCCGCGCATCCACTTCGGTGTCGGCACCGGCGAGCTGCTCGGCCTCATGGGCGAGGCCGGCGCGGACGTCGTCGGCGTCGACTGGCGCGTCCCGCTCGACGAGGCCGCCCGCCGCGTCGGCCCCGGCAAGGCGCTCCAGGGCAACCTCGACCCGACGGTCCTCTACGCCTCCCAGGAGGCCGTGGAGACCAAGACCCGCGAGGTGCTCGACGCGGCCGCCGGACTCGAGGGCCACGTCTTCAACCTGGGCCACGGCGTCATGCCGTCCACGGACCCCGACGCGCTGACCCGGCTCGTCGAGTACGTCCACACGCGGTCCGCGCGCTAGCCCCGCATCCCGAGCCCGAGCCCGCGTCCCGTCTCACCAACGGGGCCGTGCCCGTCTGCCGAACAGCAGGCGGCGCGGCTCGGGTGGCCAGCACCTCGCCCGGTGCGTGTCATGTGGCCGTCGGCGTAGACGGCTCGCTGGTCGCCGTACGGGCCCTGGACTGGGCCGCCGAGGAAGCGGCGCGCCGCGGCACAGCGTTGCGCATCATCTACGCCGTGGCCGACCGCGACGAGGCGGCGCCCATTCTGGCGTCGGCCGCCGCACGGGTCCACGAGCGTCATCCCGGTCTGCCGCTGGAGACCAGGGCCGTGGAGGACGGCGCCGTGCAGGCGCTGGCCCGGGAGAGCGAGAGCGCGGCACTCACCGTCGTGGGCACCCGGGGATTCGGCGGTGTCTCCGGCCTGCTGGCCGGCTCGGTGAGCCGGCGCCTGACCGCGCATGTGCACGGTCCGCTGCTGGTCGCCCGCGGGGACCACCCCTGCGACGAGGGACGCGAGGTGCTGCTCGGCCTGGAGAGCGACGCCGACGCGGACGCGGCCGCCTACGCCTTCCAGGAAGCGGCGCGGCGCGGTGCCCGGCTGCGTGTCCTGCACTCCTCGGCGCACCGGCACACCACTCCGGAACTGCCCTCATTGGTGGCCGCGACGAGTCCCGGCCAGGAGCGCCAGGCCCGCAGTGACCGGGCGGAAGGGGCCGTGCCGCGGTTCAGCATCGCCCGACTGCGGGAGGAGTACCCCATGGTCGAGGTCGACAGCCGCACGGTCCGCACCGGCCCGGCTCACGCCCTGCTGGCCGATACCCGCGAGGCCGGGGTCGTGGTCATCGGCATGCGCCGGCGCGCGGGGCGGCTCGGTCCACCGCTCGGCCCGGTCGCGCATGTCCTGTTGCACCACTCCCACTGCCCTGTGGTGCTGGTGCCGACGAGCTGACGAGGGGCACCGCGGTCAGCGGATGGCCCGGTTGGCCCCTGTTGGGTACCCAGCGGGTGGGGGAGCGTGGGGAGGTACGGACCCGCACGCACCTCCGACCGAACCCCGATCCGGAAGGGACCCATGATGTCCGTCGACACGCAGCAGGCGTCCGTCCTGCTCACGGACGAAGAGCTGAGGACGCTGGACGCCCACTGGCGCGCCCGCGAACTACCTGTCCGTCGGCCAGATCTACCTCATGGCCAACCCCCTGCTGACCGAACCGCTGCGCCCCGAGCACGTCAAGCCGCGCCTCCTCGGCCACTGGGGCACCTCGCCCGGGCTCAACCTGGTCCACACCCACCTCAACCGCGTCATCAAGGCCCGCGAGCTGGACGCCCTGTGCATCTGGGGCCCCGGCCACGGTGGGCCCGCCGTGCTCGCCAACGCCTGGCTGGAAGGCTCGTACACCGAGACCTACCCGGACATCACCCGGGACGCCGACGGCATGGCCAGGCTGTTCAAGCAGTTCTCCTTTCCCGGCGGCGTGCCCAGCCACGTCGCCCCGGAGACCCCGGGCTCCATCCATGAGGGCGGTGAACTCGGCTACGCGCTCTCGCACGCCTACGGCGCCGCCCTCGACAACCCCCGCCTGGTCGTCACCTGCGTGATCGGCGACGGCGAGGCCGAGACAGGTCCGCTGGCCGCGTCCTGGCACTCCAACAAGTTCCTCGACCCCGTCCACGACGGCGCGGTGCTCCCGATCCTCCACCTCAACGGCTACAAGATCGCCAACCCGACGGTGCTCGCCCGGCTCCCCGAGCCCGAGCTCGACGAACTCCTCCGGGGCTACGGCCACGACCCGCTCCATGTCACGGGCGACGACCCGGCGGCCGTCCACCGGGCGATGGCCGAGGCCATGGACACCGCGCTGGACCGCATCGCCGCCCTCCAGCGCGCCGCCCGCGACGACGGCGCCACCGAACGCCCCCGCTGGCCGGTGATCGTGCTGCGCACCCCCAAGGGCTGGACCGGCCCGGCCCAGGTCGACGGCCTGCCGGTGGAAGGCACCTGGCGCGCCCATCAAGTCCCCCTGGCCGCCGTCCGCGACAACGCCGACCACCTGCGGCAGCTGGAGGACTGGCTGCGCTCCTACCGCCCCGAGGAACTGTTCGACGAACACGGTCGCCCGCGCCCGGACGTCCTGGCCTGCGTCCCGGACGGTGCCCGAAGGCTCGGCGCCACCCCACACGCCAACGGCGGACTCCTGCTGCGCGAACTGCCCCTGCCCCCGCTGGAGCGGTACGCCGTCCCCGTCGACAAGCCCGGCGCCACCCTGCACGAACCCACCCGCGTCCTCGGCGACCTGCTGCAGGACGTCATGCGAGCCACCACCGGCCGGCGCGACTTCCGCCTCGTCGGTCCGGACGAGACCGCCTCCAACCGCCTCCAGGCCGTGTACGCGGCCAGCGGCAAGGCGTGGCAGGCCGGCACCCTCGATGTCGACGAACACCTCGACCGGCACGGCCGGGTGATGGAGATCCTCTCCGAACACACCTGCCAGGGCTGGCTGGAGGGCTACCTCCTCACCGGCCGGCACGGACTGTTCTCCTGCTACGAGGCGTTCGTCCACATCGTCGACTCGATGGTCAACCAGCACATCAAGTGGCTGCGCACCACCCGCCGCCTGCCCTGGCGCGCCCCCATCGCGTCCCTCAACTACCTCCTCACCTCACACGTGTGGCGACAGGACCACAACGGCTTCTCCCACCAGGACCCCGGCTTCGTCGACCACATCCTCAACAAGAGTCCGGAGGCCGTACGGGTCTACCTGCCGCCGGACGCCAACACCCTGCTGTCGGTGGCGGACCACGCGCTGCGCAGCCGGGACTACGTCAACGTGATCGTGGCCGGCAAGCAGCCCTGCTTCGACTGGCTGACGATGGAGCAGGCCAAGGTCCACTGCGCCCGCGGGGCCGGCATCTGGGACTGGGCGGGCACGGAGAACGGCGGCGAGCCCGACGCCGTCCTGGCCTGCGCCGGTGACGTGCCCACCCAGGAGGTCCTGGCCGCAGCCCAGCTGATCCGCCGGCACCTGCCCGAGCTGGCCGTCCGGGTGGTGAACGTCGTCGACATCGCTCGGCTGCTGCCCGCGGAGGAACACCCGCACGGCATGGGCGACTTCGAGTACGACGGCCTGTTCACCCCCGACAAGCCGGTGATCTTCGCGTACCACGGCTACCCGTGGCTGATCCACCGCCTCGCCTACCGCCGCACCGGCCATCCACATCTGCATGTACGCGGCTACAAGGAGATCGGCACCACCACGACGCCTTTCGACATGGTCGTCCGCAACGACATGGACCGCTACCGCCTCGTCATGGACGTCATCGACCGCGTCCCCGGCCTCGCCGTGCGCGCCGCGGCGGTACGGCAGGGGATGGAGGACGCCCGCCTGCGCCACCACGACTGGATCCGTGTCCACGGCACCGACCTGCCAGAGGTCGCCGACTGGTCCTGGGACGGCTGACCGGCGCCAACAGGGCCAGGAACGGGGGCCGTTCGGCCCGCTGCCCGGGGCCCTGCAGCCCCTCCGACGGGGCGTCGACGACGCGGGACATTGAAGGTGCAACGAGAGTCGTCCACCACATTCCGCGCGTCGCACCCCTCGAAGGGGATGAGCATCATGGCAGTGCACGGCCACCGGGTTGCCGGTGCGCTTGCGGATCTTGCCACCGATCCCGGAGCGGTTCACCCGTCGAGAGGCTGAGCCCGTCACTGTCGATCAGGTGTTGCAATCAACACGGGCTGAAGCGCCAGGAACCACACCTACAGGTTGCCCGGCTCGCCGTTGGCGATGAACCGCGCCAGGGATTCCTCCAGCCGCTCCAGAAACTGCCGCAGGTCATCCGCCACCCTGTCGAGCTCGGGTTCGTCCAGTGACGCTGTCCGCGTCCGGTAGACCACCCCACTGGGGCCGGTGACATAGGACAGGCCGCCGCCGTTCGAGCCAATGACCAGGCCGCGGCCTGCCTCCGGGACCGCGCCGAGATCAACAGCGCCGTGCGCCTCGAGCCGTCGAAGGACGTCAGGTACGGGGTCGATGAAGTAGCCGTTGCCGATGTCCTCCCAGGCGAGGTCGCCGATGCGGCCGTAGAACGTGACCAAGTCAGCGGGGGCAAGGCCCACTTCGTCAAGCGCCTTGGCCGCGGCCTGATCGTCATGGTCAGCCGGCCGGACCTGATTGGCGCCTGGGGGAAAGCCGTGCCGGCGCTCGAATTCGTCTGTCACTGCCTTCAAGTTGCCTGAGACCCTGTTCACCCACGAGGCCAGCCAGGCACGCGACAGCGAACGGCCTCTGCCCAAGCCCAGTGCGGAGCGATTCGTGTCACGCCACTGCAGAGCGTCTGCCGCCTGCTGGCGCCCCGTACTCGTGAGTCTGTAGAAGCGGCGCGCGGGACGACCAGGATGCGGTCCCGCTTCTTCCCAGCCAGTGACCCAGTCGTGTCCGGCGAGCCGATCGAGGATGGGGTAAACGGTGCCGGGACCAAGGTCGGCGTCACGGCAGATCTTGAGGCCCCAGGTCGGCTCTTCGTCCTTCGCGGACAGCAAGGCCCCCAGGACAGCGACCATCGGCTTGGTGAGACGGAAGAGCGGCATGCCCCACTGGACCATATATCGAGTACGAAAGACAACCACTTCCGGTAGGTCATATATCGAGTACGAGAGATGATCGCTGGCGGGATCGGCGCCTGGAGAGCTCCCTCGCCACTACGTCTATGCGTGACGTCGAAGCCGTGTCGTGCCAAAACTGCAGAAAGGGGAAGAAAGGGGAGGTGGCGACATGGTTGTCGTCCTCGACGAGGAGGAGTCTCATCCGGGCCGGGCCCCGTCGGTTCATCGGCCGCGCGGACAGGGCGGAGACAAAGACGCAGGCACGGGCGCGTGCACCAGCGCAGTCACGCTGATGGGCGACGACGGCGCAAGGTGGGGTCCGGTTGCGAGGCGCCTTGGTTACCCGGCCGATATGCGACTCTCATGCATCTGCTACGGCATGTGTCCGCTTGCTATCGGATCGTGATGCTCAATTTCCCCTCAGATGTAATGACGCTGGTCGGAGCGGGTCACTACTGTCCTCGGATAACGAGGAGGACACGGGCCTCGGAAGCGGGGTTTGGCGTGCCTAGGCCAGCTGGGGGCGCGGCAAACGCTCTCAGCGGTGCGGGGCGCTTCCCCGTCCGTCCGAAGGGGGGTCGGCACTGATGCCGTCCCGTCGATTCGGGAAAGACCACCGCTTCAAAGCACAGAGGGAATGGAGGAGCCGGTTCAAGAGGAGCATCCAACTCCACGTCAGGGCAGACACCGTGTCGGCGGCCTGCGAGGTCCTGATGGTCGTCGCGTACTTCTACGACAAGTGGAAGTGATGAAGAAGGGCCGCGGCCTCAGCTAGGAGCTGAGGCCGCACCACCGAGGCCGGAGCCCTGTCCGACGGAGTCCACGGCTCGTACCCGTGGACAGGCGGGGCTCTGGTCACTGTCTGGTCGGCATGAGTGGGACACCGTCCACGACAGCCGCCACGAACTTACCCCACCAAGGGCACGGAGCCGACCCACGTTCTGCTGGCTGCGTATGACCTCGACGAGAGCGAGCACCGGATGGTGTCCTCGTCCATGCCGACCGTGATGAACTGCCGGATCTTCCCTTCCTCGCCCAGCACGCCCAGGGCCCCGTACCGGGCGTCCACCAGGGTGACCGCGGACTCGGTGATCCGCCGCAGCACGACGTCGAGATCCAGATCGGTGCCGATGGTGAGGACCGCGTCGAGCAGCAACAGGGCGGCACAGGGCGGCACGACAGGCTCCCGGGGTCAGGAGAACGTGCGGACGACATCGCGGACCCGCGCCACCGTGTCGCCGTACGCCCCGAAGTGGGCCAGGACACTGAGGTGTTCGCGCAGGTGCAGCAGCGGCATGCGGTCCCGCCAGCCGTCGGCCAGAGGGGAGATCTCCTCGTACGCGTGGAAGAAGCGGTCCGGCGGCGGGTCGCAGCAGTAGATCATGCTGAGGTCGGACTCGGCCCACAACCAGCACACCGCCGGGTCGATGAACACGGGCTCGCCGGCCGCGTCCGCGACGAGGTTGCCGCGCCAGAGGTCGCCGTGGTTGAGCACGCTCGGGGCGGCCGGGACGAGTTGCGGAAGGCGTTCGCAGATCCGTTCCAGGCCCGCCAGGTCGGCCGGTGAGAGGGCGCGGCGGGCCTTGGGCTCGCGCAGGTAGCGGCGGAGCCTGCGCTCGGCGAAGAACTCGTGTCCGTCGGCGGTGGGCCCGTTCTCCTGGGGAAGCAGGCCCAGCCACCCGTCGGTGTCCCAGCCGAAGTGCTCACCGCGCACCGTGTGCAGGGTGGCGAACGACCGCCCCGCCGCCTCCCAGAACGCGTCGGTGTCGGGGCGTGGTCGCAGCGTTTCCATGAGCAGGTGGTGTGCGCTGACTTCGAACACTCGGGGGGTGCGGATGCCTGCCCGCTCGTGGAGCGCCCTGAGGCCGGCCGCCTCCAGCGGGAACAGGTCGGGCGGGGCGTCGAGGGAACCCTTGAGGACGTACGTCGTTCCGTCGGCCTGGGACAGCCGCCAGACGTCGTTCACCGCGCCACCCGAGAGCGGCTCGGCGTCGACCGTACCGGGCACGACCGCGCTGGGCAGGCTCTTCCAGAGTGCGGTCACGAGGTCAGCTCCAAGAGGGCGTCGCACAGGGTACGGGCGGAGTGGAACATCGCGTACAGGATCCTGTCATCCGGTCATGAGCTTTCGGTTCTGCGGGCAGCCGGCGTTGTCGCCCTTACCGTCCCGGCCGCCGTGCCCGCCTGCCGAACAGCAGCCCCCGCGGCTCGGGTGGTGGTGGTGTGCCGGGGCGCAGGGGCCAGGCCAGGAGCATGCCGGCGACGAAGCCGACGACGTGGGCCATGTACGCCACGGTGCCGGCGTCGGCGATGCCCTCGCCGGAGGAGTACACCGCCTGGAGTCCGAACCAGAAGCCCAGCACGATCCACGCGGGCAGGCGCAGCGGCAGGAAGATCAGGAAGGGGACGAGGACCCAGACCCTGGCCCTGGGGTACAGGACCAGGTACGCGCCGAGCACGCCGGCGATCGCTCCGGACGCGCCGATCAGCGGGGCGGTGGAGTCGTCGTTGAAGTACGCGTAGCCGTACGCCGCCGCGTACCCGCACGCCACGTAGAACAGCGCGAAGCGGATGTGGCCCAGCCGGTCCTCGATGTTGTTGCCGAAGATCAGCAGGAAGAGCATGTTGCCCAGCAGGTGCAGCCAGCCGCCGTGCAGGAACATCGCCGTGAGCACCGACAGCGCCGGTGACTTGTCGTAGTCCGGCGGGCCCACCAGGCACCCGGGTCCCTGCCGCGGGTCGACGGCGACCTCGCCCGTCGGCACCAGACGCGGCAACCGATGGTGGATCAGCTCCTGCGGGACCGCCGCGTAGTGGTCCAGGAAGGCCTGCAGATGGCACAGCCGCGCCAGGCTGCTGTCACCCGCCATCGAACCGGAGAGACCCGGCATGAAGACGAAGACGAGGACGCTGGCAGCGATCAGCGCGTACGTCACATACGGCGTGCGGCGCACCGGGTTCACGTCATGGACGGGAATGACCACAAGGAACTAGTGCCCCGCCCCAGTGGGTGAACACGCTCGTACTCGCGTGCGTATGTCTTCTCAACGCCCACGATGCGATGAACGCGATGAACTACGTGAGGATCAGGCGATGAACGACCGAGTTACTCCTCCGATGCACGCCACGCCCGACGGTGAGGCCGAGATCGCCCTGGTGGTGCGCCTGCCGTGGGAGGACGTGGCCCGGCTGGGTCAGGAGGCCGGCCGGCTCGCCGCGCAGATGCAGCGGCCCGTGACCCTCGACGAGGCCGTGAGTCACCGTTTGCGCTCCGCGCGGGCTGCCGCCGCCCACGCGAAGCCGGCGGGTGAGCAGCCGCCCGCGATGACTTCGAGTGCGTCCGTGTCGTCCTTGCCGCCGCGGCCTCCGGCGGAGCAGGCTCGGCAGGCGATCGAGAGGATCAACGGAACGGCTTAGCTCCGCTGGTTGGCCGTGGGCGCCGTTGGGGTGCCTGTCCGTTTTGGGTGCGGGTTCGTTGTGGTTGCTCGCGCAGTTCCCCGCGCCCTTAGAAATCGCTGCTTCGCAGCTCTTTCACCGTTTTGCGTGCTGCTACCAGTACCGGGTCCCAGACCGGGGAGAACGGGGGCGCGTAGCCGAGGTCCAGCGCTGTCATCTGGTCCACCGTCATGCCTGCCGTCAGGGCCACCGCGGCGATGTCCACGCGTTTGCCCGCGCCCTCGCGGCCGACGATCTGGGTGCCGAGGAGGCGGCCGGTGCGGCGTTCGGCGAGCATCTTGACGGTCATGGGTGCGGCGCCGGGGTAGTAGCCGGCGCGGCTGGTGGACTCGATGGTGGCCGTGACGTACTGGAGGCCCGCCCGGCGCGCGTCCTTCTCGCGCAGGCCGGTGCGGGCGATCTCCAGGTCGCAGACCTTGCTCACGGCCGTGCCGACGACGCCGGGGAACGTGGCGTATCCGCCGCCGGCGTTCGTGCCGATGACCTGACCGTGCTTGTTGGCGTGCGTGCCCAGCGCGATGTGCCGCTCACGGCCGGAGACCAGGTCGAGGACCTCCACACAGTCACCGCCCGCCCAGATGTTCTCGTGGCCGCGCACCCGCATCGCCAGGTCGGTGAGCAGGCCGTCGTAGTCGCCGAGCGGGAGGCCCGCCGCCTTCGCGAGCGTGGTTTCGGGGCGTACGCCGATACCGAGGACGACCACGTCCGCCGGGTACTCGGCGTCCTCCGTGGCGACCGCGCGCACGCGTCCGTCGTCTCCCGTGAGCAGCTTGGTGACCTCGGTGTCGTTCACCATGGTGATGCCCATGCCCTCCATGGCCCGGCGCACCAGGCGTCCCATGTCGGGGTCGAGCGTGGACATGGGCTCCTGGCCGCGGTTGACGACCGTCACCTCGTACCCGCGGTTGATCAGCGCCTCGGCCATCTCCACACCGATGTACCCGGCGCCCACCACAACCGCGCGGCGGCCCTCCGTGGCGGTCAGCGTGTCGATCAGGGCCTGGCCGTCGTCCAGGGTCTGCACGCCGTGGACGCCGGGGGCGTCGACCCCCGGCAGCGGTGGGCGGACCGGGCGGGCGCCGGTCGCGATCACGAGCTTGTCGTACGACGTCCACGACTCGGCGCCGGATTCCACGTCCCGCGCGCGGACGCGGGAGGCGGAGACGTCGATCTCCGTGACCTCCGTGCGCAGCCGCAGGTCGATCCCGCGCTCGCGGTGCTCCTGAGGCGTGCGCGCGATCAGCTGGTCCCGGCCGGTGACGTCACCGCCCACCCAGTACGGGATGCCGCACGCCGAGAAGGACGTGAAGTGCCCCCGCTCGAACGCCACGATCTCCAGCTCGTCCGGTCCCCGCAGCCGACGCGCCTGCGACGCGGCGGACATGCCCGCCGCGTCGCCGCCGATCACGACCAGCCGCTCCCGCGTACCCCTCGCACCACCTTTGTCCATGCTCATGCGAACACGCTACGGGGGCGGGAGATTTCACCGCTGTCAGTCCTGTCAGTCCTGTTCGTCGCCTTCCCGCGGCAGCGGGCCCAGCGCGGACGTCGCGGGCGCCGTGGCCGGCCGTCGCGGCAGCCTGGGCCGTACGACCCGTACCCACAGCAGTACCAGCACGGCGGCGACCACGAGGAACGGGAGCAGCGCGCCGAGCGCCATCGCGATCCAGCGGAACATGGTGACGAAGGCGTTCCAGCCGCCCGCGAGCGCGTCCAGGAAGCCCGGGTCCTCGTCCTTGTCGGCCTTCTTCACCGGGGTCTCGGTCAGCGAGAGCGTGATCGTGGCGAGGCTGGTGCGGTCCTTCAGGGACGCCTGCCGGGCGAGCAGGGCCTCCAGGTCCGCCTGACGGCTGCTCAACTCGCCTTCCAGCGTGACCACGTCGCTGAGCCTGGTCGCCTTGTCCATCAGTTCGCGGATCCGGGCCACGCTGGCCTGCTGCGACTTGATGCGGCTCTCCACGTCGACGACCTGGTCGGTGACGTCCTCGGCCTTCGCCTCACGCTCGATCAGTTTGCCCGTGCCCTCCAGGTCGTCGAGGACCTCGTCGTACTTGTCGGTGGGCACGCGCAGGGTGACACGGGTGCGTTCACGGCCCTTGCCGTCGCGGGTGGTGGTCTCGTCGCCGACGAAGCCGCCCGCGTTCTCGGTGGTGGTGCGGGCCGCATCCAGGGCCTTCGGCACATCCTTGACCCGCACGGTCAGCGAGGCGGTGCGGATGATGTGGTTCACGGACACGTCGGGCACCCGGGTGGCCTTGCCGCCGGTACCGCCCTTGCTGTCGCTCGCGCTGTCGGCGGCGCCCGCACCGGCCTGCTGGTCCGCGGCCTCCTTGGCGTTGCTGCCGCCGCCGCTGTCCGAACTGCTCTCACCGCCGGCACTGCACCCCGTGAGTGCCAGGGCGGCGGCGAGGAACACGGTGGCCAGGGCGTGCACAGGTCGCCGGGATCGTCGTACGCGTGAATCGGCCATATCGGCTTACCCCCGAGGGTCGTCGTGACTGACATACCTTCGACGCCGGAGCGGCCCGGGACGTTGGGCACTCCCGGTCCCGATGAGGTCACGGTCAGGACTCGTGCGGGACTCGTGCGAGGCTGTGCGGGACTCGTGCGGGACCCCGCTTCCGGCGAGGCCGCGCACCGCGGTTGTCCACAGGCCGCCCGTCCGGTTGTCGGCGGGGTCTGAGAGGGTGGACGCATGCGTGGATCACGTGCGGGTGCGGGGCATGTCGTCGTCATCGGAGGCGGGGTCGCCGGGCTGGCCGCCGCGCACCGGTCGCTGGACCGGGGCGCGCGCGTGACCGTCCTGGAGGCGTCGGACCGGGTCGGTGGGAAGCTGCTGCCCGGCGAGATCGCGGGCGTGCGGGTGGACCTCGGTGCCGAGTCGATGCTGGCGCGCCGCCCCGAGGCGATCGGCCTGGCGCGTGAGGTGGGCCTCACGGAGCGTCTCCAGCAGCCCGCCACGGCCACCGCGTCCCTCTGGACCCGTGGCGCCCTCCGGCCCATGCCCAAGGGCCACGTCATGGGCGTGCCCGGCACGGCGTCCGCCCTGGCCGGAGTGCTCTCCGAGGAGGGCCTGCGGCGCATCGAGCGCGACGCCGACCTGCCCCGCACGGAGTTCGGCGACGACGTGGCCGTGGGGGAGTACGTGGCGGCCCGCCTCGGCCGGGAGGTCGTCGACCGTCTGGTGGAGCCCCTCCTGGGCGGTGTGTACGCGGGCGACGCGTACCGCATCTCGATGCGCTCGGCCGTCCCCCAGCTCTTCGGGCCGGCCCGCGCCCACGTGTCCCTGACGGAGGCCGTCCGCGAGATCCAGGCCAGGGCGGCCGCCGCCCAGCAGACGGGGCCCGTGTTCATGGGCATCGAGGGAGGCGTGGGCCGACTGCCGCTCGCCGTCGCCGAGTCGGTGCGGGCGCGGGGCGGCGAGATCCTCACCGGGACGCCGGTGACCGAGCTGCGCAGGAGCCGGGCGGCGTGGCGCGTCGTCGCGGGCGACCGTGTGCTGCACGCCGACGCGGTCGTGGTGGCCGTGCCCGCCCCGGCCGCCGCCGAGCTGCTGCGTGCTGAGGCGCCCGCCGCGGCGACCGAGCTGGCCGCCGTCGAGTACGCCTCCATGGCCCTCGTCACCCTCGCCTACCGCCGCGCCGACACCGCGCTCCCCGAAGGCAGTGGCTTCCTCGTACCGCCGGTCGACGGGCGCACCATCAAGGCGTCCACCTTCGCCTCCCAGAAGTGGGGCTGGATCGCGGACGAGGACCCCGATGTCCTGGTCCTGCGGACCTCCGTCGGGCGGTACGGCGAGACGGAGATCCTCGGCCACGACGACGAGCACCTCGTGGCCGTCTCCCGCCACGACCTGCGCGAGGCCACCGGACTGACCGCCGAGCCCGTCGAGACCCGCGTGACCCGCTGGACCGATGGCCTGCCCCAGTACCCGGTCGGCCACCACGCGCGCGTGGCCCGCGTCCGCGAACACGTGGCCGAGCTCCCCGGCCTCGCCGTGTGCGGCGCGGCGTACGACGGCGTCGGCATCCCGGCCTGCATCGCGAGCGCGTACGCCGCGGTGGACGCGTTGGGCGGTGATCCGGGCGGTGTGGAGGAGCTCACCGCCAACCCGGTGCGGAGCCTGCACGGGGGAGCGGGAGAATAGGCACATGAGTGACGACGCCCCCACCACCGAGTCCGGCAGGGTCCCGAACAAGGGCAAGCTGGCCAAGGACCTGAACGAGGTCATCCGCTACACGCTCTGGTCGGTCTTCAAGCTGAAGGACGTGCTCCCCGAGGACCGCGCGGGCTACGCCGACGAGGTCCAGGAGCTCTTCGACCAGCTCGCCGCCAAGGACGTGACGATCCGCGGCACGTACGACGTGTCGGGTCTGCGCGCCGACGCCGACCTCATGATCTGGTGGCACGCCGAGACGAGCGACCAGCTCCAGGAGGCGTACAACCTCTTCCGCCGCACGAAGCTGGGCCGGTCCCTGGAACCGGTCTGGTCGAACATGGCGCTGCACCGCCCCGCCGAGTTCAACCGCTCGCACATCCCGGCGTTCCTCGCCGACGAGACGCCCCGCGACTACGTCAGCGTGTACCCCTTCGTGCGCTCGTACGACTGGTACCTGCTGCCCGACGAGGACCGCCGCCGCATGCTCGCCGACCACGGCAAGATGGCCCGCGGTTTCCCGGACGTGCGCGCCAACACGGTCGCCTCGTTCTCCCTCGGCGACTACGAGTGGATCCTCGCCTTCGAGGCCGACGAGCTGTACCGCATCGTCGACCTCATGCGCCACCTGCGCGCCTCCGAGGCCCGCATGCACGTCCGCGAGGAGGTCCCGTTCTACACGGGGCGGCGCAAGTCGGTGGCGGAACTGGTGGCGGGGCTGGCCTGACGAGAAGGCTGGCGCAGCGCTGTCGGCCGGGGGTCCGGGGGTTGTCCCCCGGGAGATGCTGCCACGGGGCGGCGCAAGTCGGTGGCGGAACTGGTGGCGGGGCTCGCCTGATCAGTGGAGGTGGCGGGCGGCCTGGCCCTCGGAGGGACGGTCGCCCGGTTCCGTCGGCTGGGGCTCCGGGCGCGGGGCGCACGCCGCGCGCCGCGCCGGGAGCGTGCCCTCCAGGAGGTACGCCTCCAGGTAGCTGTTGACGCACGGGTTGGCGCCGCCCACGAGGCCGTGCGTGCCCGCGTCCCGCTCCGTCACCAGCACCGAGCCCGACAGCCTCCGGTGCAGTTCGAGCGCCCCGTCGTACGGTGTCGCCGCGTCCCGCTCGGCGGCCAGGATCAGCGTCGGCGCCAGTTCGCCGGGGCCCGTGCGCACGTCGAGGGGCCGCTGCCGGGGCGCCGGCCAGAACGCGCACGGCAGGTTCAGCCACACGTTGTCCCAGGTCTCGAACGGTGCCGTGCGGGCCAGACGGGTGTTGTCGAGGTTCCAGACCCGCCAGTCCGTGGGCCAGGGCGCGTCGTTGCACTCGACGGCCGTGTACACCGCGCCCGCGTTCTCCTGGCCGGCGACCGCCTCCGGGTGCGGACCGGCCAGCCGGACCAACGGCTTCGGATCGCCCTTCAGATACGCGGACAGCGCCTGCGCCCGCGAGGGCCAGTAGTCGTCGTAGTACGTGGCCTGGAGGAAGGTGCCCTTCAGCTGACCGGGCCCCACCTTCCCGTCCGCGGGCTTGGCGGCCAGCCGCGCCCGCGCCCTCTCGTAGCTCTTCGCCACCTTCTCCGCGCTGTCCCCGAGCCCGTACGTCGCGTGGTGCCGGGCCATCCACACGCGGAAGTCCGCCCAGCGGCCCTCGAAGGCGGCCGACTGGTCGAGGTTGTTGCGGTACCAGACCTGGTCGGGGGCGGGGTTCACCGCCGAGTCGAAGACCATGCGGCGCACGTTCGAGGGGAACAGGGTCGCGTACAGCGCCCCGAAGTACGTGCCGTACGAGGCGCCCATGAACGTCAGTTTCGGTTCGCCGAGCGCGGCCCGCAGGACGTCCAGGTCACGGGCGTTGTTCAGCGAGTGGTAGTGCCGCAGGCGGCTGCCGCTCCGCTGTGCGCAGCCGCGCGCGTACGCCTTCGCCTGCGCGACGCGCTCCTTCTTGAACCGCTCCGAGGGGTGAACCGGCGCCGCCGAGGGGCCCTGCGGGAAGCGCCGGGGGTCCTGGCAGGACAGCGGCGCCGAGCGGTCCACGCCACGCGGCGCGTACCCGACCAGGTCGTACGCGGCGGCGATGCGCTTCCATCCGGGGATGTAGCCGACCAGGGGGAACGCCATGCCGGAGGCGCCGGGGCCGCCCGGGTTGTAGACGAGGGCGCCCTGGCGCGCGACCCTTCCCTTCGCGGGGCCCTTGCCCGTGGCCTTGATCCGGCTCACCGTCAGCTTGATCTTCTGGCCGTCGGGGCGGGCGTAGTCCAGGGGCACGGTGACGGTGCCGCACTGGAGACTGCTGGGCAGGCCGTCCTCCTTGGGACACCTGCCGAACCGGATGCCCTCCTTCCAGGCCCGTTCGGCGGCGATCACGGTGCCGTGCGTCTCGGTGACGGTTCGGTGCGTCGGCCCCAGGGGATCTCCGTCGGCCGGTGCGGCGACGAGGGCGGTCAGGACCAAGGACCCGGCGGTTCCGTACAGCACGGCGGCTCTCATCGTGTATCCCTTCGCGCGCGGCGGCTATAAGGGATATTTCGGTTCGAGGTGGGGGGAAGTAAAGCAACCGGGCCGCGGGGACATTCCATTGGGCTCGGTGGGCGACGCGTCTGCCGGGTGCGGCCGGTGGCGTTGTGCGGGTTCGTCGTGGCTGGTCGCGCAGTTCCCCGCGCCCCTTAAAAGCACGGGGCGCGCCCCAGGTCTTTCAGGGGCGCGGGGAACTGCGCGATCAACCACACGCAACCCGCAGCCGCTCACGAACAGAACCCGGCAGACGCGTACGGTCGGCAGCCGGTGCCGTCGCCGGGTCAGTCCTCCCTGGGGCCGTTGGCCGCCGGGGGCAGGCTGTAGCTCGGGGACGGGGTCACCGGG
>NZ_VJZC01000148.1 GCF_009377185.1 Streptomyces spongiae
CGCCCCTCTCGCTTTTCCCGCCTTCCCGCGTACGAAGGATCACCCATGACCGAACTCCTCCTCATCCGGCACGGCCTCCCCCTGGCGGGCGTGTTCGACCCGGGGCTGTCGCCGGAGGGCATCGCTCAGGCCGAGCGCCTCGCCGCCTGGCTCGTGCACGAGGACATCGACGCCGTGTACTCCAGCCCGTTCCGGCGTGCCCGCGAGACCGCGGCGCCCCTGGAACAGCTCACCGGCCTGACCGCCACCGTCCTCGACGACCTGCGTGAGTGGGACACCGACGTGTCACAGCCCTACACGCCACCGGAGCAGATCGACGCGGACGATCCCCGGGCGGCGGCGCTCGCCGAGGGGCGCTACGAGGAGTTCGTGCCCGATCTGGACTGGGACGCCTTTCGCGCGCGTGCCGTGCGGGCCATGGACACCATCCTCGGCACCCATCCCGGCGGGCGGGTCGCGGCCGTCTGCCACGGTGGCATCACCAACACCTATCTGGCGACGGTGCTCGGCCTGCCCACGATGTTCTGGTTCCACCCCGGCTACACCTCAGTCAGCCGGGTACGGCGGTTGCCGGGTGGCCGCATCGTTCTGCACTCGGTGAACGAAACGGCGCACTTGATCGCAGAACGTGCCGTCGCCCCGGTCGCCTGACCCCACCCCACTCCCCCAGGAGGTCCCGGCCATGCCCGGATCCGTCATCGTCGCCGGAGCGAGGACGCCCATCGGCAAGCTGATGGGTGCTCTGAGCACCGTGTCCGCGGTCGACCTCGGCGCCCACGCCATCGGCGCGGCACTGACCGCCATCCATCTGGAGCCGGCCGCCGTGGAAGCCGTCGTCATGGGCCACGTCGTCCAGGCCGGGGCCGGCCCCAACTCGGCACGGCAGGCCGCGATCCGCGCCGGTATTCCCTTCTCCGTCCCCGCGAGCACCGTCAACAAGCTCTGCCTGTCCGGTCTGCACGCCATCGCCCTGGCCGACCTCATGATCGCCTCCGGCCGCCACGAGGTGGTCGTCGCGGGCGGCATGGAGTCCATGTCGGGCGCCCCGCACCTGCTGCGCGGGGCTCGCACCGGCTGGAAGTACGGCTCGACCGCGGTGGAGGACGCCCTCGACCGCGACGCCCTCCTCTGCGCCTTCGACGGCGTCTCCATGGGCGCGGCCACCGAGCGCTACCAGCGGCCGTTCGCCCTGTCCCGCGAGGAACAGGACGAGTACAGCGCGCTCTCCCATCAAAGAGCCGCCCACGCCCAGGGGTCGGGTGCGTTGTCCGAGGAGATCGCACCCGTCACCGTGGCCGAGCGCCGGGGCGGGACGGTGGTTGACACCGACGAGGGCGTACGGCCAGGGAGCACCGCAGAGGGCCTGGGGCGGCTGAAGCCGGCCTTCTCCGACGTGGGCACCATCACCGCGGGCAACTCGTCACAGCTCTCCGACGGCGCCGCGGCCGTCGTCGTGATGAGCGCGGAGCGCGCCCTGCGGGAGGGCCTGACGCCGCTGGCCGAGATCGGCGCCTACGGCACGGTCGCCGGCCCCGACCCCTCGCTGCTCGTCCAGCCGGCGGGCGCGGTCCGCGACGCACTGTCCCGGGACGGCCGGCTGAAGGCCGCCGACCTGGACCTGTTCGAGATCAACGAGGCGTTCGCCGGAGTGGCCCTGGCCTCCGTACGGGACCTGGGCATCCCCCTGGACAAGGTGAACGTCAACGGCGGAGCGATCGCGCTCGGGCATCCGGTCGGCATGTCCGGGGCCCGGCTGGTGCTGACCCTGGCTGCGGAACTGCGGCGGCGCGGAGGCGGCAGCGGCGCGGCGGCCCTCTGCGGAGGCGGCGGCCAGGGCGACGCGCTGTTGCTGCATGTGCCGACGCAGACCTGAACTCGGAGCCGAACCACCATGAACGACCAACTGCCCCCGGCCGGCATGGCCCTTGCCGTGGCGACCCGCACCTGGGCCGCCGACGGCGTGGTCTCCCTCACCCTCCGCCGCCCGGACGGCGGTCCGCTCCCCTCCTGGACGCCGGGTGCCCACATCGACGTACTCCTGGGCAGCGACGACGGCGAGGTGATCCGTCAGTACTCCCTGTGCGGACACCCGGCCGAACGCGGGGCGTGGCAGATCGCCGTGCTGCGCGAGCCGCGGGGCCGCGGCGGCTCCGCGTACGTCCACGACCACCTGCGCGAAGGGGCCACCGTGCGGGTCCGCGGACCGCGGAACAACTTCCCGCTGCGGCCCGCCGCACGCCATCTGTTCGTCGCCGGCGGCGTCGGTATCACGCCCATCCTTCCCATGGTCGAGGCCGCCGAGGCCGCGGGCGCGGACTGGCGCCTGCTGTACGGCGGCCGCACCCGTACCTCCATGGCGTTCCTGGACCGCCTCGCACCGTACGGAGACCGGGCGCTCGTCCGTCCACAGGACGAGTACGGCCTGCTGGACCTCGCCGCCCACCTCGGCACACCCGAGAAGGGCACTCTGGTGCACGCCTGCGGCCCCGAACCCCTGCTGCGGGCGGTGCGGGAGCAGTGCGCGGACTGGCCCCCCGGCACGCTGGGCGTCGAACGGTTCACCCCGACGCGGACGGCCGAAACCGGCCCGAACGAGGCCTTCGAGCTGCAGCTCGCCCGTTCCGGACTCACCCTCACCGTGCCGCCGGACCGCTCGGTGCTCGAAGCCGTGGAGGAGGCCGGCGTCGCGGTGGACTCCTCCTGCCGGGAGGGCACGTGCGGCACCTGCGAAACCGATGTACTCGACGGCAGACCCGACCACCGTGACTCGCTGCTGACCGAGGACGAGCGGGCCGCGGGCGACACCATGCTCATCTGCGTCTCCCGCTCGTGCGGGCCTCGCCTGGTCCTCGATCTGTGACGGCGATCACTTCCAGTAATTTACTAGGACGTCCTACTATCTTTTCTCGGAGCACTACCCCGCCCCGTCCCGGGAAGGCCCTCATGAGCGATCTGCACCGACCCGTGCACCCCGTCCGCCTCGTCACCGCTTCAGCTCTGTTCGACGGGCATGACGCGTCGATCAACATCATGCGGCGCATCTTCCAGTCCCAGGGCGCCGAGGTGATCCACCTCGGACACAACCGGTCGGTGCGGGAGGTCGTGGACGCGGCGTTGGAAGAGGACGCACACGGCGTGGCGGTCTCGTCCTACCAGGGCGGCCACGTCGAGTACTTCGAGTATCTGGTCGAGTCGCTGCGCTCGCAGGGAGCGGAGCACATCCGCGTGGTGGGCGGCGGTGGCGGCGTCATCGTTCCGGAGGAGACAGCCCGGTTGCGCGAGAGCGGGGTGACCATCTTCTCCCCCGAGGACGGCCAGCGGATGGGCCTCGCCGGGATGGTCAACTCCGTGGTGCGGGACTGCGACTTCGACCTCTGGGAAGGCAGGCAGACCGATGCGGCCGCCGTGCTCGCCGGTGACCGGTTCGCGATCGCCCGTGCCATCACCGGCGCGGAGCTGGGCAAGCTGCCCCCGGATCTCCTGGAGAAGCTGCGTGCCGCCGCCGCGGCACGGGTCGTGCCGGTGCTCGGCATCACCGGCACCGGAGGCTCGGGAAAGTCCTCACTGACCGACGAACTCGTACGGCGCTTCCGTATCGACCAGCAGGACAATCCCTCAGCTACCGCCGGGAGGTGCCCCCAGCGGATCGCGGTGATCGCGGTCGACCCGACCCGGCGCCGTGGCGGCGGGGCACTGCTCGGCGACCGGATCCGCATGAACTCCCTCGACGGGAACAGGGTCTTCTTCCGAAGCCTCGCCACCCGCGGCAGCCACGAGCTGCCCGCGCACCTGTCCGACGTCATCGACGTGGTCAAGGCCGCAGGGTTCGACCTGGTGATCGTGGAGACACCGGGCATCGGCCAGGGCGACGCGGCGATCGTGCCGTTCGTCGACAGCTCCCTGTACGTGATGACACCGGAGTTCGGCGCCGCCTCCCAGTTGGAGAAGATCGACATGCTCGACTTCGCCGACGTCGTGGCGATCAACAAGTTCGAGCGGCGCGGCGCCAAGGACGCGCTGCGCGACGTGGGCCGCCAACTGGTCCGTAACCGCGAGGCGTTCGGCATGAGGCCCGAGGACATGCCGGTGTACGGCACCTCGGCGGCGACCTTCAACGACGACGGTGTCACCGCGCTCTACCAGCACCTGCGGACTGTCCTGGCCGAGAAGGGCCTGCCGTTGTCCGAGGGCGCGCTGGTACCGGTCGACGTGCGCCACTCCTCCGGCATCCGGCAGGTGGTTCCAGCGGACCGGGTCCGCTATCTCGCCGAGATCACCGACACCGTTCGTACGTACCACGCGGAGACCGGTCGGCTGGCCGAGGCGGCCCGGCGGGTGCAGCGTCTGGCAGCGGTCGAGGGCGAGCTGGTCGAGGCCGGCTCCGACGCCGGGAACGTCCAGGCACTGCTCGAGGATGCCCGCCGGGGGCTTCCGCACGCCGTCAGGGAGCAGATCGAGAACTGGCCCGCTGTCATCGCCTCCTATTCCGGCGAGGAGCAGATCGTGAAGGTCCGGGACGGGGAGATCCGCACCAGGCTGACCCGCGAATCCCTCTCGGGCAACAAGGTCCCTCGCGTCGCCCTGCCCAGGTTCACCGACCACGGGGAGCTGGTGCGGTTCTGGCGTCGGGAGAACCTGCCGGGCCGCTTCCCCTTCACGGCCGGGGTCTTCCCCTTCAAACGCGATGGTGAGGACCCGGCGCGGATGTTCGCCGGCGAGGGCGATCCGTTCCGCACGAACCGTCGGTTCAAGCTGCTGTCCGAGGGACAGCCGGCCACCCGTTTGTCCACCGCCTTCGACTCGGTGACGCTCTACGGCCGTGACCCGGACGAACGCCCCGACATCTACGGGAAGGTCGGCACCTCCGGTGTGTCGGTGGCCACGCTGGAGGACATGAAGGCGCTCTACGACGGCTTCGACCTGGTCGCGCCGACGACCTCGGTGTCCATGACGATCAACGGACCCGCGCCGACCATCCTGGCGTTCTTCCTCAACACCGCCATCGACCAGCAGGCCGCGAGGTTCCGCACCACCGAGGGCCGCGATCCATCGCCGGACGAGGCGGCCGAGCTGCGCGCGTATGCGCTGGCGCATGTGCGCGGCACGGTGCAGGCCGACATCCTCAAGGAGGACCAGGGCCAGAACACCTGTCTGTTCTCCACCGAGTTCTCGCTTCGGATGATGGCCGACATCCAGGAGTGGTTCATCGCCAACAAGGTCCGCAACTTCTACTCGGTGTCGATCTCCGGCTACCACATCGCCGAAGCCGGTGCGAACCCGATCAGCCAGCTGGCCTTCACCCTGGCCAACGGTTTCACCTACGTCGAGGCCTATCTGGCCCGGGGCATGCACATCGACGACTTCGCCCCGAACCTGTCGTTCTTTTTCTCCAACGGCATGGACCCCGAATACTCCGTCCTCGGCCGGGTCGCCCGCCGGATCTGGGCCGTCGCGATGAAGGAGAAGTACGGCGCCAACGAGCGTTCCCAGAAGCTGAAGTACCACGTCCAGACCTCCGGCCGCTCCCTCCACGCCCAGGAGATGGACTTCAACGACATCCGCACGACGCTCCAGGCGCTCATCGCGATCTACGACAACTGCAACAGCCTGCACACCAACGCCTACGACGAAGCGGTCACCACCCCCACCGAGGACTCGGTCCGCAGGGCGCTGGCCATCCAGCTGATCATCAACCGGGAGTGGGGCCTGGCCATGAACGAGAACCCACTGCAGGGATCGTTCATCATCGACGAGCTCACCGACCTGGTCGAAAAGGCCGTCCTCACCGAGTTCGAGCGGATCAGCGAGCGCGGCGGCGTGCTCGGTGCCATGGAGACCGGCTACCAACGCGGCCGCATCCAGGACGAGTCAATGCTCTACGAGCAGCGCAAGCACGACGGCACCCTGCCCATCATCGGCGTCAACACCTTCCGCAACCCCCACGCGGACACCGCCGAGCCGGGCGTCATCGAGCTGGCGCGCGCCACCGAGGACGAGAAGCAGTCCCAGCTGCGACGCGTGCGCACCCATCAGTCCCACCACCGCGACCAGGCCCACACCGCACTGACCGCACTCAAGGACGCGGCCATGGACGGCCGCAACGTCTTCGCCGTCCTCATGGACGCCGCCCGCGTGTGCTCCCTTCAGCAGATCACCGAGGCCTTCTTCGAGGTCGGCGGCCAGTACCGCCGCAACGTGTGACCCAGGCCCCGCACACCACACGCAACGACTCATCAGATAGGACCTCAGATGGCTCCAGTCACCCGTCTCGGCGTCGTCGGATGCGGCCTCATGGGCTCCGGTATCGCCGAAGTCGCCGCCCGTAGCGGCATCTGCGTCCGTGTCGCCGAGGCCACACCGGACGCGCTCGAGGCAGGCCGCCGCCGACTCACCACCTCCCTCGACCGAGGTGTACGGCGCGGCAAGCTCAGCGAGGAGCAGCGAGACCAGGCCCTCGCCAGGCTCTCCTTCACCCATGACCTCAGCGACCTGTCCGACCGCCAGTTCGTCGTCGAGGCCGTCGCCGAGAACCGCGACATCAAGACCGATGTCCTGCGCACCCTGGACAAGGCAGTCGAGGATCCTGCGGCGGTCCTGGCGACCAACACCTCCTCGATCCCCATCGTCGATCTCGCCGTCGCCACCGAGCGGCCCGCGCAGGTCATCGGCCTGCACTTCTTCAACCCCGTGCCCGTGCAGCAGTTGGTCGAGCTCATTCCCGCTCTCATCACCAGCGCGGACACCGTGCGGCGCACCCGCGACTTCGCCGAGCAGCTGGGCAAACAGGCAATCCAGGCGCCCGACCGCTCAGGCTTCGTCGTCAACGCCCTCCTGGTGCCCTACCTTCTCAGCGCGGTACGGATGGTGGAGTCGGGCTCCGCACAGCCGGAAGACATCGATCGGGGCATGGAACTCGGATGTGCCCACCCCATGGGGCCACTGCGTCTGCTCGACCTCATCGGCCTCGACACCGCCCAGGCCGTGGCCGAGTCCATGTACGAGGAGTTCAAGGAGCCGCTGTACGCACCCCCCGCCCTCCTGCGCCGCATGGTCGCCGCGGGCCACCTCGGCCGCAAGAGCGGCCGCGGCTTCCACTCCTACGACGCCTGAACCAGAGCCGGCCCGTCATCCCCAGAGCATGTCATCTCTCACACGCGTTGCCTCAGGTCAGGGCTGCCTGGTAGAGGACTTCAGGGGTGTTCACCAGGTCACGGGAAGCTCGGTCACACCACCGGTGAGGGTGGTGCGCACCTCCAGTTCGTCGACTTCCTTGGCGAGCCGGAGATCGGGCAGGCGGCGGGCCAGGGTGGCGAACGCGATGCGCAGTTCGACGCGGGCCAGGCTCGCTCCGATGCAGAAGTGGGCGCCGTGGCCGAATCCGAGGTGGCTGCGTTCCGGACGGTCGGGGTTGAACGTCTCGGCGTCGGTGTAGACGGACGCGTCGCGGTTGGCGGCGTTGACCGAGAGGATGACGGCGTCGCCGCGGCGGATGGTGACGTCGGCGACGTCGAGGTCGGTGTGGGCGTACCGCAGCAGACCGAGATCGCCGGGCGCTCCCATGCGCATGATCTCCTCGACGGTGGCGTTGATCCGTCCGGCGGGGTCGGCGGTCAGCGCCTGCCACTGGTCGGGCCTGGTGAGCAGGAAGAGCGTGCCCAGGCCGATGCGGTTGACCGTGGTCTCGTGCCCGGCGAACAGCAGTCCGACACAGAGCCGGATCATCTCGGCGTAGTCGTAGTCCGGGTCGGTGCTCTGGGCGCGGACGATGTCGGAGATCACGTCCTCCCCTGGCCGCGCGCGTTTCGTCTCGGCGAGGCCGGTCATGTAGTCGCTGAACTCGTCCCGCGCTCGGTGGGCTTCGTCACCGATGGCGTAGTTGGCCATGCGTTCCGACAGCGAGGCGAAGTACTCGTGGTCGTCCTCCGGCACCCCGAGCAACCGGCAGATGACCGCGACGGGCAACGGGAAGGCCAGCCCGGCGTGCAGGTCGACGACACGGTCGGGTGCGGCGGCGTGCTCGACAAGGAGCTGGTCGATGCACTCGTCGACCAGGTGTTGCACATGGCCGGAGAGCATCTGCATCCGCTTGGCCGAGAACGCCGGGGTCAGCAGCCGGCGCATCCGGGTGTGGTCGGCCTCCTCGGTGTCGTAGTCGCCCGTGGGCCCGTCCAGTACCGCGGCGCTGGTGATGCGTGACGCCTGCTCCGGCTCGGGATGGGAGCGGCCGAGCCGCTTGTCGCCGAGCAGGTCGCGGACCTCGTCGAAGCGGGTGACCAGCCAGGCGGGGTCTCCGGCCGGGGTGGTGACCGGCGTGACCGGGGCCTCCCGGCGCAGCACCTCGTAGAACGGGGCGAGATCGAGGACGTTCGGACGGGTGAAGGGCAGCTGCGGACGTTCGGCGGCAACGCTCATGGCTCTCCTCCGATGATCTTTCCGGTGGCTTGACCGTAGCACTTTATTGGCAGTGACTGACAATAAAGTTTGCGTCAATCGGCCCGCACCGACGGGGTGCTTAAGATCTCCCGATGGAGGACTTCAGAGCAGGCGGCGGCCGGGTCCGCCGGGGGCGGCCGCCGGTGAGCGACGAGCAACGTGAGCGGCAACGCCTCGACATCTCCCGCCACGCGGTCCGGCTGTTCGCCGAACAGAGTGTGGCCGCCACCTCCGGCGAGCAGATCGCACGAGCGGCCGGCGTTTCCGAACGCACGCTGTGGCGCCACTTCCGCACCAAGGAAAGCTGCGTGGGGCCACTGCTCACGAAGACGATCGACGCCTTCCGGGCGGTCCTGCGCGCCTGGCCGGCCGACATGGACCTGACGGAGCACCTGCGAGCGGCCTACCAGCCCCTCCTCGAATCGTCGTCCAGCGCGGACATCGATGCAGTTCACACCGTGGTCCGGCTGACCCGTGACGACCCCGCGCTGCGTGCCGCCTACCTCATGCTCAGGGAGCACGCGGAGGACACGTTCGCCGAAGTGCTCGCAGAACGCATGGGTGTGCCGGCCGACGCATTCGAGGTCCGCGCGCAGGCCGCCGCCGTGAACGCCGTACTCAAAGTGGCGGCCGACCGCCTCGCCCACGACACGGCCGAAACCGGCATCACCCCCGAAATGCTGCACCGGCACCGCGAACAACTCGCGGGTGCTCTCAGCCTCGTCACCCGGGGGCTCTCGGACAGGCGGGGCAACTGAGGTTTCGGCGCGCGTACCGCCGCAGAGCTCATGGAGCGCCGTCGCGTTCTCAAGCACGCCGGCTAGCGCGCCACGCGGTAGCGGAGGTAGACGACTCTCGAGCTGAACGTGCGGGTCTCGACGAGTTCGAGATCCACCCGGCGCTCGCGCTGGGGAAAGAACGGAACGCCACCGCCGACCAGCACCGGGTAGACCATGGCCCGGTACTCGTCGATCAGACCCGACGCGGCCGCCTCGGCAGCGAGAGTCGCGCCGCCGATCGCGATGTCGCCCTCCCCCGGCTCGGCTCGCAACCGCTCGATCTCCTCCGTCACGCCGCCGGAGGCCAGGCGGGCATGGCCCTGCACCGCGGACAGCGTGGTGGAGAACACCACCTTGGGCAGCGGCTTCCAGAGCGCGGCCCACTCGAGCTCGGAGGCGTCGAGCGAGTGATCCTGGTCGGCGGTCTCCCAGTACAGCATCGTCTCGTACAGCCGTCGCCCCAGCAGATGGACGCCGACCTCTCGGATCTCGTCGATCCAGAAGCGAAAGACCTCCTCGTCGGGCACCGTCCAGTCGAAGCTGCCGTCCGGCCCGACGATGAAGCCGTCAAGCGAGACGCTCATCGAATAGGTCACGCTACGCATCAGGAGTCCTCCTCCTCTGTGACGGGTTCGACAGTACGACCGCCGGAGGCCGCAGGCTCGTCGCGGCTCGCGGGATCCCCTGGGCCGAGTCAGGGCAGGTTTCCGGGAGTCCTGGGCGCTCGTCAGGCGCCGAAGCGACGGCGCGCGTCCTCGATGTGACCGAGGTACTGGTGGGTCCAGCCGCACATGGCGTCGACCGTGGTGCGCAGGCCCCGGCCCGGCTCGGTGAGGGTGTACTCGACCCTCGGAGGCACCGTGGGGTGCACCTTCCTGTCGACCAGGCCGTTGCGCTCCAGCATGCGCAGGTTCTGGGTGAGCATCTTGTGACTGACGCCCTCGACCTCGTTCCGCAACTCGCTGAAGCGCAGGGTGCGCTCACCGAGCGCCTCGATGATCAGGAGCGCCCACTTGTTGGCGACGTCGGAGAAGATCTCCCGCGCCAGGGAGTCCGCGCGCCTCAGATCCGCGTCCTCGGGCAAACCCTTGAGTAGCTGCTTGGTCACCATCAGGTTCCTCTGTCACAAAAAAGTGCGTTCTTCCAGGTCGGCTCTCACTCTCCTACAGTTCCCGAGTAACCACAAGAGAGCATGAGAGAAGGGCGAGCACCGTTGGCCACCATCGATGTCTTCCACCACAACGTGCCGGCCGAGAGCGACTTCGGCTACGCGCAGACGATCAAGTCCGGCGATCTGATCCATGTCTCCGGACAGCTCTCGCTCGACGAGGCGGGCGAGTTCCTCCACTCGGGCGACTTCACCGCCCAGCTCAAGCAGACCTACGTCAACACGGACAAGGTCCTGGACCACTACGACGTCACCCGGAACCAGGTCGTCTCGCAGACCCTGTACGTGGTGAACCTACGGCAGAACGCCGCGGCGACGGCGGAGGGCAACCTGGCCTACTTCGGCGACCACCACCCGGTCAGCACCGTCCTCGGCGTCACCGAACTGACCTTCCCCGGCCAGGTCATCGAGATCAGCTTCGTCGTCGACACGAAACTGCCCGCCTGAGGCCGCGCTGCGCCGCCGCTGAATTGTCAGACACGGTCCAGGTGCCGCGCGCTCACGTCGGACCGGACGGGCGCGGTGGAGTCATGACCCAGCGGATGGTCCGGGTCAGGGCCTGTCCGGTGGGGCGTACGGTGAGGTCCTCGACGACCGGCACCCGGGGCAGCCACAGCATGCGGCGGGCCCAGGGCGGGAGCAGCGCGACGGCGTTCGCGGCCAGCCCGCCGTAGAAGGGCCGTACCGCAAGGGGCAGAGGAGGCTGGAACAGCAGGAAGCGGGCGGCGGCCCGGGCTTCGGATGTGGCCCTGAGTTCGTGCCGGTAGGCGGCCACGCGCTCGGACAGCTCGCGGCGGTCGCGCGGTGGATCGCTCACCCCCAGCGCCTCGGCGACGCGTGCGGTGTCGGCGACGTAGGCGTCGTAGCCGGCGGCGTCCAGCGGGCGGGCTCCATAGCGTTCGTGGGCGCGCAGGAAGCTGTCCGTCTCGGCGGAGTGCACCCAGCCGAGCAGGTGCGGATCGGCCGCGTGGTACGGCACGCCCTCGGCCGTCGTCCCACGGATCCGTTCGTGGATGCCGCGGACGCGGTCGACCGCCCGCTGGGCGTCCGCGGCGGTGCCGTAGGTCGTCACGGCCAGGAAAGTACTGGTGCGCTGCAGTCGGCCCCACGGGTCGCCGCGGTAACCGGAGTGCCCGGCCACCGCCGCCATGGCGAGCGGATGCAGGGACTGCAACAGCAGGGCGCTCAGCCCACCGATGAACATCGAGGCGTCACCGTGGACGGTGCGGATCGGGCGGTCCGGATCGAACCAGCGCGGGCCGGGGGCGTGGTGGATGCGGGCACGCGTCGCCGGTCCGTCGGGGCCGGCGACGCGGCGGAACAGGGCCTGGCCCAGCTGTTCACGGACAACGGTCAGCACGGTCGGCCTCCCTCCTCCTGCTGCCCAGTGTCCGCGATACTCACCCGAACCCGGACACCGCGGACAGGTTCACCGACCGAGACCGGGTTCGTATTCGAAGGAAAACCACCAGCCCCTGAGAACAAACTCAGGATCCACTAATCGATGCGGAATTCCGCTGAGATTGCGCAGCGAATGCGTACTGCCTCAGGGCCTACTCGGCCTGCTGGTCAGGGGGGCGGCGGCGTACCGCGCCCTCGAACGCGAAGGGTGGGTCCCGTGAATTTCGTTGCTTTGGCGGCAGTAACGAGCAACGGTGAGTGGGTGGCATTTGAAGGTCGGTTGCTGCGCGGGTTGCCCGCGTTAGCGGGGGAATCTCTGAGCTCGCTCGAACTGGCCGAGGCCGTGTCTCTGGCTGTCCGTCCGGTCGTGGCACACGACGCGTTGCGGTTGATGGGCAACAACCCGGACGGTGTCGGGCACACCGTGTTCAGTTTCTGGCACAACTTCGAGACCGAGTTCGGTCGGCAGTTCATGCAGAGTTACTTGGCGGGCAAGGATCCGTGCCTCCCGGCGGACCTGATTCGGCAAACGATGCCGGCCGGTTTGGTGGGTACCGGTCACGGCAAGCGGGATCTGCTGGCGCGGCAGTTGTTCGACGCTCACGGGGTCGGGGGTGAGCTGCGGGTGCTGCTGCGGGATGTTCGCGGGGTGTGGGGTTCGCTGGCCCTGCTGCGTTCGGCGGGCGGTCGGGCCTTCGACAGGACTGATGCCGCACGGGTGTTGGAACTGGCACCTGTGTTGATCTCGGCATTGCGGCAGTACGTGCGCAGCGGCCCGATGCGACCGGTGGCGCCGGATATGGCGCCCGGGGTGTTCGTCGTGGACGCGGACGGAAACGTCACCGGCGCCACCCCGATGGCTTCATGGTGGGCGGAGCGGCTGCGCGAGCACCATCCCTCCAGCTGGGTCGACGCGCTGGTCGCCGGTATGGCCGCGCAGACGCGGCTGTGCCTGCGGCAGCCTGCCGCCCCGGCGCCGGTGATGCACGGACCGGCGGCCCGGTTCGGCCGGTGGATCTCCGCGGAAGGGCAGCTTCTGAACCCGGGCGGCGCGGTGGCCGTGCTGGTGCGGGCCGTGCCACCCCGCCAGCTGCTGGGCTCACTCGGTTCCTGGTACGGAATCACCGCCCGGGAGCGGCAGGTGATCGAGTACCTGCTGGACGGGTCGGCGGCCAAACAGATCGCGCGACACCTCGACGTGTCACTGCACACGGTCCACGATCACCTCAAGTCCGTCTACCGCAAGCTCGGCGTCTCCGGCCGGGCGGAGCTGCTCACCGCGCTGAACACCTAGCGCGCGGGCGCGGGCCACACATGCCTACAGCGGTCTGTGGGCGGGCGACCGCTGCTGCACCACATCCGCCAATGCAATCCCCACTTTTGGGGAATTCGATTCGACCAGCGTGCTTCCTACTCTGTCAGCAGTGCGCGATGGCGCATGTGGACTCGGCGCTCGTCGCCGGCAAAAGGGGGAATCGCCCATGGCTGAACGGCCGTCCCGCCTGCCCAACTTGGAGAAGTTCAAGTACACCCTGCCGTATGCCAGCGAGTCCTTCGGACTGATCCAGCCGCTGCTGGGCTGGCGCTCGCAACGCACGATCGCGCGGTTCCTCGAGGGACTGCGCCGGGCCGACGACGCCGTGCTGGCCACCGTGTCCCGGACGGTCGCCCCCCAGTCGACCTACATCCCACCCGGCGTCAGCGTGCACGCGGCCCCGGTCGGCGAGGCCG
This sequence comes from Streptomyces spongiae, assembly GCF_009377185.1. Taxonomy (GTDB): domain Bacteria; phylum Actinomycetota; class Actinomycetes; order Streptomycetales; family Streptomycetaceae; genus Streptomyces; species Streptomyces spongiae. The sequence goes on from NZ_VJZC01000148.1 coordinate 13,513, forward strand.
CCGAAGGCAACCCACCGGCGGCGCTCGGCAGCCCGGAGACCGTTGACCTGAAGACCGGCACCGCGCTGGCCAACAGACCGTACAGCCCGGTGATCGCCTCCACCCTCGCGGATCTGATCGCCGAAGCCGTCAAGAACAAGAACCCGCGCGACCCGGCCACCTGGCTGCCGCTGCTGTCCCGGCAGAACCTGGACAACCTGCTGGCCACCAAGGTGGTGCCGGAGCTGTTCAAGCGGGTGGACGCGCTGAATCCCAGGCCGAGCGCCCAGGACCGCCAGACGCTGCTGGAGAAGATCGGCGCGAAGGAGTCCATGGTCGCCGGGCTGCTGAACCACCTGGCCGAGCAGAACCTGATCCCGACGCTGGCCGACCTGTTCACCCCGCCGACCGGCAACCTGGTCAAGATCGACCAGTACCGAGGGCTCCAGCAGATGCTGGACCCACTGGAATACCTCTCCCGCGGCGAGGCACTGAACCGGGTCAGCCTCTCCCCCGTCGGCCTGGTGCACCTCTTCCGGCAGTACTTCTTCGAGTTCGACACCTTCCTCGGCCCGCCGGTGCAGCACATCTGGCTCAGCCCGGGCGGCACCGTGGAGCTGATCGAGTCGCACACGCGGCGGGAGCAGGTGGAGCGCACCGTCGAGGAGAGCGTGGAACTGTTCGAGCGGCGGGAGCGGGAAACCACCAACCAGGACGAACTGTCGACCGCGGTCAAGCAGGAGAACGAGCAGAACACCAAGCTGGGCTTCTCGGTGTCCAGCAACCAGGACTGGGTGTGGGGCGACGCCAACGAGACCGCCACGATGGACCTCAACACCACCCAGCGGCAGGCCCGCGAGCAGACGCACAAGCAGATGCGGCAGCAGACCGACCGGCTGACCACCGAGATCAAGCGCAACTTCAAGACCACGTTCCGCACGGTCACCGAGACCACCGACAGCAGCAGCCGCCGGTACGTGCTGTCCAACACCACCCAGAAGCTGGTCAACTACGAGCTGCGCCGCAAGATGCGCCGCGTCGGCGTGCAGGTGCAGGACCTCGGCACCCAGCTGTGCTGGCAGTCGTACGTCGATGATCCGGGCGCGGCGCTGGGCATCGCCAAGCTGGTGCACGTCGCGGCCCCGCCGGACGTCACCGCGATCGCCCCCGCCCCGGAGATCCCGATCCCGGAGGACTACACCGAGGAGGTCAAGGTCACCTTCGGCTATCCCAAGGACGGCTACATCAAACCGCCCTCGGACGGCAACGTGGACAACGCCTGGTGGGTCTGTGACGTGGAGCTGCGGCCCCGCGACGGCTACGAGCCGGCGTCGGTGGGCGAGGCGCGCTGGCTGACGGAGGTCGCCTCCGTGGACTTCGTCCTCAACCGGACCAAGCCGATCTACTTTCCGCCGTTGCCGAAGTTTCTCGGGTTCCCGGAGCCGAAGCAGCCACCGCTGCCGAGGCACCCCTCGCTGTCGGTGTTCATCATGAACGCCCACGGCGACAAGGGTGAGGCCTTCAGCTTCAGCGTGCCGGTGACGTACCGCCCCACCGACGCGAAGAAGCAGGAGATCGCCGACGCGAACAAGGCGAAGGCCGCCACGCGGGACCTGGAGCTGGACCGCAAACAGCGCGAGGCCTACCTGAAGGCGGCCACCGAACGGATCGCCGCCGCCAGCAAGATCAGGCAGCGGGACTACACCGTGCTCCGCGAGGAGGAGCGCGTGGTGGTCTACCGTCGGCTGCTCCAGCAGCTGATGACCGTCAACGGGCAGGTGCCCGCCCAGGCGCTGATGCTGCACAAGCTGGCCGAACTGATCAACTCCATCTTCGACGTGGAGGCGATGCTCTACTTCGTGGCTCCGGAGTGGTGGCGGCCCAAGCTGCACGAGGCGCACCCCAACTTCGCCCCCGAACTCGGCGAGATGGGCGAGGTCGACCTGCCGGACGTGCTCAAGGGCCGGGACGGCAGGCCCATCGAGGCGGTCCGCAGGATCGTCAGCACCAGCACGACCAGTCTGGACGACCACACCTCGGGCTGGGCGAGCAACGAGGACATGGACCGGCCGGACAACTACTTCATCACCGCCGACTCCGAACCGGCCCGCATGGGCAGCTCGCTGGGCTGGCTGCTGCAACTGGACGGTGACGAACAGCGCAACGCCTTCCTCAACGCGCCCTGGGTCAAGGCCGTGATGCCGATCCGGCCCGGCCGTGAACTGGCCGCGCTGAACTGGCTGTCCGACCCCAGCATCGAGGGTGCCGAGGGACTGGACGACCTGTACCAGCCGGCCTCGGCCGGGGAGAACCCGATCATCCTCAAGGCGCTGAAGGCCTACTTGTGGTCCGACCCGGCGCTGCGTCAGCGATACCAGAACCTGGACCCCAGCCAGCTCACCATCCGGGACGTGCTGCGCTACGTGGCGATCACCGTGACCGCCAAGTACGCCGAGAGCCGCAAGGTGGTCACCGAACAGCTGGAGCCCGGTGTGACGCTGAACTACCTGCCGACGGACCTGGTCTACGAGAAGGGCTTCGACCCGCTGGACAAGGGCTTCCAGGCCGAGAGCGACAAGCCCTACAAGGTCTTCGACCAGTGGATCGAGGTGCTGCCCACCGACCAGGTGGCCGCCGTCGAGGTGACGTACGACCCGCGCACCGGCCAGCAGGTCCCCACGGGTATCGACATCGGCATCGGCCTCGGAGGCCGGGACTGATGTTCCCCCCGCAGCCACCCCGGATCAGCCCGCCCGAACCACCCCGCAAGCCTCAGCCGCGGTTGGTCACCCCGTCGGCACCGATCCGCCGACCGCGGCGCGAGGTCGCGCAGCCCGGCCGGCGTACCGCCTTCGACCTCACCGGGTTCTGGGAGGCCGACGGGGACGCCAAGAACGCCGAGGAGGACCTCAAGAGCGCCGAGCGGCGCCGCAAGAACACGGTCAGCCCGCTGCTCGTGCAGATCAACCAGGCCGGCGGCGGGTTGGCCATCTGGTTCAGCCGGCCGCCCAGCGGGTTGGGTGGGGTCAACTCGGTGAAGGTACAGGGCAAGACCGACTGGCTGCACGGGGTGGCGCGGGGGTTCGCCATCGACAAGGACGGCAGGCAGCTGGCCCGGACCGGGGCACGGATCCCGATCAGCTGGTTCATCGGCCGGCTCAAGGACGTCGGCCAGGTGGACCTGCTCGGGCCGTCGTCGCCGCCGCCGATGTTCAATCCCCTGGACCCGTGGATGTCCGACGGCGTCCGGCTCCTCGCCGACGGCTTCTCCGGCCGTGGGTACCTCCAGTACACCGAGGAGCTGGGCGGCCGGCTGCTGCTCAGTTTCGACGAGAAGGCCGACAAACCGATGCTGGCGCTCAAGCATGTCGAACCCACCGTCCGGTGGCCGGCGCGGCTGATCGCCACCCTGCCGGAGAAACTGCGCACCGAGATCTCCATGGACCAGAGTCGGCCCATCCCCCAGCAGGTCCTGGCCGACCGGCTCTCCTTGGTCAGCCACAGCCGAGTCGGCCCGGAGGCCCAGCCGGTCGAACCCAAGCTCGCACCCTTGCTGACGCGGTGGAAGAGAGAGAAGGACAATCCGCCGTCGCGGGCCATCACCCGGCAGGAGATCGCCGAGCTGCTGGAGTTCGGCATCGACGAGCCGTGGCGGACCAGGCTGCGGGACCGCATGGCGATGGTGGGCAAGAACTTCGGGCTGGAGATCGACGGCACCTGGCACTCGTACTACGGCTGGCTGAACGAGGTGCTCCAGGACGAGGCCGAACACCCCTCACCCACCAAGACCGGCTGGTCGACCCAGCGGGTCCAGGAGGCGTTCCGGGAGCTGGGGCTGGGCGCCGACGCTTCCTTCATGTACCGGCTGACCTTCCATGACTTCGGTGGGCAGAAGATCGTCACCGCGCTCCGGCTGGCCGGCTCGGTGGGCATCGTCACGATCGAGAAGTTCAAGCTCACCTTCAAGTACGACGCCAACGGGAAGCGGATCTACGACAAGTTCGGCCGCCCGGAGACCGGCGTGCCCGAGCCGGTGGAATGGGAGAACCCGGCACGCACCCCGATGTTCGTGCTGCTCGGCCGCATCGATGCGGGACTGACCAGGGCACTCGGCGCCGAGGGAGCCGAGCGGTTCAAGGACGTGGCCATCGCACCGGCGTCGTCGGAGTCGACCGTGCCCCAGACCCCGGGGAAGAAACCGAGCGGCGTGACCAACATCGACATCGGCAGCATCGACTTCCGGTCCGAACTGGACCTGCGCTCGCCGAACGACTTCGGTGGCTCGATCCTGTTGGTCGCCTCGGTCACCAGCAAGTTCCAGGTGGGCAACCTGCTGACGAAGACCATCCTGGACAGCTCACTGTGGCAGCTGCGGCTGCCCAACGGCCAATGGTTGAGCGCGGTGCTGGACAAGGAGGACAGCGGGCTGATCAAACCGCCCGGCAACTGGGGACAGTTGCTCAACCCGAACTGGTGGAAGGACTGGCGGCCCAAGTCGGCGGACTTCGAGCTCTTCCGGGTCGGCCTGTGCGGTGGACTGCTCGGCACCCTCGACCAGTTGCTGCAGGCCGCGAAGCCCGAGAACGGACCGGCTCCGGTCTTCACCGAGCAGAACCGGACGGTGGTGGCCAGTGCGTCGGCGATGTTCCCGTACGCGTCGGCCGATCTGGACGCCCTGCGGCCCGGGACGGACGCCACCGGACGGATGCTGTTCGAACGCGACCTCGCCGAGATCCGCGCCGTCCTGGACGCCAAGGGCCCGGCGCCCCTCCTGCTCGGATTCACCTCCCCGGAGGGCTCGGACTCCTACAACGACGACCTCTCCGACGACCGGGTACGGGCCGCCGCGCAGGCCATCCAGGACGCGTTGGGGCCGTTCTCCGCCCGTCCGCCCTGCCGGGGCGAGGGGCACGGCGAGTACCCGGCCGAGGCGAACGGCGAGTTGACCATCTCCGGGGTGACGATCACCGGTGGTGGACTGCCGGATCCGGAGAAGTACGGCTCGAAGGAGAGGTTCCTGCGCTCCGACAAGGGCTGGACCGCGAAGTACTGGCCGGAGTGGCGCCGGGTCGACCTGTTCGTCGAGGGTGAACTGATCGGCCGGATGATGGCACTGCCTCCGCCGGACGCATCACATCCCTGACGGCGGCGGCTGGGACGGGGCCTCGCGGCAGGCTTCCGGCCCGGTCCCGGTGGGCGGCCCCGGCCACAGGGTCAGACGACCAGCTCCAGAGGGGAGCCGATGGGCAACCAGTGGAACCGGGTGCGGATGTGGCCGGGGGCTCCTGCCAGCTCCGTCTCGATGGCCCGGCGGCCTTCGTGGAAGTGTGACCATCCCTCGTAGTGGGTGGGCAATGCCGTGTGCGGGAGCAGCAGGTGGCAGAGTTCCACCGCCCTGTGCGCCGTCATCGTGTAGCGGACCGGGCCGGTCACGGGGAAACGCACACCGCCCAGGTGCAGCAGTGCGGTCCCCACGTCGAGTCGGTGGGCGACCTCGCGTACACCGGCGTACAGGACCGTGTCTCCGGAGATCCACAGCACACCGTGCCGCTGGCCCTTCCAGCGCAGGGCGAATCCGGTCACGTCGCCGACGAGGGGAAGGGACAGGGGC
>NZ_VJZC01000149.1 GCF_009377185.1 Streptomyces spongiae
GTCGTCATGGTCACCACGGTCCTCGTGGTGGCGTAGCGTGACCAGTGGTGACGCACCGCGTGTACTGCTTGTACGCGCGGTGTCGGTACGGGTACGAGGCGCGCGGCGTTACGGCGGCCGGGGAGCGGGCGTTGAGCCGGGGAGGCGGTAGTTGATGACCGAGCGTACGGGTGCGGAGGCCGTTCCGGGCGTAGAGGCGGCCGTGAACGTCGGGGACGGCTGGGACAGCGATGACGGGGGCGGGCTGCGGCCGGAGGACGAGGCCGGGAGAGGCGTGGTCACCGCGTTCGGGCAGAACATGAAGACGCTTCGAGTGCGGGCGGGGCTGGACCGGGAGGCCTTCGGGAAGCGGATCGGGTACTCGGCGTCGACGGTCGCGTCGTACGAGCAGGGACGGAGGGTTCCGTCGCCTCGGACGATCGATCGGGCGGATGAGGTGCTGGGGGCGACTGGGCTGCTGAGCGTGTGGAAGGAGGAGGTGGAGAAGGCTCAGTATCCGGTGTTCTTTCAGGGGATGGCGGCCTTGGAGAAGGAGGCCATTGAGCTGCTGTCGTACAGCGCGCTTGTGTTCAACGGCCTGGTCCAGACCGAGGAGTACATGCGAGCGCTGCTCGCCATGCGACGTCCGGCTCTGGACCAAGAGACCATTGAGCAGCGGGTTACGGCGCGCCTTGCCCGCCAGGAGATCTTCGACCGCTCCCCTGGGCCACTGCTGAGCTTCGTCATCACGGAAGCGGTGCTGCGACACCGATACGGCGGAAAGGGCGTTCTGCGGGGGCAGTTGGAACATCTGCTCCTGATCGGCCAGAAGCCCGACGTCGAGATCCAGGTCATGCCTATCGACTGCGAGGACAACGCGGGCGTGAACGGGCCGTTCACGGTCGTCACGCGGAAGGACGGCAAGAAGTTCGTGTACGCCGAGACGCACGCCTCCAGCACTCTTGAGACCGACCCGGAACAGGCGGCTCTCGCCGCCGCCCGCTATGGGATCATCCGATCACAGGCTCTCACTCCGCGAGAGTCACTGGAGTTCATCGAAGGGTTGCTGGGATCGCTATGAACAACGCTGAGTCCACGACCGTCGCATCCGGCCTCGCCTGGTTCAAGAGCAGCTACAGCGGAACCGAGGGCGGCGAGTGCGTGGAGGTCGCGGCTGCCAAGACCGCTGTGCACGTCCGGGACTCCAAGGCCGTGGCCGGGCCCATGCTCACGGTGTCGCGTGAGGCTTGGGCGGGGTTCGTCGGGTTGGCCTCGTCGGAGCGGGGTTTCTGACGGTCGTACGTGTGCGAGAGCCCTGCCGGTTCCTTTCGGACGGCAGGGCTCTCGTCTTGCGGGGTGCCTGGTCAGCCGACCTCGCGCAGGCGACGGGTGAACTCGTCGTGGGCGGCGCGCATCTCGGCCTTGCGGTGGGCCCGGTAGAGGGGGCCGGTGTAACCGTCCGGGACCTTGGCCTCGTTCGGGAAATCCTCCGGTGAACTCAGCTGCTTCCAGGCGTCCTTGGGCTGGCCGTAGCCGTGCTGCTGGTGTGCCTTCGCGATGCGGCGGCCCGTCGCGTCGAACCACATGTTCTCCTCGTACTGCTGGAGTACGGGGAAGCGGGCGTCATACATGGCCACCAGTTCGTCGGCGCTGATGCCGAGCCAGACCGCGACGAGGGCGTCGATCTCCACGAGGGCCGCACGGCGGGCGAACTCAGGGCGGAGAGGGGTGTCGCGGGTCCAGGTGCGGGTTACGCCTTCGGCGAGCGGGGGTGTGGCCTCGGGCCAACAAGCGGAGGCGGCCCAGCTGTCCTGTTCCCAGCCGGAATCATAGAGCTCCTCCCAGAGGCGGGCGTAGTCATTGGTCTGACAGTTGAGACGGAGGGTACGGAGGAGGAGAGCCCCCTCCAGAGGGTGGGCTGCAGTTGGGGCGGGCATGACCGCGGCCTCGCCCTTCTGGAGGTCCGAGCGGCCGGTGGCCCGCAGGAAGTAGTCCAGCGGCAACGACGCCCAGAAGCCCGCAGTCAGCGCGGTCTCTCGGCTGGTGTCCAGCACAGCGCTGTGCATCATGTGCACGTGTGCCGGTCCCGGCGGGATGAGGGCTGCGAAGAGGCTTCGTTCTGTGTTGGACGCGATCTGTCGGCGCCAGGCCAACCGATAGAACCGCGAGTACGGACGGCTGGCCCAGCTCCATAGCAACGCCCGCCGCTCGTCCTCGTCGTCGGTGAGTTCCTGGAGGACGTCCGTCACTCGCTCGTCGCTGCGCAGGTCGTCGAGTAGCTCCGCATCGGTCCAGGTGCGCCGGGCGAGACCCGCGTAGTAGTCCGTCGGCGAACAGGACGCGGAGCGGCGGTAGTTCGTACGCGGTACCGCGTCCACCGCCAGGTTCAGGTGGTCCCAGGGCTCCACCTGGAGCGAAGTACGAGCGCCCTCGATCGGCCGTTTGGCGAAGGCCGTTGCGATGCCGATGAACGGCCCCTGAAGGATCACGTCGCTCCAGGCGTCGGCCGGACCAGAGTCCCAAGTGAAGTAGCCCGCAGTACGATCCGTCTTCTCGTTGAAGCCGCCACTGATACGCGGGGTCATGGAGCCCAGCCGGTGTGGCCACTTCGCGAGCACCGCGATGGCCGCCTCCTCGGCTTGTGTCACGGGGTACAGCAGCTTGGTCTCATGGACCGGCGGTGGCTTCTCATCACCCGCCAGACCACGCCACTGGGCGAGTGTCTCGCGGTCCACCGTCACGACGCGGCTCTGGTGCGCCCGCATGTCCCATGTGCCGCGGTACTTGATGCCTGGGGGCTCACCGCTGCCGTCGTGGCGTACGGACTGAGCGAGCACCAGCGGATGAAAGAGCCAACTCAGGTGCTGGAAACGGATGTCTTCCTGGCTCTTGCCGTACACATTGACGCTGAAGTGCGTCGTGTCGCTCACCGGAGGGGCAAAGAGCAACTTGGCGTTGACGAAGTCCGCGTGCACCCGCAGGTGCCGATAAGCAGCCCCCCGCAGCACCCCCTCTTTCGCGCCCGTCAGGTGCGTGGACGGATGGATCAGCCCCGCAATCCCCCGCTCCCCAACAGCCCTCCACCCCAACAACATGAACGCTCGATACATGTCCGGCCGCGTCCCCACCAGCTCCGGATACGTATCCGCCGATGACAGGAACTCCGAAACCCCCGCCACGATCCCCAACTCGTCCAAATAGAACGACCGGTGCTGAGACCTGGCCAGTGCCATGGCCACGTTCTCTTCCCGGTTGGCCTCGGCTTCCTTGCCGCCCAGCACGAACCACGGCTCGATCTCGGCGAGGACCCCGTTCTCGTCCCACTCCTGCCGCACCCACGGCGGATTCCCCACCATCAAGTCGAACCCGCCCTCCGCGAACACATGCGCGAAGTCCAACTCCCAGTGGAAGAACCCCCGGTCCTCGGCGATCTGCTTCACCTTCTCGTACCAGGGGAACGTGTACCCGAGGTCGTCCGGCTTGGCCCACACCGTCTCCTCAGTCAACCTGTCGTCGAGTTCGCGCTCCTTGGGGTCCAGTTGATCAAGGTGCTTGACGCCCTCGAACGACCACAGCGCGGCCTGCTTCCCCTCCCCCGTGTCGATGTCCACCCGCCCGAGCACGGCCTCGGCGAACTCCAGCCAGTCGTCCAGGGACCGGAGAGGAACCCGTCGCCGAGAGCTGTCCTTCGGGAGCGCCGTCCGGTCCTCGCCGCCCGGCCGGTACTCGAAGTCGTCCGATCCGTCCAGCAGCCCGATGTCCTCCAGCGGCCAGAACCACAGTGCGCACCAGGCGTCCATGACCTGCTTGAGCCGCCAGTAGGGCCTGCCCTTGCGATGCAGCGCCTTCACCACGGCGTCCCGGTCCATCGGCGCACGGCCCTCGCCGTCCGGGGCCACGGACGGCGCACCCCACACATCCACATGCCGGGAGATCTCCTGCTCGGAGAGCTTGAGCCGCAGCTCGACCAGCTCCCACAGGAACTCCACCCGCCGAGCCAGCCTCATCAGGCGCCCGGTCTGCGTCTTCTCACCCGGCTCCCCCGCGTCCTCGTCCACCTCAGGCCGCGACACGGGCCTGGGGCGTGCCGCACCCCCGCCAGCGTCCACTGACCCGAAGCCCAACGACGGCTGCTCCCAGATGTCCAGCCCGAGATCGAAAGCCGCCTGCCCCAACCTGGCGTCCTGCTTGGCCAGTTCCTCCGCCAGTACCTCAGCTGCCGGAGCGGCCTTCTTCTTCGTCCCGGACCCCTTGGGCTGCTCCCCCTTCGGCTTCCTCCGCATCGCCGAACGCCACTTGCGCATGGCCTCGACCAACTCGGGCGCCAGCCAGTCGACGACGTCCCCGTCGACCACGGCCTTCACCGTCTCCTCCGAGGTGCCCTTCTTCAGGGTCCGCACGGACACCTTCTCGCCGATGGACCCCCACCCCATCGCTGGCAGCAGGAACTGGTGGACCTCACGGCCCTTCAGCTTCTCGCCCAGCGGAACGTGCCGGGGCCGCTGCGGCTCCTTCGTCGTCAGCCAGCCGCCGTGCTTCAGACTGTGCCCGGGATACACCTTCCGCGCCGCCCCGACCAGTGAGTTGCCCCGGTGCAGGTGGAGGCCGTACCAAGGCGCCTTCATGCCCCGGTACATGGTGTTCAGCCACAGGGAGATCTCGGCGATCTCGACCGCCATCTCGCTCAGGTCCACGCCGTACGCGTTGTGCAGGGCGATGTACGCCTTCGCCTTCTGCAGCTCACGCTGGTAGTCCTCGGGGTCGATCTCCATGCCCCGCTCACGCTGAGCGAGCCGCAGGTACAGCTCGGCGAGCTGGTTGACGGCCTCGTTGAGGAACGCGCCGGAGCCCAGGGCCGGCTCGCAGACGCGCCACTTCAGGACGTCGGCCGCGTTGACCCAGGCGTTCTCCGGGTCCTTGGGGTCGACCTTGCCGTCCTCGTCGAGCCGGAAGCGCAGGGTCTGTTCGACTGTGGCACGGGTGAGGGACTCGGGGGTGTAGTAGGAGGCGCTGGTCTGACGGTCGCGGCCGGCCATACGGTAGACGTAGGAGTCGACCTTGTGCGGGAACGGCACACGCTCGTTCGTCTCGGGGTTCAGCTCCGTGTTCACAAAGACGCTGTCGTCCCGGCCGCCCGGGTAACGCCCCGAGCGGACCTGGCTCGTCCTGATCAGCCAGGAGCCACCGCTCGGATCACCGCCCTTGGCCACCTCGTACAGCGGCTCCTCGTCGGCGATGAACCCGTGGTAGGACATCAGCCCCTCGTACACCGCCCCGAGCTGGTTGAGGCTCAGGTTCGCGTACGAGATGAACCCGCCGCGCCCACCACGGCCGCGCCCCTCGACGACGGTCAGGTTGCGCAGCACCTGGTGCAGGACCTTGTTGCGCAGGCGCAGGTCGAGCCGGCGGGCGCTGTCGTCGGGGTGCGTGATCACCTGGTCGACGAGCTCTATCGAGGTGGGGTCGAAGAGGCGGGAGCGCAGGGCCTCGATGCGCAGTCCTTCGTAGCCGTCGTCCTCGATCAGTTCCGGCGCCTCGGCGTCCACCTTGTGGAAGGCCTCACGGGAGGTGACCGTGTCGGCGACGGGGTGGCCGGTGAAGACCTTCTCGAACAGCAGGGCCAGGGAGTCGTGGAAGTGGTGGCGGTCGCGGGAGGTGCTGGACAGCTTCTCCTGGACCGCCAGTTCGCGCAGGCGGGCCACGCTGTAGCCGCGGACGTACTCGTCGCTCTTCATCGGGAGGATGTCGAGTTCGGGGCGGGCTTCGGCGTAGAGCAGGAACAGGATGCGGTAGAGGTAGCGCAGCGACTCCTTGGTGAGCAGGCGCGGCAGAGCGCGGGGCTCAGCCAGGGCGTCCGGGAGCCACTCGGGGAGATCGGCGGGCTTGACTTCCTGGTTGCCCGCGAGCTCCAGGACCTCGTTGGCGATCAGCTGGACCGACTTCTTCAGGCCCTCGCGCAGGTCGCCGGTCACTCCGACGGAGTGGTCACGGGACTCCGTCACGAGCCGGGCGATGTCGTCGTCCCCGCCGTTCTCGGCCGGGCGCAGCGACTGGGCACCAAACAGCGCGGCGATCACGTCGAGTTCACCGGCGCTCGCGCCCTTGACGCCCTTGCGGGGCAGCGCGACCTCCAGGCTGACCGCCAGATGGCGACCGCGCGCGTAGTTCTCCCGGTCGGCGAGAATCATGATCCCGCCGAACAGGAGCAGCGCGTAGCGGGGCGCGTCATCGGCGGCGAGCAGCCAGGCCGCGAGGTCCGTGACCGTGGTGAGGGTCTTGCCGGAGGCCACACGGACGGGGGCGGCCAGGCGGTTGGCCGAGCCGTCGCCGCGGGTGGCGGCGATGTCGTACGCGAACCCGCCGGTCAGGACCGCGACGCCGGGCTCGCTGTGGGCCACGGATACCGCGACCGGGCCCGCGGCGGCGCTGTGCACGGTGAGATGTCCGGGGCGCGGGGTGAAACCGAGGGCACGCAGTACGCGTACGTGCCAGGCGTCCAGGCCCGCTCGCCACGCCTCCTCCGGGCTGTCGCCGTAGGCACGCTGTTGGGGAGCGGGCTGGAAGGCGGGCGGATGGTCCGTGCCGGTGTGCGCCTTCAGTACCTCGGCCGCCTTCTGCTGGGCGGCTGCCGCCTCCGGGTCGGGCAGGAGGTTGTACTTCCCGGCCTCGCCGCCCACCGTGAGCCGCACGTCGAAGTAGGGCTGGGTGAGGTCCCGCAGTCCCTGCCGGGGCGTGGGCCTGCCCTGGCGCTCCTCGGCCGTCCACTCTTTCAGGCGGCCCGTCTTGAGCTGCTTGGGCAGGATCTCGTCCAGGTAGAAGGGCGGAAAGTAGTCACCCTCGTTGATCAGAGCGTCGAACTTCACGCTGGCTGCTCCTGCCGGATCGCTTCAGTGGTGGATCGGATGGTCATGCGCTCGGCTCCAGTACCGCCAGGACGCGGACCATCGGGTCGCCGGTCGTGCGCAGCCGGGTCGCGGCCTCTTCGAGCTTCTCGGCGGCCCGCTCACGGGCGGTGCGTCCGCCGCTGAAGCCGGGCAGCGGCTGTTCGAGCCAGCGGCCGACGCTCTCCTCGTACTCCCGCAGAGGGCGGTCGATGTGTTCGTCCGCCTCGGTGCGTCGGCGTTCCATCTCCCGGCGGGTGGCGTCCACGGCCGCCGGTACCTGCTGCTGGAGTTCGGTCAGGTCGCCCTGGGCGAAGTGGTCCGGCATGTCCGGGCCCAGGCCCAGCTCGGCCAGCAGCGGGCGGGTCAACTCCCGTACCCGGGGCTCCTGTCCGGGCCGGTCCAGCCGGTCGACGGCGAGCCAGGCCACCACGGTGGGGCGGCCGTCCTGGTTGGACCAGACGCCCTGCGTGAGGAACACCGGCTCCGGTACCCGGGCGCGGTCCACCTGGATCACCGGCGCCTGCTGTCGGCCCAACTGGACCAGGACCTTGTCGGTGATCCACTCCAGGACGGGGTGCAGCTCGCCGACGTAGTGGGCGTCGGGCCACAGCGACGTCGAGTCGGCTTCCTCGCGGGCCCGGCGCAGGGAGTCGGCCGCGTCCTCCTTGCTGAAGGTGAGCTTCATGCGGCGGGTGATGCCGTGGTCACGGAGGTAGCCGGCGGGGAGGACGTCGAGCCGGTCGGCGAGGTCCTCCGGGGTGTCGAAGCTCAGGTCGGTGCCGTCCACGGTGGTGTCCAGACGAAACGCCTCCAGGTCCGCGAGTTCCTCCAGGCCGGCGAGGACGTAGTCGCGGCGGTCGGTGAACAGGCGCAGTTCCTCGGCGAAGCGGAGGGGAGCGGTGCCTCCGTCCGTTGCTCGGTGATCGTCGTCCTGTGTCGCCGGGGCCTCGGCGTCTTCCGGCTCGTCGTCGAACGCGAAAGCGGCCTCCTCCTCGTAGTCCAGGTCGAAGCCGAAGCCGGAGTCGTCGTAGGAATCGCCGTCGGTGCCGAATTCCGCGTTCAGCTGCTGGACGAGCGGCAGGTCCACGGGAGTCTCTCCGTCACGCAGGTCGACGGCCTCCAGATCCGCCACGGCCTGCTGCGGCGCCTCGCCCCTGAGCAGCGCCTCCATGACGCGCTTCTCCTCCAGCGCCCCGTCGTTCTCCTTCGTCGCGGCCTCCACCGCGCCGAGGATCGTGTGGACCCGTTCCTCGCGCGCGAGCACCTTCTCAGCGATGTCCGTGTCGTCGAGCGCACCCTCAACGGCCGACTCCAGGATCATCGCGCGGAACTCGGGCGGCCTGGTCTGGCCGTAACGGTCGATGCGACCGTTGCGCTGCTCCACCCTGATCAGGCTCCAGGGCAGATCCCAGTGGATCAGGTGGTGGCACTGGCGGTGCAGGTTGACGCCCTCGGAGGCGCCGTCACCCGTGAGCAGCAGCCGGACGTCGCTGCCCGCGCGGGCGAACTCGTCGACGTACTCCATCTGGACCCGGTCGGAGATCCCGGAGCTGTGCAGGACCTTGACCGCGGCCTTCGCGTCGTCCTCGTCCTTCCAGCCGAGCAGCGGCGGCAGCACCTTGCCCAGCCAGTCGAGGGTCTCGTGGCGCTCGGAGAAGACGACCGCGCGGGTGGAGCTACCCGCCTTCAGGCCGATGCGGTCCAGCTCCTCGACCAGGCCCGCCAGCTTGGAGGTGGCGGTCAGCCCGTCGGCCTCCGCCGACGACCGCTCGATGGCGCGGGCCAGCTCCATCAAACGCAGGAGAGAGGCCGCCTCGGGCGTCCGCGTCTCGGTGCCGGCCAAGGACTCGTCGGTGATCGTGTGCTTCTCGGGGAGGAGGTGTCCCGTCCCGGCCAGTCGTTTGCGGGCGGTGACGAAGAGGGCGCGGTGGGAGGAGAGGAAGGACTTCAGCAGGACGTACGGGAAGAGACGGTCCTCCGCGCCGACCCTCTGGTCCGGCCGGGTCAGCCAGTGCTCGGCGAGCTCCTGGAAGACCTGCTCCTCCAGCGCGTTGGCCTGGCAGCGCACCGGGCGGGAGCCGCCGCGGGGTGCCCAGTGGGCCTTGAGCTGCTCCGCCACCTCGGCGCTGACCTTGGTGCGGCGCAGCATCAGGTGCTTCAGCTCGTCCGGCTTCGGGTCGCGCGGGTCCTTGACCGCCATGGGGTCGAGGAGGCGGACCAGTCCGGTGAAGGCCGGCATGTCGCCGTTGTGCGGGGTCGCGCTCGCCAGGATCAGCGCGTCGCTGCGCTCGGCGAGCAGGTCGGCGAGCGCACGGCGGTCGCTGCCCTGGTTGATGAGGTTGTGGGACTCGTCGATGACCACGGCGTCCCAGTGGATGTGCTCCAGCCACGGGCGGTAGCGCCGGGGGTTCTTCAGGGTGTCCATGGAGATGATCACGCGCTTGTAGTACGTGAACGGGTTGCGGCCCGCCGGGATCTTCCGCTCGATCCGGGCGATTCCGGCGCTGTCGAGCCGTACCAGCGGCAGCGAGAAACGGGTCCACATCTCGTGCTGGAACTGTTCGAGGACAGGGGCGGGCGTGACGACCAGGATGCGTTCGCCCCGGCCGCGCCGGATCAGCTCGCCGAGCAGCACGCCGATCTCCAGGGTCTTGCCCAGGCCGACCACGTCACCGATCAGAAGCCGCGGGCGCAGCGGATTGACCAGCGCCTTCGCGGCGGGCCGCAGCTGGTAGTCCATGCGGTCGAGGAGGAAGCCGTCGGCCAGCGCCAGCCGGCGTTCCCGCTGCGGGAGCGGCGTCTTGCGCAGGACGGCCTCCAGGAAGAGGCGGCTGCGACGGAAGTGGGGCGAGCCGTCGGCGAGGAGCTTGGTGTCCTCGGGACGCAGAATGCGGGGCCGGTCCAGCGCGGGCACGAGGAAGCGGGCCTCCTGACCGCGCACCAGGTCGGAGGCTCCGATGGCTTCGATCACGAACTCGCCGGGTCGCGGCAGCCGCTTCCTGTTGCGGACCATCCACTCCTCGTCCCGCACCTCGATCACCGAACCGACGGGCGGGATTCCCTCGGGCTCCGGCGCGGGCTGCGAGGCAGGGCGGGCCTCGGGGCTGCCGGGCATTGCGTCGGGCATGAGGGGTGGATCCTTTCGGGGCATACCAGTCGGTCGTACGGGGTCCCTGCCGCGGTGGCGGGACCGGCACTGTGGGTGGTGCCGCCGCTGTGCGGGGTCCCTCTGAAGCGTAGGGCTCTGTGAGGTGAAGCGGGACCATCCTGGGCAAGGCGGCAACGGGTGGTATTCGGGGGCCGATGTGCGGCCTCCACCGGACCTCACCGCCCGTGCGTCACAGGTCCCCGCGGTGGGCGTACGCCTCGCGCAGTCGCTCGGCGACGCGCAGTGCCGCCTTGGGGGCGCCTTGCGGGACGGGCGCCGGTGGTGGCGCCTCCGGCTCCGGTGGCTCTGGGAGCTGCAGGCGGTAGCTCGTGGGCTCGGCAGGAGCCGGAAGCGGCGCCGAGGGGGCCGCCGGTGGTTCCGCGGGCCGCTCGTCCGCGGGCGTCGGCGTGGGGTCCTGGGGAGGAGCGACGGCCGCCTCCTGGGCCAGTTCGATCTCCTCGGTGTCGACGAGACCGTAGAAACCCGGGGAGTCGTCAGCCGCGCCACCGTCGGCCCAGGGCGCATCGGGTGCGGCGCCCGCGTCGACTGCCTTCTGGGCCAGCTCCTGTACGGCCGGACTGGCCTGGTCGGCGAGCGCGGCGGCAGGCAGCTTCGGGGTCAGGCCGGACTCCGCGACCAGCGTCGCGAGCTGCTCGGCCGCGAGCTCAGGTGTCAGATCGGACGCGGCGAGCAATGCCTTCACGTTCGCCTCCACCGCGTCGAGTTTCGGACGCTGCACCGGATAGGGAACGAGGATCTGGGCGAGCAGCCCTATGAACGCCGAGTCGACACCATCCCAGTTCGTCGGCCCCGTCGTGAGAGGCCCATGGGGATAGGGCGGCCGACCCGTCAGCGCGAAGAAGAGGGTGGCACCGAGCGCGTACACATCTGCGGGTTCCTTGACGTGCTTGGCGTCCGTCCGCTGTTCGAGGGGCATGTAGTCGAGGGTGCCGATCCCGACATTCGACGCGGTCAGTGCCTGGCTGGACTGCCGCTCGGCGAGCACCGCGAGTCCGAAGTCCAGCACCACGGGGCCGTCCGGCCCGAGGACGACATTGCTCGGCTTCAGGTCGCGATGCAGCAGACCGGCGCCATGGATCACGCGAAGGGCATCCACCAGGGCCAGGCCGAGCGCCGCATAGGGACCGACACCGAGGGGACCTGAGCCCGTGACCATGGTGTGCAGGGAAGGACCAGCGACGTAGTCCATGGCGAACCACGGCCACTCGGCGTCCGGGGCCCAGGCGATGAGCGCCGGAACCCGCTCACTGACGACGGCACCGACGGCGTCGATCTCCCGGGCGAACCGCTCGCGAGCCTGCGGCTCGCCGTCCAACAGCTCCGGCTTGATCATCTTGACCACCACGAGCCGCGGCTCGGCGGCATCCATGCCCGCATCCGCCTCGACCAGCTGATAGGCCGCGGCGTCCTCGTCCGTGAAGCCGTCCAGCGGAATCCGGCGGGCCAAGTACGCCACGCCCATGCCGCCCTCTCCGAGCCGGGCGAGCATCTCGAAGGGGCCCAGCACCTGCGGGTCTTTGTTGGTGTCCAGCGGCTTCATCGGCGCTTTCGAATCCCCCACGCTCTTGTCACGATCGTCACCGTGGCCTCAGTGCTGTCGATCAGTTTACGGGGCTGCGTTCCGGCGTGGACCTGCCAGCGACGATCAGCGCGCCCCTGGTCTTTCAAGTGGCCGGATTTCAGAAGTGGTTGAACACACGGTGCTGTACGGTCACCGTACGCGATCACGTGTCATGTGCATACGTCATGTTCTTTCGGGGAGGGGCCGGATGCGGGCCTGGGTGGTACGGGCGGGCGAGAACGGCGAGCGGGAAGAAGCCGCCCTGGGACAAGGTGTCCTCCTCGCCGGATGGCTCGGCCTCGGCGATCTCACCCACACCGTCTCACGTGACGATCTCAGGGCGGCTGTGGCCGCCGCGTATCCCGACGAGGGTCCGTACGCGGTCGGGAACTGGACAGGCCAGCTCTACCGCTTCGTCCATGAGATCCAGCCCGGAGACCTCGTCGTCCTGCCTCTGAAGTCCTTGCTCGTGGCCATCGGCCGAGTGGCGGGCGCCTACGAGTACCGTTCGGAGACCGCCGACGGAATGCGCCATGTCCGGCGCGTGGACTGGCTCGTCACCGACATCGACCGGCAGTCGATCCAGTCCGACCTCCTGGACAGTATGGGCTCCCTGCTGACCGTCTTCGAGCTGAGCCGGTTCGGGGCAGCGGAGCGTGTGGCCACCCTGGCCGAGGGCAAGCCCGACCCCGGGCGCCCCGACGCCGACGAGTTCGCCGCCACTCTGACCGAGCCCGCCAAGCTGCACGAGGAGGTGCGACGGCGCAGCGCCGACGAGCCGCTCACCCTGTCCATCCGCGACTTTCTCGCGATCTGGGGCGTTCAGCGCCGGTACCCGGCAGACACCGCGCTGATCAAGGACGATCTCGAAGCGCGCGGTCTGGTCACCGTGCCGCCCTTCACGGAAGGCACCCTGGACAGCCGGATCGCGGTGCTCGCAGGCGGCGCCGAGCCGGACCCGACGGGGAGCAGCGCCGTCACCCGGCTCTCGGGGACCGCGGGGCTTTCGGTCGAAGCACAGAGCGCGGCACAGGCCGCCGGTCTCCTCCAGGACGAGGAGACGGAGGCGGAGACCGTCGCGTACCGGGTGAGCAACCTCGACTCCGCGAACCGCATGCCCGAATGCGTACGGGTCGGGGACAGCACCAGCACCGCTATGACCATCATGGTGCTGCGCGGCTACAGTCAGCTTCCCGTCCTCGACGCGGATGGACGGCTGCGCGGTGTCGTCAGCTGGGAGTCGATCGGTCGCGCGCGGATGGCCGATCCCGGTGCCGGGCTGGAGGCCGCGACGGTCAGGGGACAGGAGGCCGACCGCTCGGACGACCTGCTCGACTGGGTCGGGACCATCCAGCAGTTCGGTTTCGTCGTGGTACGCGACCACGACCACAGAGTTTGTGGTCTCGTCACCGCGTCCGACCTGACGGTCCAGTTCGGCACCCGGGTGCGCCCCTTCGTCCTGGTCGAGGAGATCGAGCAGCGCCTCCGCCAGGTCGTCGACCGATGCATCCCGCTCGATCGAATCCGCGCGGTGGTTCCACGGGGGCGCGCGTCCGAGGTGCTCTCCGCTGCCAACCTGACCTTCGGGGCGTACAAGCACCTGCTCAGGGTTCCCGAGAACTGGGCTGCACTGGGGTGGGCCATAGACCAGGAGTACTTCCTCGCAGCGCTTGAGGAGTGCCGCAACTTCCGGAACGATCTGATGCACTTCAGCCCGGACCCCGTGACCGAGGATCAACTGCTCCCCGCGCAAGGGCTGCTGGAGCTGCTGCGGTCGTTGGATCCGCAGGGCTGACCGCAGGCCGCAGAGTTTGCCGACTGCAGACGGCATCGTCCCTGAACATTCGCAGGCTGTCGATCACGCCGCTGCGGACACCGCGCCCGGCAGCGGTACCTGGCCTTCCACAGGTACCGCGGATGCGACAGGGGCAGAGGGTAGCCTTTCGCGGCGGCCGAATGGCTCGTACACCAGCCACTTCCGGAGGGCAGCGGCCGCGCCTACTGAAGACCGCCAGCTTTCCTGCCCCCAACACATAAGGGTCCCCGCCCAGCCATGAGACCAGGCCAGTACCCCAAGGGCAGACGAGTCGGGCTGTACGCCGGGTTCTGTTCTCCGGGGTCCTCGCGAACCCCGGAGCGACGGCCATCCATCTAGGGCCGGCGTTGCCGCCGGCCTCGTGCGGTCTACCCGCGGACTTGGGCGGGCAGCCCTCGATCGTCCGCGCAGAGACGCCCTTCTTTCGAAGAGGCGGCTCCTCTTGACCTTGCTCCGGGTGGGGTTTACCTAGCTGCCCAGGTCGCCCTGGGCACTGGTGGTCTCTTACACCACCGTTTCACCCTTACCGAGGACCGAGGTCCCCGGCGGTTTGCTTTCTGTGGCACTGTCCCGCGGGTCACCCCGGGTGGCCGTTAGCCATCACCCTGCCCTGTGGAGCCCGGACGTTCCTCGGGGAGCTCCCCGTCAGGGGGACTCCACGCGGCCGTCCGCCCGGCTCGTCTGCCGTGTCGACCATGTTACCGGGCGCCCAGCGGTCTTCGGCGCAGCCGCCGTGGCCAGGAGCGAGCCCGCCAGGATCAGGGTGAAGGAGGCCAGGACCGTGGCCGTGAGCTGTTCGTCCAGGAACAGCGCGCCCGCCGCTACCGCCACCGCCGGGTTGACGTACGTGAAGACCGTGGCTCGGGTCGGGCCCGCCTCCCTGATCAGTTCCAGGAAGGCTACGAACGCCAGTGCCGTGCAGATCACTCCCAGGGCGAGGAGAGAGGCCAATACCGGCCCTGACGGCATCTCCGTCGGCCATGTCGCCGCTGCCGCGGGGGCGTAGACCAGGGCCGCCAGGGCGAGCGTCGGGGCGATCAGCTGGAGTGTGGGGACCTGTTGGAGGTGGCGGGCGATGATCAGAGGGGCCGTGGCGTAGCCCAGGACCGTTACCCCTACCTCCGCCAGGGAGCGGGTGTCGCCGCCGGTCAGGTGCGGGGCCGTGAGGACCGCTACTCCGGCCAGGCCCAGGGTCAGGCCCACCATCCTGCGCGCGCCCAGCCTCTCCGTGTCGCCGAAGAAGCGGGCCAGGATCACGCCGACTATCGGTACGCCCGCGATCAGCAGGCCCGCTGTGGAGCTGGAGAGGTGGCGTTCGGCGTCGGTCAGGGTCCACCAGGGGCCGATGATCTCGATGATGGAGAAGGCGAGCATGGGGCGCCAGTGGGTCCTCAGTGTTCGGGCCAGTCCTCCTTGGCGTAGGGCGAAGGGGAGCAGGAGCGCCGCCCCCAGCGCGCAGCGCGTGAACACCACCATCGACGGGGACACCGCGTCCACCGCCACCTTGATCATCAGGTAGGGGATGCCCCAGAGGACTCCCATGAGAGAGAAAAGGGCCCAGCCTCGTGCGGTCATGGGGTGAGTTTCGGGTGGGGCGTCGGGTCGTGTCTTGAACGCTGTTGCACGTCCCTACGGGTTCGCGCGCACCCCCCTGCTGTACGCCGCCGGTGTCACCCCCAGTACCCGCCTGAACCACCTCGTCATGTGTGCCTGGTCCGCGAAGCCCACCTGGGCGGCCACCTCCGCGGGGCGTCCGCCCGCCTCCAGGAGGGTGCGGGCCCGGGTGACGCGGTACTGGGCGAGCCAGGCGTATGGGGGCATCCCCGTCGTCGTACGGAAGGCGCGCAGGAGTTGGTAGCGGGACAGGCCCAGGTCGGCGGCGAGGTCGGCCAGGGAGGGTGGGGCGAGGAGTTCGTCGGCGAGGCGGTCGCGTACGGCGCGGGCGAGGGTGCCCGCGCCGGGGATCGTGTCCGGGGCCGGGCGGGCTGTGGAGTGGCGGCGGGCCAGGGCCGTGAGCAGCCAGGGGAGGCGGGATTCCGTCTCCAACGGGTCGGGGCAGGCGCTGAGTTCGGCGTGTGCGGTGTGAAGGGCAGCAGCCAGTTCTGGGTCGTCGATCACCGGGTCGTGGAAGTGAGGGATGCCGGTGAGCGTGCCGTCGGCGAGGAGGGACGGGGTCGGGTACAGGGCTCGGTACGCGTAGCCGTACGGGTCGGAGATTCCGGTGTGCGCCTCGCCGGGGGCCAGGACGATGATCGCGCCCGGGCCCGCGTGGATGCCGCCGCCGCGGTAGTCGATGAACGACGCGCCCGTCACGCAGATTCCTACGCTGAACTCTTCGTGCGCGTGCGGGGCGTACCGGTGGCGGGAGAAGCGGGCGGTCAGCAGGTCGAGGGGGGCGCCGTCGCGGCCGAGGGTGGCACGGGTCCAGTGGGTTTGTTCCTTGTCGACCTTGTTGATCTTGTCGACCTTGTCGATGTGTCCGCTCACCCTCCGCGCCCCCTTCCACCGGCCGTCCCCAGGCTACGCCCGGCGGCTCGGGGAACGGCTCAGAGGAAGTCCGAGGTCTCCAGGTCGAAGGCGAAGGGCTCCGGGAGGGTTAGCGGCTTGCCGAGCGGGCGGGTGCAGTGCTCGCGGTAGTCGTCCTTCTCCGGGTCTCTGAACAGCGTGATCGAGGATGCCTCGCGGTCGACCAGTAGGTAGAGGGGGATGCCGCCGCGGGCGTAGCAGCGGCGTTTGGCCTCGCGGTCGGCCTTGGGCTTGGTCGAGGTCACTTCCAGGACCAGGGCGACGCCGTCACAGGGCATCCAGGAGTCGGCGCCGCGGTAGAGCCGCAGCTTCGTGGGGGCGAAGGTGCCGTCCGGGATCGCGTGGTTCTTCGGACAGTCTCCCCCGCTCGGCAGCTTCAAGCCCTTGTTCCCGGAGAACTGCATGTCGGTCCGGGACCGTCTGATCACCTGGTTCACGATCAGCCCGATGTAGTCCTCGTGATCCCCGTCCGGCGGCGGCGTCACAACGATCTCTCCCTCGATCAACTCGGCCCGGAAACCCTCCGGGGTGTCCAGGGCGAGAAAGCCCTCCAGCAGGACGTCTTCCTGCGTGAGCGGCTCATGGGCCATGGCAGTCATGTCACGCCCCTCCTTCTGTCGCTCGCCAGAATCGGACATCGCCGGATCACCTGTCCGTGAGATCGAGAACCGTACCCTCGATCGTGGCACACGAGCACGGCCGGCGTCAGGGTTCGCCCCCGCGCGCCCCTCGCTTGACCCTGCCGCAACGTCAACGTTTCTACTGAGGGCATGCGGATCGGAGAACTGGCCGCGGCCGTGGGGGTCACCACGCGGACGGTGCGGCACTACCACCATCTGGGGCTGTTGCCGGAGCCGGAGCGGCGGTCGAACGGGTATCGGGACTACTCGCTGCGGCACGCGGTCGTGCTCGCGCGGATCCGGCGGCTGACCGAGCTGGGGCTCGGGCTCGCCGAGGTGCGGGACGTGCTCGCGGACGACGCGGGGCGGGATCTTGCCGAGGTGCTCGCCGAGTTGGATGAGGATCTCGCACGGCAGGAGGTCGCGATACGTGAGCGGCGGGAACGGTTGCACGCGCTCATGGACGACGCCGAGCGCGGGCGGCTGCCCGCCGAAGGGCCCGTCTCTCCCGAACTCGCCGCCCTGTTCCGGGAGATGGCCGAGAGGGACGGCGAGGGGTACGCGTCCGCCATGGCCGCCAAGGACCGCGAGGTGCTCGCGTTCATCGAGACCGCGGCGCCTCCGGAGGAGCGGGAGAGGATGCTGGAATCGCTGCGGGCCGCGTTCGAGGTGCCGGGCGCGGTGGAGCGGGCCAAGCGGGTGTACGCGCTGCTGGACGATCTCGCCGACGCAGACATTGACGATCCACGGGTGGAGGAGGCTGCCCGGACGCTCGCCGCCTCGATCCCCGAAGCGCTGGTCCCGGACAGCGACGGCATCGACGAGCACGCCAGTTTCCTGCGCGCCCTCTACGCCGACTTCGCGCCGGCCCAGGCCGAGGTCGTCCGTCGTGCGCTGCGGATCGTCTTGGAGGGCGCCCGATGAGGGGCGGGGTGCGCGTCGCTTCCGTCCTCGTACGTCATGAACTCGCTTTGCTCGCCGCCATCGTGCGGTGGGTGGGGCGGCGGGTCCATGGCGTCGGTGAGGGCCGACGGGCGTTCGGGTACGCGCGCGGTCAGGGGGCCATGATGTTCGGCTTCGGGTTCGTGTGCGTGGTCGAGACGATCGCGTTGTCCGTGTTGTTGCGGGGGTTTCCGCTGCTGCACCAGGTCTTTCTGGTGCTCGATCTCTACACGATCCTGATCGTCGTGGGACTGCACGCGGCCTCCGTGACCCGTCCCCACGTCCTCAGCGACACTGCCCTGCGGCTGCGCCGGTTCGCCGCCGTCGATGTGTGCGTGCCTCTCGCCTCCGTCGCCGCTGTCCGCCGCGAGTTTCGTATGACGCATGAGAAGCGCGAGGGCGAGCTCGATCTGGTGGTCGGTGCGCAGACCTCTCTCGCTGTCGAACTGGCCGAGCCCGTCACGTACCTGACCTTCTTCGGGCGGCCACGGACCGTACGGCTGGTGCGTTTCCACGCGGACGAGCCGGATGTCCTGGTGGCCGAGCTGAGGCAGGCGCTCACGCGGGCGTGAACGGGCACCCCGTAATCTGGCGCGAGCCCTCCCCGTACGTACTGCTAGGAGAACCATGCTCGTCCTGCTGCCGCCCTCCGAAGGCAAGGCCGCCTCCGGCCGCGGCGCCCCGGTGAAGCTGGAGTCGCTGTCGCTGCCGGCGCTCACGGAGGCGCGCGAGGCCGTCCTCGGTGAACTGGTCGAGCTGTGCGCGGGCGATGAGGGCAAGGCGCGCGAGGTGCTCGGGCTCAGTGAAGGTCTACGCAACGAGGTCGCCAAGAACGTCGGGCTGCGGACGGCGGGGGCGCGGCCCGCCGGGGAGATCTACACCGGTGTGCTGTACGACGCGCTGGACCTGGCGTCCCTGGACACGGCGGCGAAGCGGCGGGCGGGGCGCTCGCTGCTGGTCTTCTCCGGTCTGTGGGGCGCCGTCCACGTGACCGACCGCATCCCCTCGTACCGCTGCTCGATGGGCGTGAAACTGCCCGGGCTCGGGGCGCTGGGCGCGTACTGGCGCGGGCCGATGGCGGCGGCGTTGCCCGAGGCCGCCGGCGACGGGCTCGTCCTCGATCTGCGCTCGTCGGCGTATACGGCCGCGTGGAAGCCGAAGGGTGAGGTGGCGGGGCGGACGGCGACCGTACGCGTGCTGCACTCCCAGATCGTGGACGGCGTCGAGAAGCGGTCCGTCGTCAGCCACTTCAACAAGGCGACCAAGGGCCGGATCGTACGGTCCCTGCTGATGGCCGGTGCGGCGCCCAAGGACCCGGCTGAGCTCGTCGAGGCGTTGCGGGACCTGGGGTACGTGGTGGAGGCGGAGGCGCCCGCGCGGGCGGGGAGGGCGTGGGCGCTGGATGTGGTGGTGAGGGAGATTCACTGAGGGGTGCCTACGGTTCAGGAGCATCACCTGTTGCAGCATGCGCAATGACCTTTGCGCATGCTGCCGCTGCTGGGCAGGATGGCGTCATGACTTCGCCCTCGCCCTCGCCTTCGCCCTCGCCCTCGCCTTCGCCCTCGCCCTCGCCTTCGCCTTCGCCCCTGCCC
>NZ_VJZC01000150.1 GCF_009377185.1 Streptomyces spongiae
GGGCGGTGGAGGGCCGGGGCCCCCGGCGGGCGAGGTCTCAGCGGTTGTACGCCGGCATCGGGCCCCTCAGCCGCGCGCCGACCTCGTCGCAGGCGGTGGTCACGTCGGCGGGCAGCGGGCCGGCCTGGGCGGCGGCGATGTTGGCGAGGAGGTGTTCGGTCCGGGAGCCGCCGAGGAGCAGGGCGTCCGTGGAGGGGCGGTCGAGGAGCCAGCGCAGGGCGAGCTCGGTGAGAGGGATGCCCGCCCCGTCCGCGACCTCGGTGAGTTCCGCGACGGCGGCGAAGAGGCTCTCGTCCCAGTACCGTTCGCGGTACATCGCGGCGAGCCGGGAGTCACCGAAGCGGCCCGACTCCGGTGTGCTGCCGTACTGGTGACGTCCCGTCAGCATGCCACCGCCGAGGGGGTTGTAGACCATGGTGGCGAGACCGGTCACCGCCGCGTACTCCACGTACTCCTCCTCGATACGGCGCGCGAGGAGGTTGTGCAACTGCTGGGCGACGACGGGGCGCGGGGCCCCGACCTCGTCGGCGGTGCGCAGCATCAGGGCGATCTGCCAGGCCGCGTGGTTGGAGACGCCGAGCGCGCGGATCTTGCCCTCGGCGGCGAACTCGGCGACGGTGGCGAGGGTGTCGGCGATCGGGGTCCTGCGGTCCGGCTGGTGGAGGTAGAAGAGGTCGACGTGGTCGGTGCCGAGGCGCTTGAGGCTGCCCTCCAGGGCGGCACGCAGTCCGGCGGGGGACAGAGGGGCGTGGTCGCCCTGGTCGGGGTGCGGGATGCCCGCCTTGGTGGCCAGGACGATCCGGTCGCGGCGGCCCGGCAGCAGCTCACCGAGGAGGCGCTCGCTCTCGCCGCCCGCGTAGCCGTTGGCCGTGTCGACGCCGGTGATGCCCGCGTCGAGGGCCGCGTCCAGCATGGCGGCGGCGCCCGCGCGGTCGACCGTGTCACCGAAGGTCATGGTGCCGAGGACCAGTCGGGAGAGCGGTACGGGGGCGCTCGTGAGGACCGAAGCGGTGGGAACGCCGGTGGTCACGTGGGGCTTCCTTCCAGTACGCGGCGCGGTTTCACGCCGTGGATCGCGGTCGGGTCGAGCGCGGCGCGGCGCAGGGCCCGGGTGTAGGCGTCGGTGGGCGAGGCGAGGACGTCCGCGGTGGGGCCGGTCTCGACGACGCGGCCGGCGCGCATCACCACCACGTCCGTGCTGATCTCGCGCACGACGCCCAGGTTGTGCGCGATGACGAGGTAGGCGATCCCGGTCTCCTCCTGCAACTCCCGCAGCAGACCGAGGACCTGGGCCTGTACGGAGACGTCCAGCGCGGAGGTCGCCTCGTCGCAGACGAGCAGGTCGGGGCGGGAGGCGAGGGCGCGGGCGATGCCGATGCGCTGGCGCTGTCCGCCGGAGAAGTCGGCGGGCCGGCGGTCGAGCGCGGACGTCGGCAGACCGACCTGGTCGAGCAACTCGGCGGCGCGCCGGGCCCGTTCGGTCCGGTCGGACACGCCCGCGAGGCGCAGCGGCTCGGCGACGATCTGCTGGGCGGTGAGGTGCGGGTCGAGGGAGCCGTACGGGTCCTGGAACACCATCTGGACCCGGCGCCGCAGCGGGCGCAGCCGCCGTTCGGGCAGGGTCGCGATGTCGGTGCCGTCGAGGACGATACGGCCGGCCGTCGGCTTCAGCAGCCGTACCAGCGCCCGCGCGAGCGTCGACTTGCCGCATCCGGACTCGCCGACGACCGCGAGCGAACCGCCGCGCGCCAGCCGGAACCCGACCTGGTCCACGGCACGGAGGGGCCCGTTGCGGGTCGGGTACTCGACGACGAGGTTCTCGACTTCCAGAAGATCGGTCATGAGGCTGCTCCCTCCACGAGGGGTTCGTCCTCGTCCCAGGCGCCCAGGCGGGGCACCGCTGCGAGGAGGTCACGGGTGTAGGGCGCGGCGGGGCGTTCGACGATCTGCTCGGCCGGGCCGGACTCGACGAAGCGTCCGTCCTTCATGACGTGGATGCGGTCGGAGACGAGCCGGGCCACGCCCAGGTCGTGGGTGATCATCAGCATGCCGATGCCGGTACGTTCCTGCAGTTCCATCAGCAGGTCGAGGACGCCGGCCTGCACGGTGGCGTCCAGCGCGGACGTCGGTTCGTCGGCGACCAGCAGGTCGGGCTCTCCGGCCAGCGCGATCGCGATGAGGATGCGCTGGAGCATGCCGCCGGAGAACTGGTGCGGGTACGCCTTCCAGCGGGTCTCCGGCTTGGTGATGCGCACCCGGCTGAGCAGTTCGACCCCCCGGTCGCGGATCTGGGCTCGTGAGAGTTCGGGGTGGCGCAGCCGGATCGCGTCGCCGAGCTGGCTGCCGACGGTGTGCACCGGGCTGAGCGCGGTCATCGGGTCCTGCGGGATCAGCGACACCGTCCGGCCGCGCACGGCGGGGGCGGCGGCCGGGTCGGTGAGGACGTCCCGCCCGGCGATCCGTACGCTGCCCGACACCACGGCGAGTCCTTCGGGCAGCAGCCGCAGGACTCCCATCGCCGTCGTGGACTTCCCCGACCCGGACTCCCCGATGAGGGTGACCGTCTCGCCGCGCCGGACGGTGAAGCTCACGCCGTCGACGGCACGGACGACGCCGTTCGCGGTGACGAGCTCGATCTGGAGGTCGGTGACGTCCAGCAGGGGCTGGTCGTCCTCCCGGGCGTCCACCTCGGGAATCGGCTTCTCCTGAGTGCTCATGCTCCGGCTCCCTTCCGCCGCCGTGTACGGTCCCGCAGACCGTCGCCCAGCAGGTTCACTCCTACCACCAGCAGTGCGATCACCAGCCCGGGCAGGGTGACGAGCCACCACGACGTGGTGATGTACGCCTGGCCGTCGGAGATGATCCGGCCCCAGGTCGCGAACGGCCGCTGCGGTCCCGCCCCGAGGAAACTCAGCGCGCTCTCCAGCAGCACGGCCTGCGCCAGCAGGAGCAGCACCACGAGGCTGGCGGGCCGGACGACGTTGGGGATGACGTGGCGCAGCAGCACCTGCCAGGCGCGCAGGCCGAGGACGCGCGCGGCGGCGACGTACGGTTTCTCCCGTTCGACGAGGACGAGCGAGCGGGTCAGCCGGGCGACCTCCGGCCACTGGGCCACGGCGATCACGCAGGTGATGACGGTGACGGACGGCCCGAAGAGCGCGACGACCAGAAGCAGCATCATCAGCAGCGGCAGCGCGAGCTGGGCCTCCAGGAAGCGGGAGACGACCGCGTCGATCCAGCCGCCGAAGAACCCGGCCGCCGCGCCTGCCGCGATGCCGATGAGCCCGGAGACGAGGACGGCGAGCACACCGACCGACAGGGACACCTGGCCGCCGTGCAGGATGCGGGACAGCAGGTCGCGGCCGAGCTGGTCCGTGCCGAGCAGGTGGCCCTCGCTCAGGGGAGGCAGCCGTCGACGGGACAGGTCCTGGGCGTTGGCGCCGGGCAGGGGCAGCAGGTTCGCCAGGGCCACGGGCACCACGACGAGCGCGGTGCACACGGCTCCGGCCCACAGCTTCACATGGGCGCTGCGCCGGGTGCGGGTGGCTGTCGCGCGGGCGAGGTCGCGTGCGGTGACCTGGCTCGGCCGTTCGGTGCCTTCGGTTGCGAGGACTGTGGTGCCGCTCATGGCTCAGGCCGCCTTTCCGAGGCGTACCCGCGGGTCGAGCAGCGGGTAGGCGAGGTCGACGAGGAGTTGGACGAGGATCGCGAGGGTGGCGGTAACCAGCACGGTCGCTTGGATCAGCGGGTAGTCGCGGGTCTCCAGGGCGCGGACGACGAGGGAGCCGACTCCGGGCCAGCCGAAGACGACCTCGACGACCACGACACCGTTGAGGAGTGCCGCGAAGCGCGTGCCGAGCGCGGTGAGCAGGGGCACCGCGGAGTTCCCGAGAGCGTACCGCCAGGTCAGGGCATGTTCGGAGACTCCGCGGGAGCGGGCGACCGTGACGTACGGGGACGTCAGCGCGGAGACCATCTCGCGCCTCACCAGGCGTGAGACCAGGGCGAGTTGGAGCACGGCGACGGTGACGGTGGGCAGGACGAGTCCGCTCCAGGTGGTGAAGCCGGAGGCGGGCAGCACCGGGAACAGCACGGCGAACACCGTCAGCAGCATCACCCCGGTCCAGAAGTCCGGCATCGACTGCCCGGCGATCGTCATGACGTTCGCGCCCAACTCCCGTTTGGTGTCGGCGCGGCGGGCCATCCACACACCCAGCGGCACGACGACGACCGTGGTGACGGCGATCGCGGAGACGGCGAGGGTGACGGTATAGGGCATCCGGTCCATGACCACGTCGAAGGCCGGAGCGTGGAAGGAGTAGCTCGTCCCGAGGTTCCCGGTGAACAGGTCGCGCAGGAAGATCCAGTACTGCGATATCAGCGGGTCGTCCAGGCCGAACTCCGCGCGGATGCGGGCCAGATCGGCGTTGGAGGCGGAGGGCGGGGCGTATGCGGCGGCCGGGTCGCCGGGGGCCAGCCGCACCAGCAGGAACACGGTGGTGAGGGTGAGGAAGACGGTCAGCAGGCTCTGGCCGAGGCGGCGGGCGAGGTAGGTCGGCACAGGTCAGCCCTCCAGCCGTACGGGGGACAGGTCGTACGAGCCCAGCGTCAGCAGGCCCAGGTCGTGTACCCGGTCGCGGTGGGCGAGGAGCGTCTTCGGCGCGAACGCCCACAGGCTGGGCCAGGTGTCCCAGATGGCGTGCTGCACGGCGGCCAGCTTCTTGTTCCGCTCGGTGGCGTCGACCTCGGTGGCCGCGTCGGAGAGCTGTCGCTCGATGCGCGGGATGACATAGCCCATGTAGGTGTCGCGGGTGCGTTCCTTGGCGGCCGTGCCGCCGTACATGCCCTGGAGGGAGGTGAGGGCCTGGCCGGTGGTGCCGGGGAAGCCGTTGCCGATGACGTCCCAGTCGCCGCCGCGCCCCTGACGCCATTTCAGGATGTCGCCGCCGGGCTGGAACTGCTGGAGGCGGGCGCGGACGCCGATGTCCTGGAACATGTCGACGACGGCCTCCATGACGGAGCTGTCGGCGGCGAACTCACCCGACTCCCAGATGATTTTGATCCGTAGGTCGTCCGCGCCCAGCGACTTCAGCAAGGACTTCGCCTTCGCGGGGTCGTAGGTGTACGAGCCGGTGCGGACCGCGCCTTCGAGGGCGAGCGGGACGACGCCCTCGGCCTGGTCGGCGGAGTCGGTGAGGACGTCGCGGATGAGGGAGTCGCCGTCGATGGCGTACGTGAGCGCGCGGCGGACTCGGGGGTCTGCGAGCGGATGTCCCTCGGGTTTGCGGAAGTTGAAGAAGAGCTGGCAGATACGGACGCCGGAGGTCTCCTGGACGGTGACGCCGGGCAGGCCGGTGAGCTGTTCGGCGGAGTCCGGGGTGAGGGTGTCGACGACATCGAGTTCGCCGCTGCGGAGGGCGATGACCCGGCTGGCTTCCTCGGGTACGAAGCGGACGCGGACGGTGTCGACGTGTGGCCTCGGTCCCCAGTACCGGGTGTTGCGGGCGAGGGTGTACTCGCCGGCGCCGCTGTTGGCCTTCACCACCCGGTAGGGGCCGGAGCCGACGCCGCTCTGCAGTTCCTCCGGGCGGTTGGCGGCGGCGGGGGTGATGTGGATGTTGGCCATGAGACGGTCGAGGACGGGCACGGGGCGTTCGGTGCGCAGCCGGAAGGTGCGCTCGCCGGTCGGCTCGACCGTGGGCAGTTCGGGGAACAGGCCGAGGATGAAGGAGCCGTTGACCTTGGCGTACATGCGCAGGGCGGTCGCGACGTCCTCGACGGTGACGGGGCTGCCGTCGGAGTAGTGGACGCCTTCGCGCAGGCGGACCGTCCACGCGGTGGGCTCGGTCATCTCGAAGCGGTCGGCCAGGACGCGCTGGACCTTCATGCGCGGGCCGATGCGGGTGAGTGCCTGGCGGACGGCACGCTGCACGGTGATGGCCGCGTCGAACTGGTTGAGCTTGTTGTCCAGGCTCACCAGCGAGCGGTTCAGACCGAGGGTGAGGGTGCCGGGGCCGGGGGCTCCGGTGGGTCCGGCGCAGGCGGTGAGGGGGCCGAGGGCGAGCCCGGCTCCGCCGAGGGCGAACCCGCGCAACAGGGTGCGGCGGCTCGGTGACTCGTACTCGGTGAATGCGCTCTGGGGAGGTGGGGTCATCGTCGACCTTCTCGCGTTCCGGGGGACGACCGGTTGTGGCTGTTGGCGCCCGCTCCGGTGAGGGGGACACCGGGCCGGGCGGGGGGTCCCGTCCGTGGGGCGACGAACAGGTGTCGCGCCGGAAAAGGTGGCACGGCTGCGCGAAGTGCGCAAGGGGTCTCGCGCGAATCACGCAACTTATGTCATCATCGGTGCCCGAGGCCGTCCGGGCCGCCCGAGGAGGTTGCCGTGTCCCGTGGTCGTGTGCTCGCGCTCGCCGACGATCTGTCGGGTGCGGCGGAGACGGCGATGGCGCTGCGCCTGCCGAGCCGGATCGTGCTGGGAGCGCCCGCCGGTGGGCTTCGTGCCGAGGGCGGGTCCGTCGCGCTCCCCGCCGCGGGCGAGTGCGTCGTGGTCGACCTCGACAGCCGGCAGCTGCCCGCCAATGATGCCGCACGTTCCGTGCAGTCCGCCGTCGCCGCGGGCGCGTTCCACGGCGGACTGCTGTTCAAGAAGGTGGACTCACTGCTGCGCGGCAACCTCGCCGCCGAGACCGTCGCGTACGCGGCCGGGGCGCGGGGCGTGGTGATCGCGCCGGCCCTGCCGGTCGCGGGGCGCACGGTGTGCGGCGGAGTCGTGCACCTGCGGGGAGTCCCGCTGCACGCGACGGACGCCTGGCGCGCCGAGGGCCGCCCGCCACCCCGGTCGGTCTCCCACGCGCTCAGAGGTGTGCCCACCGCACTCGTCCCGCTCCCGGTCGTACGCGGTGGTGCGCTCGCCGACCATCTGAGTGCGCGTTTCGCGCAGGGACGGCATCCGGTGTGCGACGCGGAGACGGACGAGGACCTAAACCTGATCGCCGCGGCGGCCCACGAACTCGGTCCCGATGTACGGATGTTGGGCACAGGAGGGCTGGCGAGCGCGGTGGGCCGGCTGCTCGCGCCGACACCGGACCCGACGCTCCCGCGGCCGCGCGGCACGACGGAGCGACCGCTGCTGGTCGTGGTCGGTACCGCCGAGCCCACCGCCACCCAGCAGATCGAGCAGCTCACTGCCGTGGGTGCCCGGCACATGCCCCTCTCCCCCGGCGAGCTCACGCGCGCTCCGACCGGCCGACTGGACATCACCCCGATCGGCATCACGGTCGTCAGCCTCACCGGCCCCGTCTCCCCCGCCGCGTCCCGCGAGCTCGTCGCCACGCTCGCCTCGGCCGTCGCCGATGTGGCGGGCGGCAGCGACCTGGTCCTCACCGGGGGCGAGACCGCCCGCCGCGTCCTGGACGCCCTGCACATCACGCAGCTGAGACCGGTCGCCCAGATCCACCACGGCGCCATCCACTCCCGCACCCCGGACGGCCGCTGCGTCGTCACCCGCCCCGGCAGTTTCGGCGAGGCCGACTCCCTGTTGCGCATCGCCCGGGCCCTGCGCCCCGAGACCCCGCACCCCGACTCCGTGCACCCCGAGTCCGTGCACCCCGCACCGTCCAGCCTCCGAGGAGAAGCCCCGTGAACGCAGCTCCCACCGCCGCCACCGCCGACCGGACCGGCACCACCGCACGTGCGCTCCCGGTCATCGCGGTGACCATGGGCGACGGCGCCGGTATCGGACCGGAGGTCGTCGTCCCGGCGCTGCTGCACCCCGACACGCTCCGCGACTGCCGTCCGGTGGTCGTCGGCGACGCCGAACGCCTGCGGCAGGCGGCCCGTGTCGTCGGCGTCGACTGCGCCATCGTGCCCGTGGAGAGCCCGGAGCAGGCGGAGTTCACCCCGGGCCGCGTCAACGTCATCGACCTCGACCTGCTCCCGTCCGACCTGCCGTGGGGAGAGCTGTCCGCGAAGGCCGGCGACGCCGCGTACCACTACGTGCGGGTCGCCGCTGAGCTGGCGATGCGCGGTGACGTGCAGGGCATCTGCACGGCGCCCCTCAACAAGGGGGCGCTGCACGCGGCGGGCCACCTCTACCCCGGGCACACCGAGCTCCTCGCCCACCTCACCGGGGTGGAGGAGGTGTCGATGATGCTGTCCACGCCCAAGGTGAAGGTCATCCACGTCACGACCCACATCGGCCTGATCGACGCCGTCAACCGCATCGAGCCCGGCCTCGTCGAACGCACGGTGCGGCGGGGCCACGAGGCGATGGTACGCGCGGGAGTGCCGCGGCCCCGGATCGGAGTGTGCGGCATCAATCCGCACGCGGGCGAGAACGGGCTCTTCGGGTACGGCGAGGAGGAGGCGAAGATCGTCCCCGCGCTGGAGGTGCTGCGCGCCGACGGCATCGACGCCCGTGGCCCGCTCCCGGCCGACACCGCGTTCTTCCTCGCCTCGCGCGGGGACTACGACCTGATCGTGGCGATGTACCACGACCAGGGCCACGGACCGGTCAAGGTGCTCGGTATCGAGACCGGCGTCAACCTGACGGTCGGGCTTCCCGTGATCCGGACGTCCGTGGATCACGGAACCGCGTTCGACATCGCAGGTACAGGGCGTGCCGACGCCGGTAGCATGGTCGAGGCCCTGCGCCAGGCCGCCGAGATGTCAAGCGCTCCGGGCGCCCGCTGACCACCCCGGTCGTCCACTCGTCAGTGGCACCACGAGGCACCGGAAGACGTACGGACCGGAAGACGTAAGGACTCGTAAGCACTGATGTCTGCGATCGGATCGAAGGCGCGGCGCGACCAGATCGTCCACCTCGCCACCACCACCGGTCTGGCGAGCGTCGACGAACTCTCGCAGCTGTTCGGGGTGACGGCCTCCACCATCCGCCGTGACCTGGCGAAACTCACCGCCGACGGGCGGCTCGCCCGGACGTACGGCGGCGCGATGGCACTGTCCGCCCACCCCGAGGCGTCGCTGCGGCAACGCATAGGGGAGGCGTTCGAGGCGAAACAGGCCATCGCCCGGTGGGCCGCCGAGCAAGTGCGGCCCGGGGAGACCCTGCTGCTGGACGCGGGCTCGACGGTGGGGGCGCTCGCGTACGAGCTGCGCACCACCGAGGACATCACGGTCGCGACGACCGGACTGACCGCGTTGCAGGCGCTCGCCGATGTGGAGACCGTCCACGTCGAGTGCCTCGGCGGTACGCTCCGGCCGCTCAGCCAGGGCTTCGTGGGCCCGCTGACCGAGGCGGCCCTGGAGCGGATGACGTTCGACCGGGTGTTCCTCGGCACGGACGGCATCTCGCCCGAGCTCGGCATCTGCGAGGCGGACCTGCGGCAGACCCGCCTGAAGGAACTGATGGCCGCGCGCGCGGACCATGTGTACGTCCTCGCGCACGCGGCGAAGCTGGGGCGCCGGCCCTTCCACGCCTGGACCCCGTTGTGTGAGGGCTGGACCCTGGTGACCGACGTCGACGCCGAACCGGGCGTTCTGGAGGCATTGCGTGCCCGGGGTGTGACCACGGTCGTGACGGAACCGCAGGCGCACCCCGTCCATCCGATGTGACGGGCGCGGCTGACGACCGGTGAGCCGGTTCCGTGGAGTGGTCACTGCTGATCGGATGGAGGGACGCTGGAGAAAGAGCTGGTCCCGGACGGCGGTTCCGATCGCTGGAGAGCCTCGGCCAGGTGGACAGACCAGCGGAACGGAGGCAGCCATGAAGGTCGGAGTGCTGACCGGCGGCGGCGACTGTCCCGGCCTCAACGCCGTCATCCGCAGCGTCGTCCGCAAGGGCGTCCAGGAGTACGGCTTTGACTTCGTCGGCCTGCGGGACGGCTGGCTCGGTGCGCTTCAGGGGACTGTCGTGCCGCTCGACATCCCCCACGTACGGGGAATCCTCCCCCGTGGCGGAACCATCCTCGGCTCCTCCCGCACCAACCCGTTCAAACACGAGGACGGGCTGCGCCGTGTGCGGGACACCCTCGCCACGCACGACGTGGACGCGCTCGTCGTGATCGGCGGCGAGGACACCCTCGGTGTGGCCACCGAGCTGAGCCGTCAGGGAATCAGTCTGGTCGGCGTGCCGAAGACCATCGACAACGACGTTACCGGCACCGACTTCACCTTCGGCTTCGACACCGCCGTCGGCGTGGCGACCGAGGCCATCGACCGCCTCCACACGACGGCCGAGTCGCACATGCGCACCCTGGTGGTGGAGGTGATGGGACGGCACTCCGGATGGATCGCCCTGCACGCCGGAATCGCGGGTGGCGCCAACGTGATCCTCATCCCCGAGCGGCCGTTCGACATCGATCAGGTCTGTGCGTGGGTACAGGGCCGATTCAAGATCAATTACGCGCCGATCGTCGTGGTGGCCGAAGGAGCCGTCCCCAAGGCGGGGCAGATGATCCTCAGGGACCAGACGCTGGACGAGTTCGGCCATGTGCGCCTGTCCGGCATCGGTGAA
This sequence comes from Streptomyces spongiae, assembly GCF_009377185.1. Taxonomy (GTDB): domain Bacteria; phylum Actinomycetota; class Actinomycetes; order Streptomycetales; family Streptomycetaceae; genus Streptomyces; species Streptomyces spongiae. Next base: position 10,475 of record NZ_VJZC01000150.1, read on the forward strand.
TGGCTCGCCCGGGAGATCTCGGAGCGCACGGGCACGGACGCCCGCACCACGGTCCTGGGCCACATCCAGCGCGGCGGCACACCGAGCCCCTTCGACCGGTGGCTGGCCACCCGCTTCGGACTCCACGCCATCGACGCGGTCAAGGAGGGTGACTTCGGTGTGATGGTGGCCCTGCGCGGCACCCAGGTCATCCGGCTCCCCCTCGCCGAGGTGACGGCACGGGGCAAGACGGTCGATCCGGCGCTGTACGACGAGTTCGAGGTGTTCTTCGGCTGACTGGCCGGCTGGTGACTGGCCGGCCCGCCGGCGATCGGTTGCCCCTCAGGCGGCATGCGGTACGACCGCCACCGGGCAGCGGGCGTGGTGCAGTACGGCGTGGGTGACCGGCCCGAGACGGCCCTCGGCCGCCTCCGGGTCGGTGCGGCGGCCCACGACGACCAGGTCCGCTCCCTGAGCCGCGTTCAGGAGTGCCTGCGCGGGGTGGAGCAGGACGACGTCGGGGCGGAGCGTCACCGCGGGGTACTTCTCCCGCCAGGCCCGCAGGGCGTCGGAGAGCTGCTGGACCTCCTCGTCCTCCCAGGTGGCGCGGTCCTCCTCGGTCACCACCAGCGTCCGGGGGGACACGGATTCGGCCGGCAGGGCCCACGCCCGCACCACCAGGAGATCCGCCCCGTACGCCTGGGCGGCCGAGAACGCGAAGTCCGCCGCCTCATGGACCGGGTGATGCGTGCCGAACCCGACCACGACCCGTGCCGTGTGCGTCCGTTCCCCGAAGGCGCCGGAGGGCTGCCGGGGCACCAACACGACGGGGCAGGCGGCCGCCGCCGCCATGCGCAGGGCCACCGAGCCGACCGCAAGCCCTTCGAAGCCGCCCGTCCCCCGGGTGCCGACCACAAGGAGCCCGGCACGGCGTGCCGCCGCGAGCAGTGTCGCGGCCGGGGCGTCATCCGACTGCTCGCCGCGCACGTCGATGTCCGGACAGCGGCCGCCGAGCTCGTCGGTCTCCCGCTGGAGCATCCGCTCACCGACGTGACGCAGCGTTTCCGCGGCCTGTGCCGGCACGTCGGGGCCCGGAAGCGGTGGAGAGGCGTGCACGAGGCACAGCGGAACACCGCGCAGCGCGGCCTCCCGCGCCGCCCAGCCGGCCGCGGCGGAGCTGGACCCCGACCCGTCGATGCCCGCCAGTACAGGATGACTCGCCAGTACAGGGTGACTCATCGTGCCCTCCTCCGCCCGGCCCGCACCTCCACCGGCGCCACACGCCCGGGGGCTCTTCCCTCCACTGTTCCACGGGCGGGCCGGCGGCACCCGTGCCGGACGGGCTCCCGCCGTGAGGACGGGATGTGGCATCCCCGGCCGTCCGGGGAGGACGATGGGAGCTGACGAGCCTCGGTGACGGACGGGCCGCGCTCCAGGTCGGTGGACGGTCGGCAGGCGGAAGGGGTGCCCGCTATGAACGAAGCCGAATGGTTTCCCGCGGACCTCGGCCCGGCGGACGCCCGCCGGGCGGAGGGCGAGTTGTCGCCACCGAGCGGGCTGATGGACGTCCTCGCTGTCGCGGCGATCCTGGTGGACGCCGAGGGACGGATCGTCCTGTGGAGTCCGCAGGCGGAGGAGCTGTACGGCTACACCGCTCAGGAGGCGCTCGGACAGTACGCGGCCCGGCTGCTCGTGCACGAAGAGGGCTGGGACTGGGTGGTGAAGACGTTCGCCGAGGTCATGGAGACCGGCCGGTGCTGGGCCGGCGCGTTCCCGATCCGCTGCAAGGACGGCAGCTCGCGGCTGGTGGAGTGGCGCAACATGCGGCTGCTCGACGACCGCGGCGACTTCTACGCCCTGGGGCTCGGTACCGACTCCCCCACGCTGCGCGAGGTGGAGCGGGACGTCGCCCTGTCCACCCGGCTGATCTCCCAGTCCCCCATCGGGATCGCCATCCTCGACGCCGATCTGCGGTACGTGGCCGTCAACCCCGCTCTGGAGCGGATGCACGGTCTCCCCGTGCGCGTCCACCTCGGCCGCCACTACCGCGAGATCATGAGCGCCACGGAGTACAAGGTGGCCGAGGCGGCGATGCGTCAGGTCCTCGAGACCGGAGTCCCCCTGGTCGAGCAGTCCACCATCGTCGGTCGCACCCCCGCCGACCCGGAGCACAAGCACGCCTGGTCGATCTCGGTGTACCGGCTGGAGAACACCCAGGGCCGTGTCCTGGGGGTGGCCGAGCTGGTGGTGGACGTCACCGAGCGGCACCGGTCGGCCGTGGAGGCCACGGAAACGCGGCGGCGCCTGGCTCTGATAGCCGACGGCTCCGCCCGTATCGGCACCACCCTGGACATCGAGCAGACGGCCCAGGAACTCGCCGAGGTCACCGTTCCCTCCGTCGCCGACCTGGTCGCCGTCGACGTGCTCGACTCCGCCGTGGACGAGCACCGCCGCCCCACCCGGGTGGGAGCCGCGATCTTCCGCGCACTCGCGGTGAAGGCCGCCTACCCTACCGACGCCGTTCTCGCCGTCGATCCGCCCGGCCGCATCGCCACGTACGGCGCCGACCGGCTGGCCACGCGGTGTGTGCGCACCGGCCGGCCCATCCTGGTCCGCAACGCCGGGGGACACGACCTGACGCGCATCGGACGCGACGAGCGCGCCGCCACGCTGCTGGCCCGGGCCGGGGTGCACTCCTACCTGGCCGTCCCGCTGGCCGCCCGCGGCAGCGTCCTGGGGTTCCTGGGACTCCTGCGCGCCCGGGAGGAACGGCCCTTCGACGAGGACGACCTCGCGATCGCCACCGAGCTGGCCGCCCGGGCCGCGGTGTGCATCGACAACGCCCGCACGCACCAGAGCGTGCGCAACGCCGCAGAGACGCTGCAGCGCAGCCTGCTCCCCGACCACCCGCCCCAGCTCCCCGGCCTGGAGGTCGCCTCCCGCTACCAGCCCGCACAGGCCGCCTACGAGGTGGGCGGTGACTGGTACGACGTCCTGCCGCTCGACAGCGACAGGACCGCACTGGTCGTGGGCGACGTCATGGGCAGCGGCATCGAGGCCGCCGCGGCCATGGGGCGCCTGCGTACCGCCACCACCGCCTTCGCCGACCTCGATCTCGACCCCGCCGAGGTCCTCCAGCATCTCGACACGATCACCTCACGGCTGGAGCCGTACATCGCCACCTGCGTGTACGCCTCCTACGACCCCCGCCACACCGAGTGCCTCATCGCCAACGCCGGTCACCTTCCCCCTGTCCTCGTCCGTGGCGGTCGCCACCCCGAACTGCTCGACCTGCCCACCGGCACCCCGCTCGGCGTCGGCGGCATCCCCTTCGACACCACCACCATCGACCTCGGCCCCGGCGACCAGTTGGTCCTGTACACCGACGGACTCGTCGAGACCCGCCGCACTCCCCTCGACGAGCGCCTCCAGGAACTCCTCGACCTCCTCGACGAGCCATGCTCCTCCCTCGAGGAAACCTGCGACCGACTCCTCCACGAGCTCCGGCACCCAGGGGACTCCGACGACGTCGCCCTGCTGATCGCCCGGGCGGGGGAGTTCGCGCCAGTCAGTTCAGGTCCTGTTCCGGCCCGTCGGCCGATTCGATCCAGAGGTTCCTGAAGCGGACCTTGTTCCCGTGGAAGACGATGTCGTACGTCTGCCAGGTTTCGGGTGCGGTGGCCGCGTTCGGGTCGGCGGCCTTCTTGTTGTAGATGGCCGCTGCCTCGTTCGGGGCGAGTCTCTCCACTCCGAAGGAGTCCAGGATCTGCAGTCTGAAGTCACCGAAGGCCAGTTTGGTGCGGATGTCGCCGCAGCACACCTCGATGGAGTCCTCGGTGGTGTGCGGCCATTCGGCGCTACGCGGCCGTCGGTGTGCTGCCAGGCGGTGGCGAGGTTCCGCCGGAGAACAGGTCGATACGGCTGCCGGGTCGGCGCACATCGATCATGTCGAGGTTGACATGGCCGGTGTCCTCGGGCCGGTACGTGTACGTGATGGTGTTGCGGCCCTTGCGGAGGGCGAGCCGCTCGGTCCGGGTGGACCAGCGGTTCCAGGCGCCGGTGGAGGGGAGGCTGCTCTGCCGCGCCTGTCCGCCGTTGACGCTGATGCTGACGCCGATCGTCTTCGCCCCGGTGAAGGGGTGGGGGCCGTTGGCGTAGCGCAGGCCCACGTCGTAGCTGCCCCTCGCGGCTGCGTCGACCTCGAAGGTGACGGTGGCGCCCTCGGCGGTGAAGCCGTCGACGAAGCCGCCGCCGGTGTAGCCGGCGTGCTCGGTGTCGATGTCCGCTCCGCGGGACAGACGTGCCGATTTCGGCGTCGTACGAGGAGATGGGCTGCTCGGGACCGGGGCGTGCGTTCAGGGTGTACCAGGCCTCGGTGGACCGGAGTTGCTCACCGTCGGCCGAAGCGAACGGGCGCGGTGAGCGCACATGCACCACCCGGTCGGTCGTCAGGCCGGGGATGGTGAGCCGGACCTTGCGACGGTCGTCGGATATCCGAGCCGCGGCAACCGGGAGGACCTCCTCGTCGACCTTGGGGCCCCCGTACGCCGGGGTGGGGCGTAGCGCCACTGCTCCACCGAGTAGGCTCCGCTCGTCACCGTGGCGGCGGTCTCCTCCGAGAGAGGCTCGGTGTAGGTGAGTTCGAAGCCGTCGCGGGTGGCCCGCATGGTCTTGATGTCGAAGACACTCCTGCCGTTCGGCGTGAGTTCCTGAAGGCCGAAGCGGAGTTTGGGCTCCGGGGCCTTGGGCTCCCAGATGCGGTCGCCCTGTGGTCGGGGCAGCCTGGGACAAAGGGCTCCCATGACGGGCCCCGCCGAAGGGCCCTCGTGGTGGCGACCGGTCGTAGCCACGCTGGGCACAGCCTGTTTCCGGCAGGCGGCGCTCATGGGGCGAAGGAGTTGATCTCCATGGCAACCGTCGCTGGAACACCCCACGGTCCGGTCCGGGTGAACGCGGTCCTGGACGCGCCGCTGTCCCGGTGGCTGTGGCTGGTGAAGTGGATCCTGGTCATCCCCCACTACGTGGTGCTGTTCTTCCTCTGGATCGCCTTCATCGTGGTGAGTGTGATCGCGTTCTTCAGCATCCTGTTCACCGAGCGCTATCCACGCCCCCTGTTCGACTTCAACCTGGGCGTGCTGCGCTGGACCTGGCGGGTCGGCTACTACTCGTACGGCGCCCTGGCCACGGACCGGTACCCGCCCTTCAGCCTGGGCGAGCAACCGGACTACCCGGCGCGGCTGGACGTCGTCTACCCCGAGCAGCTCTCCCGCGGCCTGGTCCTGGTGAAGTGGTGGCTGCTGGCCATCCCTCACTACATCGTCATCGGCTTCTTCCTCGGCGGTTATCACCTGGGATGGTGGGACGGCGGGCTCGTGGCCGTGCTGTCGGTGATCGCCGCCGTGATCATGGCCTTCACCGAGACGTACCCGAGGGACCTGTTCGAGCTGATCGTCGGCCTCAACCGGTGGGTGCTCCGGGTCGCCGCCTACGCGGCCCTGATGACGGACACGTACCCACCGTTCCGGCTCGACATGGGCGGCACCGAACCGAGCGCGGGGAAGAGTCTGTCGTGACCGCCGTGGTTCCGGTGGCGGCGCAACCCGGCGTTCGTACCCCCTGGAGAATGCCGTCATGGGGACCACCGACCCCCATCTGCTCCGTGACGCCATGCTCAAGGGCGTCAGCGAGCGGGCCACGGACGACGACTTCGACCCGCACGCCGAACTCCGCCAGATCCTCGCCCCGTTGGGGATGACAGCCGAGGACTCCGGAGGCTCTGTCACCTTCCTCAAGAAGGACCCGCTGATGCCGTCGGCCACCCGTCTGGGCGGCGCGGCGGCCGTCGCGCTGGCCCGGCAGTCCGTCGTCGCGGCCAAGTTGTGGCGGATGCGCACCGGCCTCGGCCAGGACATCTCCGTCGACCTCGGCCAGGCGATACGGCGTCTCGCGCCGGCGTCCGAGTCCAAGTGGGAGACGCTCAACGGATACCCGGCCGACCTGGCGGACCGCTCCATCGGCGCGTACTTCAGGTTCTACGAGACCGGCGACGGCCGCCACGTCATCCCCGCCAACATCTACCCGGGCCTCAAGTCGAAGATGCTGGAGGTTCTCGACTGCGCCGACAACCCGAAGGCCCTCGCCAAGGCGATCGGACAGCACACCGCCGACGAGCTGGAGGAACTCGGCGAGCGGCACGGCATCGTCTTCGCCAAGGTGCGCACCGCCGAGGAGTTCACCCGCGAGCCGGTCTTCGAGTACCTGGCCTCGCGCCCGCTGATCGAGATCGAGAAGATCGGTGACTCGGCCCCCGAGCCGTTGCCCGAGTTCGGCACCGCACCGCTGTCCGGCATCCGCGCACTCGGCATGGGCCATGTGATCGCCGGCGCGGGTATCGGCCGCTCACTCGCCTCACTCGGAGCCGACACGCTCAACGTGTGGCGTGTCATGGAGTGGGAAATGGACGCGCTGATCGCCACGGCCAACATCGGCGTGCGCTCCACCCGGCTCGACGTCCGGGGGCAGGAAGGGTGCGAAAAGCTGTACGAGCTGCTGCGCGACGCCGACATCTTCTACGCCAACCGCCGCCCGGGCCTGCTGACCGAGCTGGGCGTCGACTGCGAGCAGGCGGTCAGGGTCCGGCCGGGACTGATCCACGTCACCGCCTCGGCCTTCGGCGAGGGCGGCCCCTGGGCCCGGAGGGTCGGCTTCGACCAGGTCGCCGGCACCGTGACCGGCATGGTCGCCGCGGAGGCCAGCCTGGAGCAGCCCCTGCTCCCGCCGACGTCGATCATCAACGACTACCTGGTCGCCTGGCTGGGAGCGACCGGAGCGATGGCCGCCCTCGCCCGCCGTGCCGTCGAGGGCGGAAGTTACCGCGTCCACGTCTCCCTCACGCGCGCCGCGGTGTGGGCCGTGACCCTCGGCTACTTCGACTGGGACTACGTACGCGCGACCGTCGGCACCGGCGGGGAGCACGAGCTGATCGACCCCCAGTTGTTCACGTCGATCACGCCCCTGGGTATCTACCAGGGGGTGACGGAGAACATCACGCTCTCCCGTACCCCGCATCACTACGCGAACGTCCTCTCCCCTCGCGGCGCCGACCAGCCCGTCTGGCTGCCGAAGCCACAGCGGGTCGACGTCCCCGCGTTGGCGAGGATCCTCATGCGGTGACCGGTGCGCGGGGTGCCCGGCCGAGCGGCCAGGGCACCCCGGGCTCAGACCAGGGTCACCTCGACCGGCAGCTTCTTGATGCCGTTGACGAAGTTGGAGCGGACCCGGGGAACGTCGCCGACCAGCTTGATGTCCGCTATGCGCGGGATGAGCTCCTCGAACATGATCCGGATCTCGGTGCGGGCGAGCAGGTTGCCCAGGCACAGGTGGGGGCTGCCCTTGCCGAAGGTGACGTGGTCGTTGTCCGTGCGGGTGACGTCGAAGTCGTAGGGGTTGCCGAAGACCTCCTCGTCGCGGTTGCCGGAGGCGAACCACATGACGACCTTGTCGCCCTCCTTGACCTGCTTGCCGCCGAGTTCGACGTCCCGGGTCGCGGTCCGGCGGAAGTGGTAGACCGGGGAGGCCCAGCGCAGGAACTCCTCCACCGCCGCCGGGATCAGGGACGGGTCGTCCTGGAGCTTCGCCAGCTGCTCGGGGTGCTGCAGCAGCGCCAGTATGGAGTGGGAGATGGTGTGCCGTGTGGTCTCGTTGCCGGCCACCACCAGGAGCAGGAAGTAGTTGTCGAAGTCCTGCGCGGACAGTGGGACTCCGTCGCGCGGTGTCGTGTTGACGAGCTTGGAGACCAGGTCCGTGCCGTCCTTGCCCCGCCGCTGACGGGCCAGCTCACGGCCGTACTCGAAGACCTCGACGGACGCGGGTGAGCGGAAGGGCAGGTCGCGGTACTTCTCGCTCTCCTCGCTGTGCAGGAGCACGTCCGCGTAGTCGGGGTCGGTGTTGCCGATGATGCGGTTGCCCCAGTCTATGAGCTGCTGGTTGTCCTCCGGCGGTACGTCCAGCAGGCGGGCCAGGACGTTGATGGGGAAGTCCGCGGAGACATCGGCGACGAAGTCGAACGTGCCCTTGGCCAGGGCGGCGTCCAGGGTCCTCGCGGTCAGGCCGCGCAGGAAGTCGCCGTAGCTGTTGATGACGCTCGCGCCGAACTGGCGCTGGATCACGCTGCGCAGGGCGCGGTGGCGGACGCCGTCCATCTCCAGGATGGAGGCGCGCTTCTTGATCTGGTCGTCGTCGACCTCCTCCAGGTTGACGAACCTCGTCGAGGTGAACGTCTCCGCGTCCCGGTCCACGCGGGCGATGTCCGCGTGCCGGGTCACCGCCCAGAATCCGGAGTTGGGTGCCTCTTCGGGCTGCCAGTGGACCGGGTCCTCGTGACGCAGGGTGTGGAACATGCGCCACGGCGTGATGCCGTCGGCGAAGTGGTCGAGGTCGGCGAGGTTCACCTGGTCGAGCGGCAGGGGCTCGTCGAGGGCGGCGCGCAGTTCGGTCCGGCTGGTGGGCACGGCCGGGACGGCGGGGCTGGTCATGTCGTGGATCTCCTGGGCGGGGCGACGAGGGCC
>NZ_VJZC01000015.1 GCF_009377185.1 Streptomyces spongiae
CCGGGGAGCACTGCAGGGCGAAGTCCAGGGCGATCTCCAGGCCCAGCGAGCGGGCCTCGGCCACGAAGTGGTCGAAGTCCTCCAGGGTGCCCAGGTCGGGGTGGATCGCGTCGTGGCCGCCCTCGGGAGAACCGATGGCCCAGGGCACGCCGACGTCGTCGGGTGTGGGGGAGAGGGTGTTGTTGCGGCCCTTGCGGAAGGTGCGGCCGATGGGGTGGATCGGGGGCAGGTAGACGACGTCGAAGCCCATGCCGGCGATCGCGGTCAGCCTGCGGGCGGCGGTACGGAACGTGCCGTGCGGCTGCTCAGCGGTGCCCTCCGAGCGCGGGAAGAACTCGTACCAGGAGCCGTACAGCGCCCGCTCCCGCTCCACCAGCAGCGTCAACTCCTCGGAAGCGGTGACCAGTTCCCGCAGTGGATGACGGGCGAGGACCTCGTCGACCTCGGGCGTCAACGCGGCCGCGAACCGTTCCCTGGGCGCCACGGAGTCGTTCCTCAGCACCCCCACGGCGGTCAGGACCGCGTCACGTGCCGCACCCTTCGGCACCCGGGCCGCGGCCCGCTCGTACAGCTGGGCGCCTTCTTCGAGCACCAGTCCGGTGTCGATGCCGGCCGGAATCTTGATCCCCGCGGTGCGGCGCCAGGTGGTCACCGGGTCGCTCCAGGCTTCCACCCGGTACGTCCACAGACCCGTCCCGTCCGGCGTGACGTCGGCGCCCCAGCGGTCGGTGCCCGGTGCCAGTTCGCGCATCGGCGTCCAGGGGCCCGTACGGCCGTCGGGGTCCTTGAGGACGACGTTGGCGGCGACGGCGTCATGGCCCTCCTGGAACACCGTCGCCGAGACCTGGAAGGTCTCGCCCGCGACGGCCTTCGCCGGGCGTCTGCCGCACTCGACGGCCGGCCGGACATCCCGTACCGGGATGCGGCCGATGGCCGGAGTCGACCTCATGCGTTTCACCTCCGCCGTGTTCGGAGCCGGGCTCGGTATCCAAGCCGTGCCCGACGGTTCCTACCTCCCTGACGCGCGGCCTCCTGGCCATGGACGGCGACCGGTCGGAGGGCCGCGTCTGCCCACGTGCCGCTGCTGGGACTGGCCGTTCTCCCGCAGATACGTGACCAGGTTCGACCGCAGATAGCGCTCGGCGGCCTCCACGGCCTCCCGGGCGCAGCGCTTTCCCATCAGGACGCACAAGGTGTAGCCCGAGTCCTCGAAATTCCCCCTCGCCGTACGGTCGGTCGGGGCCGCGAGCATCACGCGTTCCCACGCCCGGTACCGCTCCAGATGCCGGGCGACCTCGGCTTTGGCGGGCAGCAGCATGGCGCTGGTCACCTTTCCACGCTTTCGACGGGGGCACGGTCTCCCGGATGAGCCGCGGCCGTGCACGGAGGGGGCCCGGCCGTCACGGGGCCGAGACCTTCACTCATGGTGCATGGTTCGCCACTCAACGTCTTGTTGGAGCTTCAACTACCTCATCCGTCTCTCGTGTTGCACGAATGGCGTAGCACTCCCACGCTGGAGTGACTCAGAAGTGATCAGGGCTCACGCCTCGTATTCGGGGCTCTGTCCACGAGGACCACGAGGACCACGAGGACGAAGACGGGCGAGAGCTTCGCAGGGTGAGGAGCCAACGACGATGAAGACCGCAGTGCCCTGCTACTACCACCTCGACGTGGAGGTGAGCCCGGAACGGGTCGGACAGGTGAGGCGCATTCTGGCCGCCCACCTCCGGTACTGGGATCTGGACACACTCGTCGAGACGGTCTGTCAGGGCGCGGAGCTGCTGCTGCGCGCCATCGACGAGCACGCCAAGGACAAGAAGACATCGATCGAGATGTGGTGGAACCGCCAGCACCTCATCACCGCCTTCGGGCAGAACGACCGGTACCTACGACCCGACCAGGACCTGCGGTCCTGCCTGGTGAGCATCGCCGCGCTGAGTGACGGATGGGGCTGCTGTGCCACGGCCACGGGCACCAAGCTCATCTGGTTCTCGCAACGGGCCCGCGCCGGCGAGCGCGCGCCGCTGGTCCCGACGACACCTTTCCCGACGGAGCGGGAGGCCCTCCAGGCGCCCCGCGAGATCCCGGTCCCCGTGCTCGCCGGTCCGGAGGGCATGGCGTCCGACGAGCGGGAGAGGGAGGCGCCGGTTCCGGCCCTCGCCGGCTCCGAGGGCGCGATGCCGGACGAACCGAAAGAAGCGCCGTGACCGCGCGGCCACGCCGGAAAAGGGTGCCCGCCTGGAGCGGGCACCCATACCCGTTGGGCGCCGCCTTCGACGGTGCGGGCACCAATTTCGCCCTGTTCAGCGAGGTGGCCGAAGGTGTCGACCTCGTCCTCTTCGGTGACGACGGCACCTCCCGTTCGGTCCCGGTCACCGAGTCCGACGGTTTCGTGTGGCACTGCTACCTGCCCGGTGTCGGGCCGGGGCAGCGCTACGGCTACCGGGTGCACGGCCCATGGCACCCGTCGGCGGGCCACCGCTGCAATCCGGCGAAACTGCTCCTCGACCCGTACGCCACGGCGGTGGACGGTCAGGTCGACGACCACCCCTCGCTCTACGAGCGCGCCCCGGCCGGGCCCGCCACCGGTGACAGCGCCGGTCACACCATGCTCGGTGTGGTGACCGACCCGGCCTTCGACTGGGGCGACGACCGGCCGCCCCGGCGGAGTTACGCCGAAACGGTGATCTACGAGGCCCACGTCCGGGGCCTGACACGCACCCATCCCGAGGTCCCCTCCGAGCTCCGGGGAACCTACGCGGGCCTCGCGCACCCCGCGGTCCTCGACCACCTGATCACGCTGGGTGTGACCGCGGTCGAGCTGATGCCGGTGCACCAGTACGTCCAGGACGGCGTCCTGCGGGGCCGCGGCTTGTCGAACTACTGGGGCTACAACACGATCGGCTTCTTCGCCCCGCACAACGGCTACGCGGCCCGCGGCACCCGCGGCGAACAGGTCACCGAGTTCAAGTCCATGATCAAGGCGCTGCACGCGGCCGGTCTCGAAGTGATCCTCGACGTGGTCTACAACCACACCGCCGAGGGCAACGAGCGGGGCCCCACCCTCTCCTTCCGCGGCATCGACAACGCCTCGTACTACCGCCTGGTGGACGGCGACTGGTCCCACTACTACGACACCACCGGCACCGGAAACAGCCTGCTGATGCGCCACCCGCACGTTCTGCAGCTGATCATGGACTCGCTGCGGTACTGGGTCACCGAGATGCACGTGGACGGCTTCCGCTTCGACCTCGCCGCCACCCTGGCCCGCCAGTTCCACGAGGTGGACCGGCTGTCGGCGTTCTTCGACCTGATCCAGCAGGACCCGGTGATCAGCAGGGTCAAACTCATCGCCGAGCCCTGGGACGTGGGCGAGGGCGGCTACCAGGTGGGCAACTTCCCGCCCCTGTGGTCGGAGTGGAACGGCAAGTACCGTGACACCGTACGGGACTTCTGGCGCGGCGAGGAGCACACGCTCGGTGAGTTCGCCCTACGTCTGACGGGCTCCGCCGACCTGTACGAGCACAGCCGGCGCCGCCCGCGCGCCAGCATCAACTTCGTGACCGCGCACGACGGGTTCACCCTGCGTGACCTCGTCTCGTACAACGACAAGCACAACGAGGACAACGGCGAGAACAACCGGGACGGTGAGAGCGCCAACCGCTCCTGGAACTGCGGAGCCGAGGGGCCGACGCACAACCCCCGCGTCCTCACCCTGCGCGCCCGCCAGCAGCGCAACCTCCTCGCCACCCTGTTCCTGTCCCAGGGCATCCCGATGCTGTCCCACGGCGACGAACTGGGCCGTACCCAGCGCGGCAACAACAACGCCTACTGCCAGGACAACGAGGTCTCCTGGATCGACTGGCGGCTGACCCGCGAACAGCGCGGGCTGGTCGACTTCACTCGCCGCCTCATCGCCCTGCGCGCCGCTCACCCCGTCCTGCGCCGCCGCCACTTCTTCCGCGGCGACACCGCCACCCCCGCCGGTCAGCCGCTGCCCGACCTGGTGTGGCTGCTGCCGGACGCCCGCGCGATGACGGACGAGGACTGGCGGCGCTCCGACGCGCACTCCGTCGCCGTCCTCCTCAACGGCGACGCCATCGCGGAACGCGACCCGTACGGCCGGCGCGTGGTGGACGACTCGTTCCTGCTCCTGCTGAACGGCTACTGGGAGCCCATGACCTTCTGCCTGCCCGACGTCACGTACGGCGAACGCTGGACGACCCTGATCGACACCGCCGACCCGCAGGGCACCCCCGACGAGGCGGAACACAAGGCGGACACCGAGATCCTCGTCGAGGCCCGCAGCCTGGTGCTGCTGTCGCGGCCGTCCAGGACCGTACGGGGGCGCTGAGGAGCTTCGCGACGGCGTAAGCGGACAGAGCGTCCATGCGTGGAGGTCAGTCCTCCGGGTCCGGCCGCAGGACCACCGTGAACTGGGCGCCGTCCGGGTCACGGAGGACGGCCTCCTCCTCGCCCTGCCGCAGCACGGTGCCGCCGTGCTCCTCCACCGTCTTCGCGCAGCCCGCCACGTCGGAGACGGCGAAGTGGACCTGCCAGTGAGGCCGGATCGTGGGGTCGGGCGCCGCCTCCAGCGCGCCCGAGCTGATCCGCGCCACGACCTCGCCCCGATGACGCAGCACGACCTCGTTGGCCTCGTAGTGGACCTCGCAGCAGCCCTGCCGTTCCGTGGCCCACTCAAGGACCTCGCCGTAGAAGATCGCGGCGTCGAAGGCGTCCCGTGTGTGCAGCTTGATGAACGCCGGCGCGACGCGTAGCCAGGCCTCCCAGTCGCCGACGAACTCGCCCTCCCAGATCCCGAAGGTGGCCCCGTCGCGGTCGGCCAGCAGAGCCGCCCGGCCCGGCGGGAAGGAGAGCGGTCCGACCGCCACGGTGCCCCCGCGCTCCCGGGCCCGGGACGCGGCCTCGTCAGCGCTGGGCACCGCGAAGTACGGCGTCCAGGCGACGGCCACCTGCCACATCGTCGCCACCCCGGCGATCCCCGCGACCGGCGCCCCGTCCTGCAGCGCGATGCGGAAACGGTCCCCCAGCTTCGCCGTCCGCCACTCCCACCCCAGTACCGCGTGGTAGAAGTCCTCCGTGGCCTGCATGTCCCGGCTGGTCAGGCTCACCCAGCACGGGGCTCCGAACACGGAACGGGTGGAGGCGACGTCTGTCGCCCCGCTGGAACGTGTCGTGTCGTGGTTCATGGCAGTAGCGTCCTGGTCTCGTCGACCGGCTTACGCCGACAGGACACCAGTGTCCGGCCTGACGCGGTACCGGCGCCTGTCGAGTACCCCGGGAATGCCGACGAAACGGACGCGACAGCGGGCCCGGCGTCAACGGGTCCGGGCCCGCAACTCATCCGGATGGCGTCTGGCCGTACGGGTGACATGGGACCGGCGTGTGCCTCCGAACGGGGTGAGGGACGATCCGGTCGCCGGGCAGGCCGGGGGGCTTTTCACACACCCCCTAGATCAGCAGATCCGCCAGGCGACGCCAGGCGTCGCGCGGGAGGGCGTCGCGCGGCTGGTCGTCGACGACCTGGAGGGCCACGTGGTCGGCTCCCGCCGCGTGAAAGGCGTCGACGGCCGCCCGGATCCGGTCCTGGTCGCCCCACGCGACCACGGCGTCGACGAGCCGGTCGCTGCCGCCGTCCGTGAAGTCGTCCTCGGTGAACCCGAGCCGCAGGAAGCTGTTGGTGTAGTTCGGCAGCCCGAGGTAGAGGGCGAGATACTCGCGGGCGATCGCACGGGCGCGTTCGGGATCCGTCTCCAGGACCACCTTCAACTCCGGCGCCAGCAGCGGTCCGTCCCCCAGGATCTCGCGGGCCTGCGCGGTGTGCTCGGGCGTGACCAGATACGGGTGGGAACCGGCGGCCCGGTCGCGCGACAGCTCCAGCATCTTCGGCCCGAGCGCCGCCAGCACCCGCCGCCCGGCCGGCACCCCCGCGGTGTCCAGCGCGTCCAGGTAACCCACCATGGAGGAGTAGGGGCGACGGTACTGGTCGGTCAGCCGGGCGTGACTCACCCCGAGGCCGAGCAGGAAACGGCCGGGGTGCGAGGCCTCCAGCTCGGCCACCTGCCGGGCGGAGTCGGCCGCCGTGTACTGCCAGATGCTCTGGATACCGGTGGCCACGGTCATCCGTTCGGTGGCCTCGACGAGCGGCACGGCGTGCTCCACCGCGCTGCTGCCGCCCAACCACACCGCCTCGAAACCGAGTTCCTCGAGTTCGGCCACGGCCTCCGTGAGCTCACCACGCCGCGCCTGGTCCTCCGTCCGAAGCCCGAAACTCCAGACGCCGTACCGCCCGACGGACTCCTTCGCGGCGCTCCCGTGGTCCACAGCGGTGACGTTCCCGATCGATTCCGACATCGATTCCGTTTCCCTCCGTACTCGACGCTGGACCGTGCCAGCTGATCCACTTGTGCCAACCGGAGGGTGCCCCAGGGTAGTCCCGGACCGGTGGATTTTCTGAAGTGGAACTATGAGCTGGTCGGGGGCGCGTGGGGAGCGGGCGACATCGCAGACGACCGGCGCAGCCCGGGGGTGGTGGCTCCCACCAGGGCGACAGCGCCGAGGCAGAGCAGGCCGCCGCTGATGAGGGCCGCCGTCCCTGTCGTGGCGTCCGCGACGAGCCCGCCACGCATGTTGCCGATGTCGGGGCCGGCTTGCCCGACGACTTGCTCGGCGGCACTGACGCGCCCCAGCAGTTCGTTCGGTGTGTGCGTCTGGACGATGGTGCCGCGCGACACCACGGAGACGGTGTCGGCGGCGCCGGCCAGCACGAGGAGGGCCAGTCCGACCCACGGATTGGGCGCCATGCCGAACAGCGCGAGTGCCGCGCCCCACGCCGCGGATCCGCCGAGCATGACCAGGCCGGGGCGGGGGAGCCGGGTGAAGGTCCCGGAGAGCAGGGACGCGACGGTGCCGCCGACGGCTATGGCTGTGAGGAAGAGCCCGAGAGTTCGCGGACTGCCCCCGAACCGTTCCGAGTTGATCAGGGGGAACAGGCTGATCGGCATGGACAGCACGGTGGTGGCCAGGTCCGTGACCAGCGCCCCACGGATGACAGGAGTCCTGATCAGGAAGGCCAGGCCGTCCCGGACACCGCCGAGGCCGGGCCGGGAGGGCTCGCCCGCGGGTTTCATCTGTGGCAGACCGAAGGCACCGTACAACGCCGCGCCGAACGTGGCCGCGTCGATCGCGTAGCAGGTGCCGACTCCCAGCCCGCCGATGATCAGCCCACCCAGGGCCGGCCCCGCCAGCATGGCCCCCTGAAAGGCGATCCGCCGCAGCGCCAGTGCGGCAGCCAACTGGTGCTTGGGCAGAAGGTGCGGGATGAAGGTGCGGGACGCCGGGCCGCCGCCGGCGGAGAAGCAGGACTGAGCTGCCACCAGGACCAGCACTCCGCCGGCCGGCAAGCCTCCGAGGAAGCCCTGAAGCGCGAGCAGGAGCGAGCAGACGGCCTGGCCACTGGTCGTGACCAGGTAGAACCTCCGACGGTCGACGCGATCGACGACCGAACCGGCGAAGAGGCCCAGCGTGACCAGCGGGATCGCCTGTGCCAGGCCGACCGCGCCGGTCCATGCGGTGCTCCCGGTCGTCTGCCAGACCTGGAACATCACGGTGACGGCCGTCATCTGGCCGCCGAGCGCGGAGAGGGACTGCCCCATCCACAGTCGCCGGAACGGTGGCGAGGACCGCAGCGGGGCCACGTCGAGCAGAGCGTGTCTCAGTGCCACGCGGGGTCCTGAGCCAGCTTCTCGGCGATCCGGTCATGAAAGCTCCTGCGCTCCAGGGCCTGCTCGATGTCGGCGACGACCCGGCTGAGCGGATAGGGGACCTCCGCCTCGATCTCGGCGATGGCGGCCTCGGTCGCTCGCCATTCCGCCGCCAAGCGGTCGACGACACCGCGGGCTTGCTCCGTGAGCGTCACCTTCTTGCTGCGCGCGTCGTCACCGACGACGGTCTGCACCCAGCCGGCCGCACGCATCGCGGCCACCTTCTGACTGAGCGCCGAGTGCGTCCGGTTCACCGACTCGGCCAGTTCCTTGATGGTCATCGGCCCGCAGGCGTGCAGCCGAAGCAGCTCCATCACGAAGCTCGGCTTGAGTCCTTCGATCCGCCCCTCGGTGTAGATCCGGGTGATGTCCGCGTCCATCGACGCCTGGAGAAGGCGCAGGGGCCGCCAGAGGCTCTGGTGGGTGGGGTCGGGTACGTGAGGTTCGGGCGCGTGGGGCTGGGGTTCGGTCATGGGCGGAGCGTAACAGCGCTTATATAAGTACTGTTACGTCTTTTCGGGTGGACGCACGCAGCCTACGGCCCCGCCGCGTCAGCCCCGAGGGCTTGAGGACCGAGATCACGGTCATGAACACGTAGGCGGACAGGGACACGATCGGACCGAACAGGACGTCGCCGGCGTCGGGCAGCGGCCCTCCCGCGGTGACCGCCGCGACCGCGGAGTTCACCCCGGGGCGCAGCGCGAAGACCGTCGCGGTGATCGTGGCCAGGGTCAGCCAGAACTTCGTGTGGACCCACCGGTGCCTGGCCAGTCCCCACGGAGTGCCCAGGGACAGCACCAGCCCGCTGAGGAACGTGAGGAACGCGACGGGGAGCAGGAGCCAGTCGGCGAAGAGCTTCATGGCCCGGACGGAGGCCTCCACCGTCACCGCGGACCCGGTGGTGGCCGCGGTGACCCCGAGCGCGAGCAGCCCGAGCGTGAGCCCGAGCCAGCCCGCGGAGGCGGCCACATGGACAACGAGGAAAGCCCGGCGTGCGGGTCGGCTGAGTTTCACCTGACCCACGGTGCCGGGCGGGAGCGGCGAGGGCGTCTGACGGCGGGAGTAACCGCGCGTACTGGCCTCGGCGTACGGAGACAGCCCTCGGGGACTACCAGCGACTACCAGCGGCCTTCGACCTGGTCCTTGATCCTGCGGTCGTACAGGTCCTGGATCGCGGTGAGTGTCTCCTCGGACAGCGGCGCCGACTTGGCGGCGGCCGCGTTGGCGCGGGCCTGCTCGGGCGAGCGGGCCCCGGGTATGACGGTGCTGACGCCCGGCTGCTGGATGATCCAGCGCAGCGCCGACTGGGCCGGGGTGTACCCCTGCGGGGCGAGGCCGGAGAACTCGGCCGCCGCCTCGACGCCCGTCTCGAAGTCGACGCCGGAGAACGTCTCGCCCTGGTCGAAGGCCTCCCCGCGCCGGTTGAACGTGCGGTGGTCGTTGGCGGCGAACACCGTGTCCTTGGTGTACTTGCCCGACAGCAGCCCGGAGGCGAGCGGAACCCGGGCGATGATGCCGACGCCCGCCTTCTCGGCCGCCGGGAGAACCTCCCGCAACGGCTTCATACGGAACGGGTTGAAGATGATCTGCACGCTCGCCACGTTCGGCCGCGCGATCGCCGTGAGCGCCTCGGCGCAGGTCTCCACGCTGACGCCGTACGCGGCGACGCGTCCCTCGTCGACGAGCGTGTCGAGGGCGTCGAACACCTCGTCCGACGAGTAGACGGGCGTCGGCGGGCAGTGCAACTGCACCAGGTCGATGCGATCGACGCCGAGATTGCGCCGGGACCGGTCGTTCCAGGCACGGAAGTTGTCCAGGACGTAGTTCTGCGGGATCTGCTCCACGCGACGGCCCATCTTCGTCGCGACCAGCACGTGCAGATTGGGCCGGCCGCGCAGGAAGGCGGCGATGGTCTGCTCGCTGCGCCCGTCCCCGTACACGTCGGCCGTGTCGAAGAAGGTCACCCCCGACTCGGCCGCCGCCTCCAGCACCGTCAGGGCGTCCTTGTCGTCGACGTCTCCCCAGTCGGCCCCCAACTGCCAGGTGCCCAGCCCCACGACCGACACCCGCTGACCCAACCTGCTGATTGCGCGCTCATCCATGCGGTCAGTCTGTCATTCGCCGCCACCACGTCGGCCGGTCAGGGCTGCCCGGGCCGCCGTGAGCGACTGCTCGGCGTAGCCGCGGCCGAACAGCACGGTGTGGACCAGCAAGGGGAACAGTTGATGCAGCGGGATGCGGTCGGCCCAGCCGTCGGCGAGTGGCACGGCGCGCTGGTAGCCCTCCAGGACCAGGTCCAGATGCGGACAGCCGAAGAGGTGGAGCATCGCCAGGTCGGTCTCGCGGTGGCCGCCGTGGGAGGCCGGGTCGATCAGCCAGGCATGTCCGTCGGCGCCCCACAGCACATTGCCGTTCCACAGGTCGCCGTGGAGGCGGGCGGGCGGCTCGGCGGGGCCCGCCAACTCCGGCAGCCTCTCGCAGACCCGCTCCACCACGGCCGTCTCGTCGGCACGCATGACGCCCTCGTCGACCGCCCGGCGCAGATAGGGCAGTACGCGGTGCTCGGCGTACCAGTGGGGCCAGTCGGCACCCGGAGTGTTCCGCATCGGAGCGAGCCCGATGTACGCATGGGCGGGGCCGTCCGGCGGCGCGGCACCGAACGCCGTCGCGCCGGTGGAGTGCAGGGTGGCCAGATCGGCGCCGAAGCGGACCGCCGCCTGCCGGTCGGGCCGGCCACGCGGGACATGTTCGGTCACCAGCCAGTGTGCGTCGTGCCCGTACACGGCGGGGACACGGACCGTCCCCGTGTCGCTCAGCCAGCGCAACCCCGCCGCCTCGGCCCGCGCCGCACCGGGCCCGTCCCCGCGCTTGACCATCACGACCTGGCCGCCGTCGAGGGTGACTTCGGCGAGCGTCGCCGACAGCGGGCGCTCACCCCTCACTTGGCGGCCGGTGAGCCGTTCCGCCGCTGTTCCCGGGTTCTCGCTGTGCACGGCCACCAGGGTAGGCCGTCACCATCTTCCGGTTCTTCAGCAGCTGTTCGGGTTCTCCAGCGGCTGTTCGGGCATGACATCTGTCATTCCGTACGCGCGACACACGGCACTGCCGGGCCGCGGCCCCTCCTCGCCAGGATGGTCCGCATGACGACAACTGCCAAGGCCACCTCGCCGGTGGTCGGCTTCGATCAGGTGACCAAGAGGTACGGAGACGTCCGTGCGGTGGACGGGCTCACGCTCGCCCTGCACCCGGGGGAGACGGTGGCCCTCCTCGGGCCGAACGGCGCGGGCAAGTCCACCGCGCTCGACCTGCTGCTCGGCCTGCGGCCGGCGGACAGCGGCACGGTCCGGGTGTTCGGCACCAGCCCCCGCGAGGCGATCGTGGGCGGCCGGGTCGGAGCCATGCTCCAGAGCGGCGGGCTGATGGACGAGGTGACGGTCGGCGAGCTGGTACGGCTGGCCTGCGCCCTGCATCCCAGGCCGTTCCCGGTGAGGGACGTGCTCGCCCGCGCGGGTATCGCACAGATCGCCGACCGCAAGGTCAACAAGCTCTCCGGCGGCCAGAGTCAGCGCGTCCGCTTCGCCCTGGCCACGGCCGGCGACAGCGACCTGATCGTCCTGGACGAGCCGACCACCGGCATGGACGTCTCCGCCCGCCAGGCCTTCTGGGCCACCATGCGCGAGCAGGCCGAGCAGGGACGCACGGTCCTCTTCGCCACCCACTACCTCGAAGAGGCCGACGCGATAGCGGACCGGGTGCTGGTCCTGCACCGGGGGCGGCTCCTCGCGGACGGCACCGCCGCCGAGATCAAGGCGAAGGCCGGAGCCCGCCGGATCGCCTTCGACGTGGAGGGCGCCGTCGACGAAGACCGGCTGCGCGAGCTGCCCTTCCTCACCACGATCACGATCTCCCGCAACGGCTCCGCCGAAGCCCCCGGCCGGGCGGTCCGCATCCAGTCCACCGACGCCGACGCCACCGTGCACGCGCTGTACGGCCTCGGTCTCTACCCCCGCAATCTCGAAGTGGCCGGGCTCGGGCTGGAGCAGGCCTTCGTAGCGATCACCGCCGCCGAGGAGGCCAAGCAGTCATGAACAGCCTGATCAGGCTCGAACTCGCCCGCGCCCTGCGCAACCGCAAGTTCCTGTTCTTCTCGGTGATCTACCCCTCGGCGCTGTTCCTGCTCATCGCGGGCAACGCCGACTCCACCACCAAGATCGACGGCACCGGTCTGACCGTCCCGACGTACATGATGGTCTCCATGGCGTCCTTCGGCGCCCTGACCGCCGTGCTGATGGGCAACAGCGAACGCATCGCCAAGGAGCGCGAGAGTGGCTGGGTACGACAGCTGCGGCTGACCACCCTGCCGGGGCGCGGCTACGTCCTGGCGAAGACGGCGAGTGCCGCCGTGGTCAGTCTGCCGTCCATCGTCATCGTCTT
Source organism: Streptomyces spongiae (assembly GCF_009377185.1). Classification (GTDB taxonomy): domain Bacteria; phylum Actinomycetota; class Actinomycetes; order Streptomycetales; family Streptomycetaceae; genus Streptomyces; species Streptomyces spongiae. The sequence goes on from NZ_VJZC01000015.1 coordinate 12,219, forward strand.
CGTCGTCGCCGCGGCCGTGAAGGACGTGCGCCTGGACTTCTGGCAGTGGTTCGCCCTCACCGGCGCCATCTGGGCCGGCAGCCTCGTCTTCGCTTCTCTCGGCGTCGCCATCGGTTATCTCGCGACCGGGGACGCGGTCCGTCCGATCACGATGATCACCTACTTCGGACTGTCCATGCTCGGCGGCCTGTGGATGCCGTCGACCACGTTCCCGCAGTGGCTGCAGGACATCGCGAAGTGGCTGCCCACACACGCGTACGCTGCCCTCGGGCGGGCGATCGAGCAGAGCCAGGCCCCGCACGCCCAGGACATCGCCATCCTCGCCGTCTTCTTCGTTCTCTTCTCCGGCGGCGCGGCATGGCTCTACCGGAAGGACACGCTGAAGGCGTGAGCGGCATCGGACTGGGGCAGCGCCCCCAGACCCGCAGACAGAAGCAGATCAAACTGCTCTGGATCGGCATCTGGCTCGCCTATCTGAGCGCCCCCGTCAAGGACCTGCTGCACGGGGGCCACAGCGACGGCGTCCGGATCCTCGGCTGTCTCGGTCTGGTCGTCTTCGTCGTCTGGTACTTCGCCCTGATCTTCCGCACGGGCCGCCGCGAGACCAACGGCGCGGTGCTCGGCGCGCTCGCGGTCCTCGCGGCCCAGTCGGCCGTCCTGTCCCTCTTCCTGGGGCGGGAGTGGCTCGTACTGTTCGTGTACGTGTCCATCTCGGCCGGTGCGGCGCTCCCGATGCGGCTCGCGAGGTGGGCCATCCCGGTCACGTCCGCCCTGATGACCGTGATCGCGCTCAGCGTCCCGGGCGGGGAGGCGTACCTGGCCGGGCTGCTCCTCCCGGCGCTCCTCGGCGGGTTCGCCATGACCGGCGTGCGCGAGCTCGTCCGGACGACCATCGCGCTGCGCGAGGCGCGGGCGACCGTGGCCCAGCTCGCCGCCAACGAGGAACGGCTGCGTCTGGCCCGCGACCTCCACGACCTGCTGGGGCACTCCCTGTCGCTGATCACGCTGAAGAGCGAACTGGCGGGCCGGATGCTGCCCGACCACCCCGACACGGCGGCCCGGCAGATCGCCGACATCGAGAACGTCAGCCGCCAGGCCCTGGTCGACGTCCGTGAGGCCGTCACGGGCTATCGCCGGCCGCGGCTGCCCGGCGAACTCGCGGGCGCACAGGTCGCGTTGACCGCGGCGGGGATCACCGCCGACGTGCCCGCCGAACCGGACCTCACCGGGATCTCCGAGGAGTGCGAGACCGCGCTGGCGTGGGCGTTGCGCGAGGCGGTCACCAACGTCGTACGGCACAGCGGGGCACGTCGCTGCTCGGTGGAGCTGGTGCGCCGCCAGACCCTCGACGGGCCGACGGTGCAGCTGACCGTGGAGGACGACGGACAGGGCGCGGACGGAAGTACGTACGGGAACGGGCTGACCGGCCTGACCGAGCGCCTGGAGAAGACCGGCGGGGAGCTGACGGCACAACCGGGGCGGCGCGGCGGCTTCCGGCTGGTCGCCCTGGTGCCCGCCGGGGCGGGAACCGGCGCGGGCGACGAGCCCATAGGATCCGGGGCATGAGCCGCATGATCAAGGTCCTGCTCGCGGAGGACCAGTCGATGGTCCGTGAGGCGCTGGCCGCCCTGCTCGGCCTCGAACCGGACATCGACGTGGTCGCACAGGTCGCACGCGGGGACGACGTGGTGCGGGCTGCCCGGGAACACGACGTGGACGTGGCGCTGCTCGACATCGAGATGCCGGGTGCGACCGGGATCGAGGCGGCTGCCCAGCTGCACGCGGAACTGCCCATGATCAAGCTGGTGATCCTCACGACGTTCGGACGGCCCGGCTATCTGCGCAGCGCGATGGAGGCCGGGGCGGACGCGTTCCTGGTGAAGGACGCCCCCGCGGCCCAGCTCGCCGCGGCGGTCCGCAAGGTGCTGGCGGGGGAGCGCGTCATCGACCCCACCCTGGCCGCGGCGGCCCTGGCCGAGGGCGCGAACCCCCTGACGGACCGCGAACGCGAGGTGCTCCGCGCCGCCGAAGACGGTTCCACCAACGCGGAACTGGCCGCCACCTTGCACCTCTCCCAGGGCACGGTCCGCAACTACCTCTCCACCGCGATCCAGAAACTGACGGCACGCAACAGAGCGGAGGCGGTGCGGATAGCGAGGGAGAAGGGCTGGCTCTAGCCCCCAGGCCCCGGTCGTCAGGCGGCACCGCTCACGCCGGGAGCCACGAAACGCCGGTGGAGAGGGAGGCAACGGGACTCGGGCTCACCACTGATGCCGACCTCCTTGAGGGCGGGCGCGAGCCGGTCGGCGAAGAACCGCTCGAAGTGCGCCTGGTCGTCCCACACGTCCGTCACCTGCAGCGCGCCCTCCTCGTACCAGGCCACATGTAGGAGGAGACCTTCCGGCACCTCCTCCTCCCAGCGCACCGACTCCCGTGCGGCGTCGTACTGCTCGGGCGCCAGCCCTTCCCAGAACAGGGACAACACAACGGCCATGGCGACGCCTCCTCTGTTCACGCTTCCCGGCCAGTAGACCGGCCCGGCCGACTGGCCGCCCGTCGTCGTGGGCCGTCTGCGCGAATCTCTCCGTGTGAGGGGCATCACAGCCAATGAGTGAACCCGCGGGGGTGCTCGGGACGACCGGCCTGATGTGTGGAAAAGAGCGACCGTCATAGGGCGGTTGGACGAGGAAGGACTGCTGCGCAGGGTGGCCAAGGGCGACCGCGCGGCGTTCGAGGAGTTCTACCGCCGTACCTCACCGTGGCTCGCGGTGCGGCTGCGCCGCCGTTGCGCCGATGAGCAGATCGTGGGGGAGGTTCTCCAGGAGACCTATATCGCGGTGTGGCGAGCGGCGGGCTCGTTCGCCGGCGGCGCGGCAGGCGGCAGCGCGATGGGCTGGCTGTGGACCGTGGCCGCCCGGCGGCTCGTCGACGCCTTCCGGTCCGAAGGGCGACACCAGACGATCGTCCGGGCCGCGGCCGCCGTGGACACGGCCGAACCGGATCCCAGCGCCGAGGAGACGCTGCTGGAGTCGACGCTGTCCGGTGACGTGGGCGACGCCCTCGCCACGCTCGCACCCGAACTGCGCCAGGTCCTCCAAGCGTTGGTGCTGGACGGGCTGAGTGTCCGGGAGGCGTCGACGCTGCTCGGCATACCAGAAGGAACAGTCAAGACCCGGGCCCGGCGCGCGCGGTCGGCCATGCGGAAGGCGATGTCATGAGCGGCACCACAGGACCCCACGCCGGGCGCGACCTGATCACCGCCTACGTCACGGGGGACACCACACTGCCCGCCGACGCGGAATGGGCGTTGGAAGCGCACCTGGAGAACTGCGCCCCGTGCAGGCGACACGTCGCCGAGGCGGTCGCGACGCACACCCCCACGGTGAACACGCTGCTGGACCGCGTGTGGGCCGAAGTGGCCGCGACGGCCCACGACCTGCCGGCACCCGTACGTTCCCCGCTGCTGCGCGCGGTACGCCGCTGGGCGCCGCCGTCGCAGCTGCCCTGGCTGCTGATGAGCGTGCTGGTGGTTCTCTCCGCGCTGGGCATCGACATGCTCGCCCGAGAGAGGGACGTACCTTCGCTGGTCCTGCTGCTGGCTCCCGTGGTTCCGCTCCTCGGGGTGGCGGCCGCCTGGTCCCAGCGGCTCGACCCGATGGGCGAGCTGACGGCGACCACACCCCGCGCGGGGCTGCGCATGGTGCTGCGGCGCACCGCCGTGGTGCTGGGCGTGGTGATCCCGGTGCTGGCCGTGGCCGGGGGAATCGTCGGGGTGTCACCGGCCCTGTGCCTGCTGCCGTGCCTCGCCTTCACGGTCGGCACGCTCGCGCTGGGCACGGTGACGGGCCTACGGCGGGCGGCCGCGCTCCTGGGCTCGGCATGGGCCGTCGGGGCGATCGTCCCCAGCTTGGCCACCGCTCGGCTGTCCGTGCTGCTGGCACCCGAGAGCCTGCCGGTCTGGGGACTGGCGGTCACGGTGTCCGCGCTCGCGATCACCGTACGGGCACGCGCCTTCACGACCCTGCCCGGCACGGAACTTCCCTGAGATACGACGCAAGTTCCCTGAGTTGCGACGCAACTTCCCTGAGACACACACGACTTCTCACCCACGGACGAACAGGAGACACAATGGTGCGTACGGTGGCTTCCGCCGACTTGGCGCCAACTACCTACGCCTGGCACATACATGCCCGGGACCTACGTGTGCGGGCCGGACGCCGCGCAGCCGTCAACGGCCTGGACCTGCGGTTGGGCCAAGGCGTACACGGACTGCTCGGCCCCAACGGCGCCGGCAAGACGACGTTGATCCGCTCGCTCGCGACCGTCCTGAAACCGGACGGCGGCGAACTGGAGTTGCTGGGCCGGCGGATCGGCGGCCGGACCGACCTGCGGTCGCTGCGGAAGCGGATCGGGTACCTGCCGCAGGAGTTCGGCTACTACCCGCGGTTCACCCTGCGCGAGTTCGTGGAGTACATGGCCTGGCTGAAGAAGGTGGACGCGCGTGACATCTCGGGAGCGGTACAGCGCGCGATCGAGCGGGTGGGCCTCGCCGATCGCGCCGACGACCGGATGAAGACGCTGTCCGGGGGCATGCTGCGCCGTGCGGGCATCGCCCAGGCGATCGTGAACGACCCGGACGTCCTGCTGCTCGACGAGCCGACCGTGGGCTTGGACCCTGCGCAGCGCCTGGAGTTCCGCACGCTCCTGCGTGATCTCGGCGAACGGGCCTGTGTGCTGGTGTCCACGCATCTGGTCGAGGACGTCGCCGCGTCCTGCACCAACGTCGTGCTCGTCGCCGAGGGCCAACTCGTCTTCGAGGGAACACCCGAGGAGGTGGCCGCCCTCGGGGACCCGCGGGACGTCGGGGACAGCCCGATCGAGCGCGGCTACACCGCCCTCCTCGCCCGCCCCCGCGTGCGGCGGGAGGCGGACCGATGAGTGCACGGATCCTGGCCGTCGAACTGCGCCGCTCCTCCGCGCCGGTCGTCGGCGCGCTGATCGCCGCGCTCGGCGTCGCCGGGCTGTGGTCCGTGGTCATGTCCAACCAGGGGGAGTTGTGGGACGTGCAGTGGACGATGCTCGCCGGCTTCCAGCGGATCATGCTGGTCCTGCTCTGGCCCCTGGCCCTCGGCTCAGGCGCCTGGCAGGCCCGGCGTGACCGTCGCTCCGGCATGGAGGAGCTGCTCGGCACCACCCCGCTGCCGACCTGGCGGCGTACGCTGCCCACCGCCGTCGCACTGGCGCTCTGCCTGATCCTCGGCTACGTGGTGACGCTCGCCGCGGGTGCGGTCCGGGTCGCCGGCAGAACCGACTACCTGTCCACCGACTGGCTGCCCGTCACGGCCGTGGGCGCACTGACACTGGTCGCGGCCGGATGGCTGGGCATGGGCATCGGCCGGCTCGTCCCGTCGGTCTACACCCCGCCCGTACTGGTCGTCGCGGGCTTCCTGGTGCTGCTCCTTCCGGTCCAGCTGTCCAAGTCGTCGGAGCCCGGCGCCATTTCGCTGCTGGCACCCAACCTCACCACCGACTTCGACGAGTTCACCACGATCGTCGGCTCGGTGAGCCTGGCACAGTCACTCTGGTTCACCGGCCTGGCCGGCAGCGGGCTGCTGCTGCTCATGGTCGCCCGGCGTCGCACGGCCCTCGTGGCACCCGTACCCGCTCTGCTCGGACTCGTGGTGGCGGTGCCCCTGCTGAGCGCCGCACCGGCCTCCGGCCTGCAGCGTGACCCGGGCGCGTCGGCCGAGGTCTGTACGCACGACGGCGGCCCCACGGTCTGTGTGACGAAGGCACACGAGCAGGGCCTGGCCGACCTGGTCGGACCCGCGCGTCGCGCGCTGAAGTCGCTGGCGAAACTGCCCGACGCACCCACCTCCGTGCACGAGGTGACCGGCGACCGCCCCGGCCCGCAGCCGGCCAACCAGGTATGGCTGCACTCCGACAACTACGTACCCGGTCGTGGCTGGGCCGCGGAGAGCGAGGACGCGCTGGTCGTGGACATCCTCGCCGGTGCGGGCACCCGACCCTGCGAACCCATCGCCTACGGTGCGCGCGCTGTCGCCGGCGCTTGGCTGTACGGCCGGTATCCCGCGCCGGGCCAGACGATCCTTCCGGGCGAGGAAGCACGCGCACGGGACGCCGCGTGGCGGGAGCTCAAGGCGCTGCCCGCCCAGGAGCAGGTACGCCGGATCGACGCTGTACGCGAGGCCGAACTGACCTGCCGGGGCGACCTGGACGCGGTGCTGGCCAAGGGGGCTTCATGACGCGGCTTCTCACGCTGTACCTACGGTCGCGTCAGCTTCCCGTCGCGCTGGGCGTGGCAGCGGCCTCAGTCGCCGTGGTGGCTCTGCTCGGCAACGCCCCCGAACGCCCGCTGCAGACGCACATCTTCGCCGTACTCGCCCTGGGCCTCGGTCTGGGCGTGCTCGGCAACGGCCTCGGCGGTGCGGCCGACGCACTGGAACGTACGGCGGCGATTCGCTGGGCCTGCTGGCGCACCGCGCACGTCGTGGCCGTCGCCGTCGCGGTGTTCGTCGTCGCGGCCGCCTCCAGCGACGCAGCGACGGGCGTCGTCCTGCGCGCCACGGCCGGCCTCGTCGGACTCACCGCGCTCGCGGCGACGGCGCTGGGCCACCAACTCGCCTGGACCCTGCCGACCGCCGCGGCGGGAGCGGCCGCGGTCGTTCCACCCCTCACGGAACCGGAGATCCTGCACCTGCTCACCTGGCCCGTGCAGCCACCGGACAGCAAGGTGGCCACTGTGGTCGCCGTCGTCCTGGTCGTCGGAGGTCTGGCCGTCTACGCCACCCGCGGCAGCCGTCAGACCTCCACAGCGAGCGCCGGTTGAACGGATTGTTCACAACAATTAATTGACGTCGATGTGTTGGTTCGTGCATGCTGATGTCATGTCCGCCACCCCTGAACAGTCCACCGACCCGTTCACGGCCCCACAGCCGGAGCAGGCGCGCGCGCAACGTGTAGCAGCGTCGCTCTTCCGCATCGCCGAGCGGCACGCGGCCACCGACGAGCAGCGCCGCCGGCAGGTCCATCCTTCGGTCCTCGGGCCGCACGAAGCCGTCAGGCTGGTGTCGTTCCTGCTCAGCGGGGCCGCACTGCCGGACGACGGCGAACCGGAGGTGGACCGGGCCGACATCACCGCTGCGCTGAGCCTCGTCCCGCTGGTCCGTGGAGAGATGGACGAACTGGAAGCCGGGCTCCTCCAGATGGCGCGAGGTCGTGGCATGACCTGGCAGGAGATCGCCTTCGGTCTCGGGCTCGGCACACCGCAAGCCGCCAGGCAGCGGTACGAACGACTGGCGAGCCGCGCCACCACCGACGCGGAGGGTGCGGAGTAGAAGAGGGCCTCAGAGCACACACGTGTCCGAGAACTACAACTTCTGAGGCGCGTGAGTGGGCCGGGACACGGGATTGTGGCTCGGAGTCCGCCTGTGAGGGCCTACCGTATAGGGCATGACCGCGCCCGAGCTGATCCGCATCGTCTCCCGCGACTCGCCCATGGCCCTCGCCCAGGTGGAACGCGTACGCGCCGAACTGGCCGCGCTCCACCCCGGCATCCGCACCGAGGTCGTGCCGGTGAAGACGACCGGCGACAAGTGGATGGGCGACCTCGCGCAGGTCGAGGGCAAGGGGGCGTTCACCAAGGAGGTCGACGCCGCCCTCCTCGCCGGGCAGGCCGACCTGGCGGTGCACTGCGTCAAGGACATCCCCGCCGACCGCCCGCTCCCCGCGGGGACCGTCTTCGCCGCCTTCCTGAAGCGCGACGACATCCGTGACGCCCTCATCCACCCGGGCGGCCTGGCCCTCGACGAGCTGCCGCGGGGCACGCGCATCGGGACCTCGTCGGTGCGCCGTGTCGCCCAGCTCGCCGCCTCCCACCCGCACCTGGCCTGCGTGCCCATGCGCGGCAATGCCAACCGGCGCCTGGACAAACTCGCACGCGGCGACGCCGACGCCCTCCTTCTGGCAGTCTCCGGCCTCGAACGCATCGACCGCCAGGACGTCATCACCGAGATCCTCCCGGTCGACGTGATGATGCCGCCGATCGGCGCCGGGATCCTCGCCCTCCAGTGCCGCGAGGACGACACCGCCCTCATCGACACCGTCAGCGCCCTGGGCCACCCGGACACCCACCGCGAGGCCACCGCCGAGCGCATGTTCCTCCACGTCCTCCAAGGCCACTGCAACTCACCCATCGCCGGCTACGCCAGGGCCGAGCGCAACGGCGAACTGTCCCTTCGTGCCTGCGTGTTCACCCCCGACGGCAAGACCATCCTCAACGCCCACGAATGGGCCGGCCGCCTCGACCCGGCCACGCTCGGCACCGCGGTCGCCGTCGCCCTCCTCCGCCAGGGCGCACGCGAGCTGATCGACTCCATTCCTCACTGACCCAGCTGTCAGGGCAGCACCCTGGGCGTACCCGTCACCGACATCATGAGCGAGTACAGCGAGGTCGTCGCCGTGATGAACAGCTGGTTGTTCTTCGGGCCGCCGAAGGCGATGTTGGAGACCGGCTCGGGCACACGCAGTCGTCCGATGAGGGTGCCGTCGGGGTGGTAGCAGTGCACGCCGTCGTCGAACGCGGCGGCCCACAGCCGCCCGCCGTTGTCGAAGCGGATGTTGTCGAAGCCGCCGTCGGTGCGTTCGGCGAAGACCCTGCCATTGGTGAGGGTGCGATCATCGCGCACGTCGAAGACGCGGATCTGTGCCGCCCTCGTGTCGGCGACGTACAACTGCCGTTCGTCCGGTGAGAAGACCAGGCCGTTCGGTCCGTCGAAACCGTCGGCGACCCGCTCGACCTCGCCCGTCGTGGGGTCGATCCGGTAGACGTCACAGGTGCCGATCTCGCTCTCGGCGCGGTGTCCCTCGTAGTCGGTGAGGATCCCGAAGTCCGGGTCCGTGAACCAGACCGAGCCGTCGGAGCGTACGACCGTGTCGTTCGGACTGTTGAAGCGCTTGCCCTGGAAACGGTCCGCGAGCACGGTGACGCGACCGTCGTGCTCCGTGCGGGTGACCCGGCGGTTGCCCTGCTCGCAGCTCACGAGCCGGCCCTCGCGGTCGAGGGTGCTGCCGTTGACGTACCCGGCCGGGGAGCGGAAGACCCCGATCGCGCCGGTTGCCTCGTCCCAGCGCAGCAGGCGGTCGCCCGGAATGTCGCTCCAGATCAGCTGCCGCCAGGCGGGCAGATAGAGCGGCCCCTCGGCCCAGCGGCAGTCGGCGTGCAGCCGTTCGAGCCGTGCGTCGCCACTGGCGCACCCCTCGGTGTGAAAGCGCTCGTCCAGGACCTCGTACAGATTCTTCAGCACTACGCCGGACACGATCCGCCTCTCTCCCATATCAGCTGAATGTCATTCTCTTTGATCTTAGTGCGTCCGAACCGGATATGGTGGAGGTGTGGGGATGGTCAACGGGATCGTGGACGACGTCGACAGAGCACTGATCGCAGAGCTTCAGCGCGACGCCACCCAGGCCTACGCGGTGCTGGGCAGGGCGGTCGGCCTGTCGGCGGGCGCGGCTCATGATCGCGTACGCAAGCTCCGTGAACGCGGTGTCATCCGCCGCACGACCGTGGAGGTCGACCCGGCCGCCCTCGGGCGGGGCGTACTCGCCTTCGTCATGGTCGACTCGTCGGCGTGGATGGGCGACGCGACCGCGTCCTTCGCCGCCATCCCCGAGATCCAGGAAGCCCACGTCATCGCGGGCACCGCCGCCGTCCTCGTGAAGGTGCGCACGGCGACCACGGAGCAGTTGCAGGACGTCCTGCGGCGGCTGTACGCGATCGAGGGCGTGAGCGGGACGCAGGCGACGGTCGTGCTGGAGACCTTCTTCGAAAGGCCCGTCCGCCCCGACTGATACTGGTGGGTGCAAGGGTGCACCCATATACGTGTCCCAGTCACATGGAGCTGCCGGAAAGGGGCACTTCGCATCGTGAACTTCTGGTCCATCTACGAGCACGGTTTCGCCCGGATCGCCGCGTGCACCGGCCACGCGGCCATCGCCGACCCGCCCGCCAACGCGGAGGCGGTCCTGACACAGGGGCGCCGATGCGCGCGGGAGGGGGTCGCCGTCGCCGTGTTCCCCGAACTCTGTCTGTCCGGATACTCGATCGAGGACCTGCTGCTGCAGGACGCGGTGCTCGACGAGATCGAGGCGGCGCTCCAGACCGTGGTCGCCGGGTCGGCCGACCTGCTGACGGTGCTCGTCGTCGGCGCCCCGCTGCGCCATCGCAACCGGATCTACAACTGCGCGGTGATCGTGCATCGCGGGCGGATCCTCGGTGTCGCCCCCAAGTCCTACCTGCCGAACTACCGAGAGTTCTACGAGAAGCGGCAGATCGCCCCGGGCGACGACGAGCGCGGCGGGACCATCCGGGTCGGGGGCACGAGCGTGCCGTTCGGCACGGACCTGCTCTTCGCGGCGGAGGACGTCCCCGGCCTGGTACTGCACGCCGAGATCTGCGAGGACATGTGGGTGCCCGTGCCCCCGAGCGCGGAGGCGGCGCTGGCCGGAGCGACCGTCCTCGCCAACCTCTCGGGCAGCCCCATCACGGTCGGGCGGGCCGAGGACCGGAAGCTGCTGTGCCGCTCGGCGTCCTCGCGCTGCCTCGCCGCCTACGTCTACGCGGCGGCCGGACTGGGAGAGTCGACCACCGACCTGTCCTGGGACGGCCAGACCATGATCTACGAGAACGGTGTCCTGCTGGCCGAGACCGACCGCTTCCCGCTGGACGACCAGTACGCGGTGGCCGACATCGACCTCGACCTGCTGCGGCAGGAGCGGCAGCGCATGGGCACGTTCGACGACAACCGCCGTACCCACGCCACCCGCACCGGCGACTTCCGGCAGGTGTCCTTCCGGCTCGACCCACCCACGACCGACCTCGGGCTGCGCCGCCGGGTCGAGCGGTTCCCATTCGTACCGGCCGACGCCACCCGCCTCGCCCAGGACTGCTACGAGGCCTACAACATCCAGGTCGCGGGCCTGCAGCACCGACTGGCGGCCATCGGCGGTCCGAAGATCGTCATCGGGGTGTCCGGCGGCCTCGACTCCACCCACGCTCTGATCGTCGCCGCCCGGGCCATGGACCGCGCGGGCCGCCCCCGCAGCGACATCCTCGCCTTCACCCTGCCCGGTTTCGCGACCGGTGAGCACACCAAGGGCAACGCCCACGCGCTGATGCGCTCGCTCGGGGTCACCGCGGCCGAACTGGACATCACGCCGACCGCCCGGCTCATGCTCCAGGAGATGGGCCACCCGTTCTCGTCCGGTGAGCCGGTGTACGACGTGACCTTCGAGAACGTGCAGGCCGGGCTGCGCACCGACTACCTGTTCCGGCTGGCCAACCAGCGCGGGGGCATCGTGCTCGGCACCGGTGACCTCTCGGAACTGGCACTCGGCTGGTGCACCTACGGCGTCGGCGACCAGATGAGCCACTACAACGTCAACTCCGGCGTACCGAAGACACTCATCCAGCACCTGATCCGGTGGGTCATCAGCAGCGGCCAGTTCGACGACGAGACCAACGAGACGCTGGCCGCGATCCTCGACACGGAGATCAGCCCGGAACTCGTGCCGGGGGAGGAGCTGCAGTCCACCGAGTCCAAGATCGGCCCGTACGCGCTGCACGACTTCACCCTCTTCCACGTCCTGCGATACGGCATGCGGCCGTCGAAGATCGGCTTCCTCGCGTGGCGCGCCTGGCACGACCGGGACGCGGGCGCGTGGCCGCCGGGGTTCCCCGAGGCCGAGCGGATGGCGTACGACCTGCCGGAGATCTGGCACTGGCTGGAGTACTTCTGCCGCCGCTTCTTCGCCTTCGCGCAGTTCAAGCGCTCGGCCATGCCGAACGGGCCCAAGGTCCTGGCCGGCGGCTCCCTCTCGCCCCGCGGCGACTGGCGGGCACCGTCCGACAGCACGGCGAAGGCATGGCTGCGCGACCTTGCCCGCTGGGACCTGCCGGGGGCCGACTGACCCACGCCCGGGCCGTGTCAGGTCGCCAGGGACCGGAGGGTCCGGGCCTCGCGGGTGAGGACCTTCTCGTCGTTGTCGGGGACGAACTCCAGGAGGACGTCCAGCGGGCGGCCGTGCGCGCGCAGACGGGCGAGGACCGCGCTCCACAGTTCGGCACGGGTGGAGAGCGGGTGGCGGGTGTTCCCGGGCCACCAGGAGAAGGCGTGCACGGCGGCGACCCGGTCGAGCACCGTGTCGAGACCGGCGAGGGCGTCCGCGTCGGGCACGTCGAGCGGGGGCTGCCAGTAGGTGCGCACGCCCGGGTGGTCCACCTCGTCGAGCAGTCGCAGGGTGCGGTCGGCTCCGTCGGTGAGGGTGTTGCGGTGGAACTCGTAGGCGAGTTGGACGCCCGCGCCGGCCGCGAGCGCCGCCGCATGGCGGGTGTCCTCGACGACCGCCGCCCGGCCCTCGGGCGACATCTCGTCGGTGCCCTTCGCTCCCGCCCAGATCCGGATACGGGGCGCCCCGAGCAGCACGGCGGAGCGGAGCACTCCGGCGAACTCCGCGGGATCGGTGTGTCCGGCGCGGTAGTACGAGCCGTACGAGGCCACCGCGAGGCCCGCCTCCTCGGTGGCCGCGCGGACCCGGGCGGCAACGGCCTCGTCCCCCGCCGGTACGTGGATGTCGGCGCCCCACTCGACGCACTCCAGGCCCGCCTCGACCGAGGCCGCGAGGACACCGTCCACGTCGAGGTGGCGCAGGGTCACGGAGCACAGCCCCAGGCGGGGCGTCACGCCGGTCGCCCCGGTCGCCCCGGTCACGCCGGCTCCTCGGTGACCGAGGGCACGCCGGTGCCGAAGTCGACGACCGTCCGGGCTCCGTCGGCCCAGCGGACGACGACAGCGAGACCGTCCACCGCGGCGGTGGCCTGCCCCGCGAGGGGGGCCGCGCCGGGTTCGCCGGTGAGGGAGGCAAGGGCTACGAACACCGTGCGGCCCGGATCCGCCCCCACGGTTCCGGTGAGTTCGGGGACAAGGGCCCAGGGGCCGTAGGCCGTGCCCTGCGGGGCGCGGACCGCGCGCTGCGTCTCCCAGCCGTACAGGCCGAGCAACTGACTTGTCACCTCCGGACCGTCGAGCCGTACCTCCGCGGCCTGTTCGGTTTCGGCGGCGGCCCCCGGAGCGAGCGCGACGGCCCAACCACTGTGGTGGACCGGCGTGCCCGCCGGTACGGCGACGGCGCGGTGCACACGCAGTTCGAGCCGGCCGCGGGCCAGTGTGAGGCTCTCGATCCGGGCCGAGGGCAGGACGGGACCGCCCTCGGGGAAGACCGGCCGGTGCCACGAGGCGAGCCAGTCGGGACCGGCGGCAAGCGGGTTGACGCGGATACGGGCGCTGCGGAGGCCCCGCGCCTGGAGCGCGATGTGGTTGTCAGGAGTGTTGGAGGCGCTGGTCGGGCCGGTGCGGGTGGAGTACGCGAGCCGGGCGTACAGCGGGTTGCCGGGGGCGCGTTCCGGCTCTCCGGGGCCGAGCTTGTAGCTGCCGTGGTTGTGCAGGCGCGCCAGACCGTCCGCGCCCGTGGTCTGGACGAGCAGCCCGGGGGCGGGGAGGGCGAGCGCGCGGTCGGGTCCCTCGACGGGGGCGTGCGACTCGGTGGCCGTCCACACGGGGTCCTCGGGAGGGATCAGCAGGGCGAGGAAGCCCTTGGAGGCCCAGTACGGGGAGCCGGGCCCGGAGTAGCGCTGGAGGGTCGCCTCGTGCGGGCCGTACCAACCCAGGCTGAGTACGCCGTCCGCGGTCAGCGCGCCACGGTCGAGGAAGTGGCGCAGTGCTCCGCTGAGGACGCGGCGGGTGGCGCCGGGGGCGAGTGGTGTCTGGCCGGTGAGGGCACCGAGGGCCACGGCGGTTACGGCGGCGAAGCGGTACGTCAGGGAGCGGCCGTGGTGGATCGGGGCACCGTTCGCGTCGAAGAGCAGGGCGAAGCCGTCCAGGAACTCCCGCAGCCGCGGGCCGAGTTCGTCGAGCAGTGCCCGGTCCCCGGCGAGGTGGGCGTGGAGCAGCGGGTAGAAGTGCAGGGCCCAGCCGTTGTAGTGGTCGAAGGACCGACCGTCGCCGTCGGAGTACCAGCCCTGCCCCTGGTACCAGCCCTCCAGCAGGGCGAGTCCGCGCTCGATGGCGTGACGCGTCTCGGCGTCGCCCCGCCCGGCCGACTCCAGGAAGCCCGCGACGGTCAGCGGGAAGAGGTACCAGTTGTTGGGGGCGGGTGTGTGCCGCAGCGCGCCGCGCAGCCACTGCTCGACACGGTCCTGGTCGGCGGCGGGGAGGGTGTCCCAGGTCCAGGGCGCGGTCAGCCGCAGGGCAAGCGCCACGGAGGCGGACTCCACCATGGGCTGGCCCTGGATGCCGTGGTGGCGGATCTCCGGCCAGGACTCGGCGTCGTCGCGGCCGGGAGTACGGGTACCGCGCACGAGACCGGCGGTGTAGCGCTCAAGGAACCCGTGCGGGTCCTTGCCGGACGCTCCGGCGCTGCGGAACGCGGCGAGCAGGAACGTACGGGCGAACCCTTCCAGACCGTCGGAGCGCACCCCCGACTTCGAGGGCGGGCCGGGCAGGTCGATGAGGGCGTGGCCGGGGGTGGCGTAGCGGAGGGCGGAGGCCAGCAGACGGTCGGCGGTGGCTTCCCAGTGGGCGCGGGAGTAGCCGGTGTGCGGGCTGAGGGTGCGGTCTTCCTCGGGGGCCGTGGGGAAAGGGTGTTCGGGCATGGGAGAGGCCACGTCTCCTGTTCGTTCCGTTCCGGTTCGTGACGTCCGATGGGCTCAGGCGAGGCGGGCCAGGTGTTCGGGCCGGACGGGGTGGGCGAAGGGGCGGCCGAGGGCGTACGACTCGACCTCGGCCAGCGCCAGGTCGGCGAGGCGGCGCAGCTCCCCGCCCTTCGAGCCGGCGATGTGCGGGGTGACGAGGACGTTCGGGCAGTCCCATAGCGGTGAGTCTGTGGGCAGCACCTCCGGCTCGGTCACGTCCAGGATCGCGTGGAGCCGCCCGGACACCACCTCGTCGGTGAGGGCACCCTGGTCGACGACGGCACCGCGCGCGGTGTTGATCAGCGTGCCGCCCGTACGCAGCTTGGCCAGCAGCTCGCGGCTGACCAGTCCCCGTGTCTCGGGCAGCAGCGGGGTGTGGACGCTGACGACGTCGCTGACCGCGAACAGGTCCGGAAGGGAGACCGGTTGTGCCCCGAGCTCGCGTGCCTCGGTGTCCGTGACGTAGGGATCGTGGAGCAGCACCGTCAGGTCGTGCGGGCGGAGTAAGTCGATGACGCGCCGTCCGATGATCGAGGCGCTCAGGATGCCCACGGTCCTGCGGTAGTTGCCCGCGTCCGGGTGGCGTTCGTTCCAGTCGATGCGGCGGCGCTCGAGGCGGTACAGACGGGCGGTGTCGAGGACGCGTTTGTTGGCGAGCAGGATCATGGCGAGGGTGTACTCGGCGACCGGTACGGCGTTGGCCGCGGCGGCGGAGGCCACCGCGAGACCGCGCTCCCAGCACGCGGGCGTGATGTGGTGGCGTACGGTTCCGGCGGTGTGCACGACGGCGCGCAGCCGGGGCGCGGCATCCAGCGCGGCCCCGTCGATCGGCGGGCAGCCCCAGCCGGTGATGAGCAGTTCGGCGTCGGCGAGCGCACGGTGCGCGACGGGGGTGGTGAGATCGTCCAGGACGAGCTGCGGGTCGATGTCGGTGAGGGCGGCCAGCCGGGCCCGTACGTCCGTGTCGAGGACCTGGTGCGCGGTCTTCCGCGCCATGGCCAGCACGGCACGCGGACGGCGACGGGGCCGGAGGTCGGGTTGGGTCACTTGACGCTCCCTGCGGTCAGGCCGGACTTCCAGTAGCGCTGCAGAGTGATGAACGCGACGATCAGCGGCACGACGGCGAGCAGTGAGCCGATGACGACGAGCGGGTAGTACTCGGGGGAGACGGTGGCGGAGCTGTTCCAGGTGTAGAGCCCGAGGCTGAGCGGATACAGGTGCTGGTCGGAGAGCATCACCATGGGAAGGAAGAAGTTGTTCCAGATGGCGGTGAGCTGGAACAGGAAGACGGTGACGAATCCGGGGCCGAGCATGCGCAGGCTGACCCGTATGTACGTCTGCAGCTCGCCCGCGCCGTCCACACGGGACGCCTCCAGCACCTCGTTGGGCACGTAACCGCTGCTCAGCAGGCGCGCGAGGTAGACGCCGAAGGGGTTGAACAGCACCGGTATGAAGACCGCCCAGAAGGTGTTGACGATGCCGATCTCGGAGGCCACGAGGTACAGCGGGAGGGCGAGCACGGTCTGCGGGACCATCACGCCGGTGAGGACGAGCCCGAACAGCTTCTCCTTGTGCCGGAACTCGTACTTGTCGAAGGCGTACCCGGCGGAGACGCTGATGAGGGAGCCGACCAGTGCGCCGACGACCGCGTACAGCAGGCTGTTGAGGTACCACTCGCCGTAGAGGCCGCCGTCCATGGCGAAGAGGTCGGAGAGGTTGCGGGCGAGCGAGAAGTCGCCCAGGGAGAAGATGTCCGAGCCGAAGAGGGCGTCGGCGTTCTTGGTGGACGCGAACAGCAGCCACAGGGCGGGCAGCAGGGCGTAGAGGGCGGCGATCAGCACGACGGCGTTGGCGAAGCCGCGGCTGGTCAGTCCGGTCTTGCCGAAGGGGCGGCCGAGTGGCTTGGTGAGCGGCCCGCCGGGGGTGGTCGCGGGGGTGATCGTGGGGGTCGTGGTGGTCATTTCGCACTCCGATCCCGGCGGCCGGCCCACCGGGTCACCGCGAACGACAGGGCGCAGGTGACGACGAGGAGGATGACGGAGGCCGCGGAGGCGAGTCCGTAGTTGTTGCGGCGGAAGGCCGCGTCGTAGATGTACATGTTCGGTGTGAAGCGGGAGCTGACCATCGGTGTCGCCTGGTTCATCAGCATGGGCTCGGTGAACAGCTGCAGTGCGCCGATGAGGGAGAACATGCACACCATGAGGACGGATCCCCTGATGATGGGGATCTTGACCTGAAGCGCGGTGCGGATGCCGCCCGCCCCGTCGATCCGGGCCGCTTCCAGCACCTCGCGCGGCAGCGCCTGGAGCGCGGCGTAGAAGATCACCATGTTGTAGCCGAGGCCGCTCCACAGGGCGATGTTGACGATCGACGGGAGCACGGTGTGCAGGCCGAGGAAGTCGATGGTGATGTCGGCCTCGGCGAAGAGCTTGATGACCGGGCTGAGCCCCGGGGTGTAGAGGTACAGCCAGATGACCGCCGCGATGATGCCGGGCACGGCGTGCGGCAGATAGAGCAGCATCTGCGCGGTGCGCCGCAGCCGGATCAGCCCGGAGTCGAGCAGCAGGGCGAGGCCGAGGGCGCCGACGGCCACGAGGGGGACGAAGATCACGCAGTACAGGGCGATGGAGCCGAACCCGGAGAGGAAGCTCGGGTCCTCCAGCACGGCGAGGTAGCTGCGCAGTCCGGTGAAGATGGTGCGGCCGCCGCCGAAGCCGAGGCCCTCGTGGTCCTCGGAGAAGAAGCTGAGGTAGACGGCGTAGCCGACGGGGACGAGGAACACGGCGACGAGCAGCGCCGTGAACGGCGTGAGGAGCGTGACGTAGGCGAGCGTCTGCTGTCGGCGTCCGACCTTGCGGGCACGGGCGGGGCCCGCCGGTGGCGGTGGGGCTCCCGCCCGTTTTCTGGAAGTCATCACTGTCGTCAACGGATGCACCTCGGATCGTGGTGTGACGCGGCTGTCGGTCAGCGGGTGGTGACGGACAGGCCGAGGCTCTTCAGGTCGGGCAGGGTCTTCTTCTGTGCTTCTCGGAGGGCCCCGATGATGGTGCCGCTGCCGACACCGGCCCGCGCGAGCCCGTCGTCGCCGGAGCTGGTCGTCGACACCATCCGCGGTCCCCACTTCCATCGGGTGGAGATCAGCTCGGCCTGCTTCTGGAAGAGACCGAAGATGTCCTGGCCTCCGTAGTAGCTGGTGTCCATCTCCTTGCGGGCGACCGGGACGAGGTCGGGCACGGTGGGATACGCGCTGCTGACACCGCTGGCGAGTTTGGCCTTCAGCGCGTCCGGGCTGGTGACCATCCAGGTGATGAAGTCCAGGGCTTCCTTGGGGTGTTGGCTGTCCTTGGTGACCATGAAGGTCGATCCGCCCTGGGTGCCGAGCGACGGCTTGTCCGGGTCCCACTGGGGGAAGGGCGCGATGGCCCACTTGCCCTTGCCGCCCGGTGTGGACGCCATCATCGAGCCCGCGGCCCAGGCGCCCGCCAGCCAGCCGGCCGTCTCACCGCTCTGCAGGTGCGCCCGCCACTGCTGGCTGGACGAGGGCTCGACCCGCACCAGGTCGTCGTCCACCAGTCGCTGCCAGTACGCGGCGACCTTGCGGGTGGGGGCGTCGTCCATGGAGACGGTCCAGGACTTGTCCGAGGTGTCGTACCACTGGGCACCGGCCTGCCAGGCGAGGCCGGCCATGGCGAGCGTGCCGCCCATGGTGAAGAGGCTGGCGATACGGGAGCGGGGCTCGGCCTTCTTCAGCTCGCGGGCCGCGCTCTCGAACTCCGCCCAGGTCTTGGGGACGGCGATGTCGTGCTTGGTGAACAGGTCCTTGCGATAGAGGAAGACCATCGGCTCGATGTCGACCGGCAGGGCGTACGTGCGCCCCTCGAACGTGGTCAGGTCCATCGCCTGCGGCAGGATCTTGCGGCGCACCGAGTCGGGCACCATGTCGGTGATGTCGCGGGGCACACCGTCGATGGCGTAGCTGGGCAGCTGGGGATACTCGATGGTGGCGACGTCGGGAGCGTTGCCCGCCCGTGCGGCGTTGCTGAGCTTGGCCCAGCCGCCCTGGTCGCCCGAGGGGACCTGCTCGAAGTCGACCTTGATCTTGGTGTGGGTGCGGTTGAACTCGTCCACGACCTCCTGGCTGCCGCGGAGTGCCGACCAGAAGGTGAGATGGACCGGGCCGTTCCTGGTGCTGGTGCTGCTGCCCGAGGCCGAGCAGCCCGTCATCAAGACGGCGAGGATCGTGAACAGAGCCGCTCCGACCCTGCGGGTACTTCGCATGGAGCCCCTCCCGCGTCCTTGCTGGGTTACGGGCATCCTCGGCGGCGAACGAAAAAGGCGTCAATACATCGAACAGAAGAAACTGAAGCGGTCAAACGAACAAGAATCACGGGTGAGTGAACCCCGGATCGGATCGGACAGCTGTCTGCGGCCGTCAGCAGCCGCCGGTCAGTAGCGTCAGACCGCCGGGGGAGCCGCGGTCGTCGACTCCCTGATCACCAGGTCCGGGAGCAGTTCCACGTGGCGGGTGGGTCCGGGCCGCAGCCCGCCTCGCGCCATGTCGAGCCGGCGCAGCAGCAGCTCGACCCCGACCCGGCCGAGCTCGGCCTTGGGCGGGGCGACGGCCGTCAGGGGGACCGGCCCCATGTCGGCGACCACGTCGTTGTACGCGACCACCGAACAACGCCCCGGCACGTCGACCCCCGCAGCCTGCAGCCGACGCACCAGCACCAGCGCGTCCATGTCGCTGTGGATCAGCACCGCTGTGGCGCCGCTCTCCCCGACCACCTCGGCCAGGTCGGCGGCCCGTGGGTCGGCGGCGCGCGGGTCGGGCCCGGCGGTGCGCGAGCTGAGGATCGTGCGGCACCCGTCGGCGAGTCCCCGGGCGGCGGTCTGCTCGGCGAACTCGGCTCGGATGACCCGCGCGGTGGGGCTGTCGTCGCGTGCCGCCAGAACGATCCGCCGGTGCCCCAGGCGGACCAGGTGCCCGAGCGTCAGGTGCACGCCGTACGCGTGGTCCGAGCGCACACAGTCCAGTTCGGAGATCCCGCTGGTCCGTGCGGGGCGCCGCTCCACCAGCACCGTGGGGACGTCCAGGGCGGCGAGCCACGAGTGGTCCGACTCCGCCTCGGCCCGCGTGCGCCAGTGCGGCGACAGCAGCAGCCCGCGCGCCCCCGCGTCGAGCGCCTGGTGCACCGCCTCGCGCTCCGCCCCGGCGTCCCCGGCGGTGATGTGCAGCGCGAGCCGCAGGCCCGCCTTCTCCGCGGCCTCCCGCGCGCCCTGCACGGCCTCGGTGAGGTAGGTGTTGCTCTCGGGAACGACCATGGCGACGGCGTCACCTCCGGCAGCGACCTCCTCGGGCACCGGCCGAAGCGAACGCGCCACCCCGTGCCCGCGGCGCACCTCCCCGCGCCGGGCCATCTCCTCGACGTCCCGGCGCACGGTGACGACGGAGACGCCGAGTTCGTCGGCGAGATCGGTGATGCGCGCGACGCCCCGGTCCCGCACCACCTCCGCGATCCGGCCCTGCCGCTTCTGCGCCGACTCCCGCATGTCCCCACCGCTCTCGTCCGCGTCGCGCGATCGGTTGCGCGCGATGCGCTCATGATACCGATCAATCGATCACGATAGGGTATGCGGCCTCGGGTGAAGCCTTGAGCTGCCTGGTCACCATGAGGTCACCCAGTCACTGAAAAGTGCGTTCTTCCATGTCAGCGGCCACACTCCTACGGTTCCCGGGTAACCACAGGCGCTCATGACACGAAGGCGGACAGCATGGCCATCACCCTCGTCAACCCCAGCGGATTGCCCAAGATCGATGTCTACCGGCAGGTGTCGATCGCGACCGGGTCGAAGCTGGTCTTCATCGCCGGGCAGGTCGCCTGGGACGCCGAGGGGGTCACGGTCGGCGAAGGCGACCTCGCCGCCCAGGCCGAGCAGTGCTACCTCAACATCGGCACCGCTCTGGCCGAGGTCGGGGCGTCCTTCGACGACGTGGCGAAACTGAACGTCCACGTCGTCGACTGGACCCCCGACAAGATGCCCCTGCTGCTGGAGGGGATCTCCCGGGCAGCCGCGAAGCTCGGGGTCACCCCGACCCCGCCGGCGACACTGCTGGGCGTCGCGGCACTGGACGTGCCCGAGCATCTGATCGAGGTCGAGGCCACCGCGATCATCGACTGACGGCACGGACAACTGCTCAGTTCCCAAGGGTGGTTGAGAAGCCGTTCGCGCAAGGCGTGGCCGACGTCCATCAGCCTTTCGACTGACGTCACGCCCCCCGAATCAGCCCCTGGGCCGATCATGGATCAGCTCGCCGCAGGACGTGACGAGGGTTCACTTTGCCTAGTCTCACCTGCATGAATCGACTGCCCCGCGGCGCCACCGCCGCGTTACTCGGTCTGTCCCTCGCCTTCCTCGGGTCAGGGACGGCCCACGCATTACCGGCCCCGGCCGACGCGCCCATGGCCAGTGACAGCGACCGCGTCCGCCTCGAACTGCCGCGCCCCACAGGATCATTGACGGTAGGGCGCGACACCCTGCATCTGGTGGACACCGACCGCCCCGACCCGTGGGTGCCGCAGGCCGGGGCTCGTGAGCTGATGGTGTCGCTGTACTACCCCGCCCGCTCAGGCCGAGGCCGCACCGCACCGTACATGACCACCGACGAGGCCCGCGCCTTCCTCGAGGACCGGGACCTGGCCGGGGTGGTGCCCGCAGAGACGCTCAGCGGCACCCGCACCCATGCCCGCGTCGGCGCCACCCCCGTGCGCGGGAGGTTTCCACTGGTCGTGCTGTCGCCGGGATTCACCACCAACCGCTCGACCCTCACCCTGCTCGCAGAGGAACTGGCCAGCCGAGGGTACGTGGTCGCCGCCGTCGACCACGCCTACGAGTCGGTGGGCACGACGTTCCCGGGCAACCGGCTCCTCACATGCGCGGCCTGCGACAAAGTTGCCGAACCCGACGAGACCGTCCCCCGCGGCCGTGCCCAGGACGTCTCCTTCGTGCTCGACCGGCTGACCGGCCGTTCCCCGGCCTGGCGGCACGCCGACATGATCGACCCCACGAGGATCGGTATGGCCGGTCACTCCATCGGCGGTGCCTCCGCCGCGTCCACCATGACGGGCGACCAGCGGGTGCGTGCCGGGGTCAACCTGGACGGCTCCTTCTTCGACCCGGTGCCGGCGGGCGGCCTCGGCGGCCGGCCGTTCATGGTGCTGGGCACCGAGGGCGAGGACGCCACCTGGGTACGGGACTGGCCGAAACTCGACGGCTGGAAGCGCTGGCTGACCGTGGCCGGTTCGGGGCACTTCACCTTCACCGACGTACCGGTCCTCGCCGACCAGTTGGGGCTCCTGCCTCCGGAGGAACCCTTGTCGGGCGAGCGGTCGCAGAAGATCACCCGCCGCTATGTGGCGGCCTTCTTCGACCTCCACCTCAAGGGCGACAGCCAGCCCTTGCTGGACGGCCCGTCGTCACAGTACCCGGAAGTGAGAATCCACCGGACCAGCTGACCGAACGAGGCACACGGAGCACCGGGCCGTTCCGCGTGGACGGACAGGAGCAGACCTGCTGCACTGTCCGTCCACACGGAGTCGTGGGGGCCTGTTGTCCCGGCGAACCGTCCCGGGCGAACGTGGTGACCCGACTATGCGCCGGTCGGAGCCGCCTGCTGCACCACCTCGAAGGACCAGAGTGTGGATGCGCTCGCAGCGGGCTTGGGCCGCTCGCCGCTCTCGGCGCCCCCGCCCTGGTGGGCCGACTTCATGGGACCCTCCATCCATGCCTGGAAGGACTCCTCGTCACGCCACCGCGTGTAGACGAGGTAGCTGTCGGTGCCCTCGACGGGACGGAGGAGCTCGAACCACTCGAACCCGTCGGAGTTCTCCACGGCGTGGGCACGGGACGCGAAGCGCTTCTCCAGCGTCTCCCGCTGCTCGGCGGGGACGGTCAGTACGTTGATCTTGACGACGCTCATGCCTCCATCCTGCCGCACGACGCCCGGCGCACGAGCGGCGCCCCGTACGCACGTGTCGCCGCGGTTCCCCGAGAAGCTCCGGTCGGGCTCATACGCGCGGCGGCCCCGCGTCGACGACCGCCATCGACAGCTCCAGTGGGTCGAAGTGGATCAGTGACTCCAGCCACCAGGTCATGCCGGCTTCGGCGAGGCCCTTGAGGTCCACGTTCTTGTCCTCCTGCCACGCGGGACTGGCGTTGCCGCGCACGGCGATGTCGAACGGCCGGGTGGCCGGAAGGCCGGCGCGGTGCAACTCCTGCCGGATGTCGGCGACTTCCTCGACGGTGAGCTCGTGGTCTGCCGGGTTGGGAAAGAATCCGTCGCAGTCCACGGCGCGGCGGATCACCCGCGGGTGGTTCGTGGAGCCGGCCATCCAGACGGGAATGCGGTACGGCTCCGGTGCCGTGGCCGCCAGACTCACCTGATAGTGCGCGCCGCTGTGCTCGATGGCCTCCCCGGCCCACATCGCACGCATCAACGAGAGCCCTTCGGTGAGCATCGCCGCTCGAGTCGCGAGGTCGGTGGGCTCTCCGAAGCTGCTGAAATCACCGGACTCGTCGACGCCCACCCCGGCCCCGACGACAAGCCGTCCCCGCGAGAGCCTGCTGACGGTGGACGCGTGCCGGGCGACCATCCAGGGCCGACGCCGGGCGGGCGGTGTCACCATCGGACCGAGCAGCAGATCGTCGGTCGCGTGGGCGATCGCGGCCAACGTGGTCCAGGGGTCGGCGATCGGCATCGCGTCGGTGAGCACGTGATCCCACAGGAAGACACCGTCCCATCCGGCCGCTTCCGCTCGTACCGCCAACTCCACCAGGACACGGGGATCGCCGAACGGGCCGAAGGGCGGCAGGTAGACGCCGAAGCGCGTGTTCTCGTTCACGGGAACCCTCTCAGGAGACGTCGGCCACAGAGAAGACCCCCGGTTCGGTGACCCCGTACAGCACCCCGCCCACCAGCAGCGGTGGCGTCGAACTCGGGTGCAACTCCTCGAAGGAGCGGCCCTGGGTGTCGAAGGAGGGGTCGGTGCGGCCGATCTCCTTGCCGGTGCGCGGGTCGAGGGCGAGGATGCTGGTGTCCGGCATGCCGACGTACAACCGGCCGTCGTGGATGGCGGGTTCGCTGAAGACACGCAGATCGCGCGAGCTCGTCCACAGCGGCTTTCCGCGTTTCAGATCGAGGGCGAGCAGGGTCTCGTTGCCGTAGTCGAAGATGTACATGGTGTCGCCGTGCACCAGCGGCGGCGCTTCCGGCTCGACACTCCAGGGGAAGTCGATACGGCGGGTCTTCCCACTGCCGAGGTCCTGGATGAAGAAGGCCGCGGAGACCCCGGTGTCGTCCTCCCAGCGCGCGTAGTACGCCGTGCTGCCGTGGACCGTGGCCAGCCACAGATCACCCTTGGGCGCCTTGACCGTGTCCACCGTCCGGCCGGTACGCGCGTCGATGCGGGCGATCCCACCGGAGCCCCCGCGCAGGTCGGCGTAGAGGGTTCCCTCGGGGCCCGCGTGGAAGGGGTCCGCTGTGGCGGAGGTGAGCTCGCGTCGCCACAGTTCCTCACCCGTGTCCGGTTCGTAGGCGGCATAGCGCGCGGTGTCGGAAGGCCCGAGTGCGCCCAGCCGTACGAGCAGTACGCCGCTCATGTACGCGAACTCGCCCAACACACCGTCCAGATGCCAGAGCCGCTTCCCGGTCCTGCCGTCGAAGGCGTCCACTCCCTCCGAACGGTCGGCACTGCTGACGTACACCACGCCGTCGTGGACGACCGGCGCGCGCAGCGAGAAGCTGCTGAACTTCTTGTCGCTCATGGGATTCGTCCAGTCCACACGGCCCGTCGCGGGGCTCAGGCGCATCAGCGCGATCCGTGGGGACGAGCAGAAGACCCCGAGCGCGTCCGCCGTGCACGCCGGACTCATGTCGAACGGGTCGTCCTTGGCCGGCTCCAGCGCGTTGCGCCACGGCTTCCAGCCCGGCGGTACCGAACCACGGGTCGCTCCCCGCGGATCGCTCTGGCCGGCCTCGACGGTCGCGGGTGCGGGGGGCTCGGCCATCAGGGCCACGGAGGTCGTACCCGCGATCCCGAGGACGACCGCGCCGACGAGGCTGGTCCAAAGGATCTTCCTGCGCTGTTTCCGCCGGTTCTCTCCGTCCTGCCCGCTCTTCCTGGCCGGTCCGGTCCTTTTGGCCGTCCCGGGCGGCAGCGTCGCTGTTCCCGACACCACGGTCACCGGAATCGGGGACAGCTCGCTGTCGGGCTCCGCCCCGGACAGTTCCTCCGGCAGCCCGGCCAGCGCGTCCAGCACCTCACCCGACGTCGGCCGGTCCGCGGGCTCCTTCGCCAGACAGGCCGACACCAGCTGCCGTAGGGGCTCAGGAAGTTCGGCCAGCTCGGGCGTACTGTGCACGGTGTTGTACGCGGCGAGATAGGCGTTCTCCGCCTCGAAGGGGCTGCGCCCGGTGGCCGCGTACACGAGCACCGCGCCCAGGGAGAAGACGTCCACGGCGGGGCCGACCTCACGCGGGCTGACGAACTGCTCGGGCGCCATGAACGGCGGCGAGCCCATCACCATGCCTGTCTGGGTACGCACCTCACTGCTGGCCGCGCGCGAGATGCCGAAGTCGATGACCCGTACCGTTCCGTCGCTGTCCCCGTCCTCCAGCAGTACGTTGCTGGGCTTGAGGTCCCGGTGCACGACCTCCGCTCGGTGAATCTCCCGCAGGGCCTCGGCGAGTTCGGTGCCGAGGCGGCGCAGCGCGGACCAGTCCAGCGGGCCCGACTCGGCGACCCGGTCGGCGAGTGTGCGGCCCGGGACGAACGCGGTGGCCATCCACGGCCGTTCCGCGTCCGGGTCGGCGTCGACGACCGGCGCCGTGAACGCTCCGCTGACCCGCCGGGCGGCCGCGATCTCCTGCCGGAACCTGGCCCGGAACTCGGCGTTGTCCGCGTACTTCGTATGCACGACCTTGACGGCCACGGCCCGCCCCGAGACCGACCTGCCCAGGTAGACCACGCCCATGCCGCCGGCCCCGATCCGCGATTCGATCCGGTATCCGCCGACAGACCGCGGATCATCCTCGCGCAGGGTCACCGTATCTCCTCCACCGGTTCCGGCCTGGACGGCTCCGACGCGGCCCCCTCTGGCATGGACCGCTCACTTTAGTCGGCGACCGACGCACTCACCATGAACTCGGCGTCGCGTGGGGGTCAGCCGGACAAGCCGGACAAGGTGAGAACCACTTCGTCGATCTCCTCGCCGCGTGCGTGCGCGAAGCCCCGTTCGTTGTGGGTCACGACGAACCCGGCCTTCTGCAGGACTCGGATGGAGCCGCCGTTGTCCGCGGCCGCACGGGCGTACAACGGGCGGTCCGCAACGACGTCGAGCAACTCCCGCAGCGCGGCCGTGGCGGCTCCACGGCCCCAGAACTCACGCCCGATCCAGTACGTGACCTCACGCTCCTCCGGCGGGCCGAACACCGCGGCGTGGCCGACGATCTCCCCGTTCTCGCCGACGACGGTGCACATGACGACCCGGGGATCGAGGCGGTTCCGTGCCCAGTGCGCGTCGAACGCGGCACGGTCCGAGGGATCCTTGGCGGTGAACGCCGCCATCCGCACCCCCTCGGGTTCGTTCATCTGGGCGTAGAAGACCGCCAGGTCACTGTCTCGCACGTCTCGCAGTGTGACGTCCATCAGAACCTCCAGGCAGTGACCGGTGAGACGGGGTGGAGCGGGGGCGCATGATGAGGGCGGCAACATGGTAAGTGCACGGCTCCTGGCCCGGGTTGGCGTAACCGTGGGTGACGTCGGCGGCGAAGTAGGCGGAGTCCCCCTCGCCGAGGTCGAGGATCTCGTCCCCGAGGGTCAGACGGAGCGTGCCGGACTGCACTGCGATGAACTCGTGGGAACCCGGGGCGTAGGCGGGGAACGTGCCGGCGTCGCAGCCGGGCGGCAGAGTGGTGCGGATCCATTCGAAGTTCACTCCGGGGACGACCGGGGAGAGGACGGTCCGGTGCCATCCGCCGGGCTCGTCGACGGTGTCCTGGTCGGCCGCTCGTCGCACGATGGCACGGCTCTGCGCGGACTGGGCGACGAGTTCGGGGAGGGGAACGCCGAGCCCTTCGGCGATGCGGGCGAGGACGGTGATCGTCGGGGCCTTCTGCCCGCGCTCGACCGACGACAGCATGCTCACACTCACGTCGGCCGCGTCCGCCAGGTGCTGGAGAGTCAGGCCTCGGCCGTGCCGCAGTCCCTGGATATGCCTGCCCAGCACCAACAGATCGAGCATTACGCTATAATAGCACATAGTTTCACTATAGAGAAATGGGCTGGCGATGGCAGATTTCGAGGCGACGATCCGTCCGGCGACCCCTAGGGACCTGAAGGCGGTGGCCGACATCTACGCGCACTACGTCCTGCACACCGTCGCCACGTTCGAGACAACGCCGCCGGACGTGGCCCACTGGGAGCGCCGGCTGGACGATCTCACCGGCCGCTCGCTGCCGTTCGTCGTCGCCGACCTCTCCGGGCAGGTGTCCGGTTTCGCGTACGCGGCCCCCTGGCGGCCCAAGCCCGCCTACCGCCACACGGTGGAGGACACGATCTACCTCACCCCGGCCGCCACCGGCCGAGGCCTGGGCGGCGCCCTGCTGCGCGAGGTGATCGCCGGGGCGGCCCGGGCCGGGGTGCGGCAGATGATCGCGGTCATCGCCGACACGGGCAGCGACGCCTCAGCAGCGCTGCACCGCCGTTGCGGATTCACCGACGCCGGCCGTCTGACCGGCGTCGGCCGCAAGCACGGACGGTGGATCGACACGCTGCTGCTGCAGCGCGACCTGACGGCGGGCGACCGGGACGGGACCACGGCGGCATGGTGACGCGGCCACGGGCCGTACCGGTCCCGCCTGATGACGAGCCCGGGACGCCCCGAGCGGTGGGGCCGGCGGACTCAGGCGCCCACGGTCCCGTCGACACCCTCACGCAGAAAGTCCGCGTGCCCGTTGTGCCGGCCGTACTCCAGAAGCACGTGCAGCATGACCATCCGCAGCGACACCTCTTCACCCCACCTCGGCTGATACCCGGCCAGGTCCAGGGACGCGGCCTCCCGCTCGACACGGCGCGAGTTCTCCACCTCGGCCTCCCACGCCGCGAACGCCTCGGCCCTGGTCGACGCGCTCGCGTCGTACGCCGCCTGGAAGTCGATCTCGTCCGACCAGACCAGGGGCGCCTCGTTGTCCTCGAACGCCCGGCGGAACCAAGCGCGTTCCACCTCGGCCATGTGCCGCACCAGCCCGAGCAGCGACAGCGTGGACGGCGCCATCGACTGCTGCCGCAGCTCCTCGTCGGTCAGTCCTTCGCACTTCATGGCGAGGGTCGCGCGGTGGTAGTCGAGGAAAGCCCGCAGCATGTCGCGTTCGCTGCCGAAACTGGGCGGTCCTGTGCGAGGGTCACTGGTCACTGGCCGTGCTCCTGATCCGTACCGACGGGGGTGGTCAGTATCCACCCCCGTCGGCGCTCGCCGGACCGACGTCATGGCTTGCGGGCGAGGCCCCCGTGTTCGCCCACGGGTTCCGGGGTGGGGGAGGCTGCGGCAGGGCGCCACAGGGGGACCGAGACGACTCCGGGGTCGATGAGGTGCAGGCCGTCGAAGAAGGCGCTGATCTGGTCGACGGTGCGCAGGACGTAGGGGACGGCACCCGATTCGTTGTAGGCGTCCTGGGCCCGCTCGAATGCCGGGTCGGTGCCCCGTGAACCGTCGTTGACGGAGAGATGGCTGCCGGGCGGCAGCGCGTCCATCAGGTGGGTGACGATCGAGCGCGCCTGATCGTGGTCGGCGATGTGACCGAGGATGTTGCTGAGGATGAGGGCGGTGGGACGAGTGAGGTCCAGCGTGCCGGCGGCAGCCGCCAGGATGCGGTCGGGGTCCAGCAGGTCGGCGTCGAGGTAGGAGGTCGCGCCTTCGGGAGAGGAACTGAGCAGGGTACGGGCGTGCGCGAGGACCATCGGGTCCTTGTCGGCGTACACGATTCTGCTCTCCGGGGCGAGCCGCTGGGCCACCTCGTGGGTGTTGTCCACGGTGGGCAGGCCGGTGCCGATGTCCAGGAACTGCCGGATGCCTGCCTCGGCGACCAGGTAGGTGATGTTGCGGCGCAGGAAGGCGCGGCTGCTGCGGGCGATGGTCACGATGCCGGGGAAGACGGAGGTGTAGGCGTCGCCGGCTTCCCGGTCGACGGGGTAGTTGTCCGTCCCGCCCAGCCAGTAGTTCCAGATCCGGGCCGAGTGCGGCACCGAGGTGTCGATCTTCTGATGTGCCGCTGGTTCGGGTGTGGTCACGGGGTCGGCCATGGGTACCATCCGTCTTCAGCCGGGGGGTGGATTGTTCAGCGCACAACGTACGTCCCAACGCTCCGGCGAGGTAGGCCAGTTCACATGGACGGTGGGGTAAGGCGTTGAAGACGGACGCAAGTGGCGACAGGAGCCTGCGCAAGACCGGATCGGACGGTACGAGGGCCGGCACAGGTCCGGCCGGTGCCGGGAGGGGAGCCGGTGGCCGCGTCGGGGCGGGTGTGCTGGGTGTCCTGGTCCTGCTCCTCGGCCTGATCCTCGTCGCCGTGGGCTACGAGGACGGCCCCAAGAAGGTGGCCGACGGCACGTCCGGGACGATCACCATCGCACGGTGCGGCAAGGCCGACGACTCGGCCGACGTGGAGTGCTCGGGCACCTTCCGCTCCGACGACGGCAAACTGCGCTACGACGTGGAGGACTTCGAGCCCGGCGCCGACCACGGCAAGGGCGAGAAGGTCGACGCGATGGCGTTCAGCACGGTGTCGTTCGACCCCGGCACTCCGGCGTCGTTCTACGTCGAGGGCGCGCGGGCCTGGTGCGTGGCCGCGGCGATGTTCGGTGTGTCGGCGCTCATGCTGAGCCGGGCCTTCGGCTCCAGGACCCGCCCCGTGCGGCGCGGGACGGCCGTCACCGGCCTCAGCCTGCTCTTCGGCGGTCTGCTGGGCTGCGGCCTCTGCGTGTTGGTGAACTCCGTGCTCGTGTAGGGGCTTCGGCTGGAGTCGCGGTTGGTGCAACCAGGGGGCTCTGCGCTGCCGTCGGGAGCCTTAACCAGGTATTTCCGTAACGGAAGTTGGCGTCACGCGTGTATGCGCCAGACTGCCAGCAGAACGTGGGCGTACGGGGGGAGTGACGCATGGCCGGGCGAAGACCAGTTGTAGGCGTGGCGGTGGGGGAGCCGAAGAAGGGGTCGGGTACCAGTACCGGCCCCAGTCCCAGTTCCAGCGCTTCGGCCGTTGCCGACGAGCCCTACACGCTCGCGGAGGAGCAGGCGCCGAAGACGCGGGGCGAGGCAGTCGCGTTTGTCCGTGGGCTCGATGTGCGGCCCGACTACTTCGCTACCGGGTACCGCAAGCGCAACCCCTTCGAGAGTGATCCGGCCCAGTGGGCCGTGCTCGGCGAGGACTGCCTGTGGCGGCGCGAGGCGTTGCCGGAGACCGCGCTGGCCAGTCTCACTCGGGCGTTCGAGATGCCGGAACAGGGGGGTAAGGAAGCGGTGTACGTGTCGTTGACCGTCACCGTGCACGAGAACATCGTGGCCGCGCGGCGTGACATGGCCGGAGCGCTGGAGTCGGCGCTGCGCTGTCCCGAACAGCGGCTGAACGCCACGGACGTGGTGCGCGGCCTGTACTCCAGGGTCGACGCGTCCACCGACCTGCGGAACGCGGTCACCGAGGACGACCTGGTGGAGGCCGGGGAGTGGGTCGTCGACGGCGAGAACGAGGCGCACCCCTTCGACTGGTACAAGTTCCGGGTCGGGCCGGTCACCGTGGCCGCGACCGCGCGGCACGGCGCGGGCCGGAGCAAGGAGGAGGACACCGCCGTCTCCAGCGATCTGGCCAAGGGCGTGGGCTTCGTCGCCGCCGAGATCGACAACTGGGGCGCGGCGGGCAGTGAGGGCGCCGCAGACGATTCGGGTGGCACGGACGGGGCCACGGACGAACCGGCCGAGACGAAGGGGGCGGAGCAGTGAGCGAAGCATTGCGGTCGTCAGACCCGTCCCGCATCGCGGGGTTCCGGTTGCTGCGGCGGTGTGGGCGTCGGGGGACGACGAGGAGCCGTCCGCCGGCGGCGGGCGTCCCGTGTACGTCCTCGGCGTGCACACGTCCGCCGACGGGGGCGACGCCGCCGTCAGCCGGGCGAGCGAACGCGCCGCCCGCCTCGCCGTCGCCCAGCACAACGCGGCGCCGAAGCGCTCCTACGATCTGAAGGTGAAGGTACTGCCCGACCGGGGCGACGCGGACACCGCCCGGAAGGTGGCCCTGGAGTTCACCGCCGACCGGAGCGTCGTCGCCGTCCTGGGACCGGTGGCCGAGATCCCGATGCGGACGGCCGCGGGCGTCTACGGCGAGGCAGGACTGACCCATGTGTCCAGCAGCACCGGTCAGCAGGACTACTTCGTGACGTCGCCGAAGACCTCGTTCCAGACCGGCGCCCCCCATCTGGCGCTCGGCACCTGGATCGCGTTTCACGCGCTGGCGACCAAGCAGTTGGCGCCGGCCGGCGTCGTGATCGACCGGGCCGGGGGCTCGATCATCCAGGACCAGGGCACCCCGCTGGTCACCGCCTGGCGCGACAAGCTGGGGGCCGAGGTCATACCCCGCGTCGTCGCGGAGGAGACCGACGACGGCCCGAAGGCGGTCCGCGAACTGCTCGCCGCAGGTGTGGGGGACTTCGTGTACCTGGGCACCCTGGATGCCACCGTCCGCACGGCCCGGGAGCTGGCCGCGGCCGACTTCACCGGGCCGCGCTGGATGCAGCACCAGCTGTACGGCTCGGACTTCCCGCGCCTCGCGGGCGACGCGGGCGAGGGCTGGTACGTGGTCACCTCGGCCGTGGATTCCTCCACGCTGACGACGAAGCAGGCCAAGGACTTCACAGCGGCGTGGCGGAAGCGCTACGGCGGCGTTCCGGAGCCGTATGCCACGGAGGCGTACGA
This sequence comes from Streptomyces spongiae, assembly GCF_009377185.1. Classification (GTDB taxonomy): domain Bacteria; phylum Actinomycetota; class Actinomycetes; order Streptomycetales; family Streptomycetaceae; genus Streptomyces; species Streptomyces spongiae. The sequence continues at coordinate 44,002 of NZ_VJZC01000015.1, forward strand.
CAGTGTGCGGATGATGCTCGCCGAGTTCGCCCGCACGGTCCCGGCCGGGGTACGCAAGCGGCCGGTGCGGGCCGACCTCGCCGAGCGGCTGGCGAAGGCGAAGTACGCCGGCATCGCTCGGACGTACACCTTCGGCGAGTACCACCAGTACGACAACACCGGGGACGGCTGGACTGACCAGACGTTCGTCCACGAGGTCCGCGGCGGGCGCTTCCGGCAGCTGGGATCGCTCGGCGATCTGAGTCGGGCGGGGCAGGCCCGGAGTTGACGGAGCGCCGTGGCCGGCGAGGGACCGGAGCCCGGCGCAGTCGGTGGCAGGTCGGGCGGGCGGGAACGATCGGGGAACGGAGGGGCTGCTGACATGGAACGGCTCCTGCCCTTCGACCCGCCCGCGATCGGCGGACACCGGCTCGCGGTGCGGCTCGGCGCGGGCGGCATGGGCGTCGTCTACCTGGCGCGGTCGCCGCACGGCGCCTGGTGTGCGCTGAAGGTGATCCGCGCCGAGTACGCCGACGACCCCGGCTTCCGCGCCCGCTTCCGCCGCGAGGCCGAGCTCGCCTCGCGCCTCACCGGCTGGTGGACGGTGCCGGTCGTCAGGGCCGACGCCGACGCCGATTCTCCGTGGCTGGCCACGGCTTACGTGCCCGGCCCGTCCCTCGCCGAGGCGGTCGCGCGGCCTGGGCTCTGGCCAGGTGCGCAGGTGCGCGGCCTGGGTGCCGCGCTGGCCGAGGCCTTGGACGGGGTGCACGCGGCCGGGCTGGTCCACCGGGACGTCAAGCCCGCGAACGTGCTCCTGGCCGTGGACGGGCCGCGCCTGATCGACTTCGGGATCGCGCGGGCCGTAGGCGCGACCGCGCTCACCGCGGACGGCTCCGTCGTGGGCTCCCCCGGCTACCTCTCGCCGGAGCAGGCCCGCGGGCGCACCGTGGGTCCGCCCAGCGATGTGTTCTCGCTCGGCTGCGTCCTCGCGCTCACAGTCACCGGCCGGGCCCCGTTCGGCACCGGCGGCGCCGCGGCCGTGCTGTACCGGACCGTTCACGAGGAACCGGACCTGGACGGCGTACCGGCGGGTCTCGACCGGATCGTACGGCGGTGTCTGGCGAAGGAGCCGGAGCAGCGCCCCGGCGCGCGTGAACTCCTCGATGTCCTGGGCGGGTTCACCCCGGACGGGTGGCTGCCCGAGGGGCTGCCCGCGCGGGTCGCAGCGCGGGCCGCACGCGTCCTCGAACTGCCCGTGCCCGAACCCACCACGGTCGACGGGCCGTCCTCCGTGACAGTGCCCGAGGCTCCGCCCTCGCCCACCCGGCGGCGGCTGCTCGTCGCGGGGAGCGCGCTTGGCGTCACCGCGGCGGGCGGGGCGGGAGCGTGGTGGCAGTGGGGCAGGAACAGAGCGTCCGCGAACACCGGTTCCGTACACCGGACCCGCCACGTGATCGCTCTGCTCGGCAGCCCGGACGACCCTTTCTACGCCGCCCAGGAGCGTGGCGCCCGCCTCGCCGTCGAGCAGCACAACCAGGACGCCGGGCGCACCGTCGACCTCGTGCTGCGCACCGCCGACGACCGCGGCACGGCGGCGGGCTCCGCCGATGCGGCCGTCCGGCTGGCCGACGACCCGGACGTGTCCGTGGCGATCGCCACGGGCTCGAATGCGACCGCGCCGGCGGCCCTGACGCCATGCAAGAAGGCCCGGCTCACCCTGCTGATCACCCGGGCCGACACCGAGAAACTCAACGGCGTCAACACCACCACGGCACTCCTGTTGCGCTCGACCCAGACTCTCGGCCCGCACCCGGTACTGCGCTATCTGAACCGGGTCGTCGAACCCGCCCGCACGGTCGTCGTGCACGACCTGGCCACTGAGGCGGACAGCCTGCCCACGGTCCGCATCGCCACCATCTACGGCAAGCTCAACAACGAGACGGCGGTGGAGGACGTCGCCGCGGACGAGGACTTCACCGGGTTCGCGCGCCGTATCGCCGTGCGCCCCCGTGACGCCGTCCTCTTCGCCGGAACGAGCCCCAGCCGCGCGGCCGCCTGTGCCCGTGCGTTGCGGAACGCGGGCCACAAAGGTGCCCGGGTCGCCGGCGAGCACGTCCTCGCCGCCCCCTTCCTCGCCGTCGGTGAGGGCTGGAGGATCGGCACGGGCTACATCGACGCGAACGCCGACTCCCGTACTCGCGCGTTCGCCGCCGCGTTCCGCTCCCGCTACGAACGCGCGCCCGGCCCCTGGGCGGCCGAGGCCTACGACGCCGTCCGGTTCGCGGCCCACGGCCTCGCCTCCATCGGCGACGACGGCCGGTCCGCCCTCCGCCCGGGACTTCTGCGCAAGCCCTGGCAGGGCATCACCCGCGTCATGGGCTTCGACGCCGTCTCGCAGTACTTCCAGGTCGAGAAGGACAATGGCGGGTTCCTGTACCGGGTGACGGGGGGAACCGCACGCTTCGTGGCGCGCGCTGACGACATCGGCAAGCAGACGTAGATCAGGGCCGGGGGGAAGACGTTCATGTCCCAGTACAGGAGCCGGGCATTCGCCGACGCCTGCCGCAAGGCGGGCATGATTCAGAGCAGGAGCGCCGTCGACGTCCGCTGACCGGTGCGCGTGCTGTGGAGGGCCTGGCGGCCGGCACGGCTGGCTCGCCTCCCGGCCGCGCTTATTCGCGCCCACGGACATCCATCCACCACTATGGAGGGAAACGCCCGATTTGCCTGGAGGTCTTGCATGCACCGTGATGGTTTTCCGGCCCCGGATTCCGGGCTCCTCCTCACTCACTTTCTGACCGTCGCCGACGTAGCGCGATCTCGCGCCTTCTACAGCGATGTTCTCGGCGGAGAGGTGGTGCTCGCGGAGAACCCCTGCACCATCAAGCTCGCCAACGGATGGATCATCATGAACCCGGGTGGCGGCCCCACCCCGGACAAGCCGGACGTCACCCTGCGCCCGCCCACCGACCCGAGCACGGTCAGCAGCTTCCTCAACCTCCGCGTCGCCGACATCGAGGCATGTCACCGAGAGTGGAGTGCGAAGGGCGCCGAATTCCTCACGCCACCCATCGATCGCACGGCCGAGGTGCGGTGCTACTTGCGCGACCCGGACGGCTATCTCATCGAAGTCGGGCAGGCCACCGGCATGCTGCACGGCGTCTACGCCGACCCGCCCGCCGGTACGAGCTGATCATGCGGTCACGGCCCCTTCGGCACCCGTCAGCCGAGTTGCTCGGCGAGTCCGACGATGATGCCTTCGGGGCCACGGACGTAGCAGAGCCGGTAGATGTTCTCGTACTGCTCCAGCTCGCCCACGAGTTCGGCGCCGTGGGTGCGCAGGCGGGCAATGACGTCCTCGATGTCGTCGACTGCGAGCATGATGCGACGAATGCCCAGCGTGTTCACCGGCGCGTCTTTCGGCTCGGGGCTGATGGCCCTCGGCCTGTGGAACTTCGCCAGCTCTACTCGTCCGTGACCGTCCGGGGTCCGCAGCACGCCTTGCCCTCCAGCTCCATGCCGAGTTCGACGAAGAACGCAACAACAGCCTCAAGGTCGTCGACGACGATGAGGACGTTGTCCATCCGCCGGATCGTCACGTTGGGCCTCTTTCACTCGGTATGGCCACGGTGGGCCCATCTGCCCCTGAGACGGAGCCGACAAGCCGTTCTCGACATCTTCGGCCACTGGGTCGGCATCGGTGGCGCGGTTACTCGGCGTTGAGCTGGTGGTCGGCCCAGACGTAGCTTTCGGGGAGCAAGTCGGTGATGAGGACGGTTCGGGTGCGGTCGTCTTCGCCGACGATGACCTTGAGGGCGGGGAAGTAGTCGAGAAGGACCTGGCGGCAGCGGCCGCATGGGGGGACGACTCCCCGGTCGCGGTCGCCCACGGCGACGATCGTGTCCAGCTCGTAGGCGCCCTGGGCGGCTGCCGCGCCGATGAGGACCAGCTCGGCGCAGGGGCCTCCGGTGAAGTGGTAGGCGTTCACCGCGGTGACGATCCGGCCGTCCCGGGCACGGGCCGCGGCCGCCATGGTGTGGTTGTCGCCCTGGCAGCGAGTGCGAGCGACGTGAGCCGCGGCCTGGATGAGTTCGTGGTCGACGGGGTGGGTCTGCGTGGTCATCTTCTCTGCCTTCGTCAGGTGTCAGGCGACGTTGCGGCGGGGCGGTGTGCTTGTTCCGCCAGATGATGCGGCGGCGGATCATGCTGCCGGCGAGGAAGGCGCGGTCAGAACCAGTGCAGGCAGTGCGGGGGACGGTCAGCGCGGAAGAGGGCGTCAGCGAGGGTGGCCGCGCCCGGGTGGTGGGCCCGGATGTGTCCGGCACGCACGAGCGTGCTCGGGGCGGTGCCGCCGAGGTAGACCGAGCCCAGGTCGCTGATGTCCAGGGACAGGTCGGGCTCCCGGTCCGTCGGGACGCAGTCGGCCATACCGTCCCGGACGGTCAGCAGGTAGTGGCCGTGCTCGCCGAGGAACGGGTCGTCGACGTCGAGGACGAGCTCGCCGTCCATGAACCACCCGCGCGCGGTCAGAGCACCTGGGACATCCAGGAGCCGCACCCAGAGCCAGTCCATGTCGCCGCTCACCTCGCCGGCGCGGAAGTCCGCGAACTGCCGTCGCAGCGGGTGCTCGGGCGGGACGTGCTTGAACACGACCTGAGAGACCAGGTCATGTCCGAGTACGAACCGGGCCAGGGCCGTGAAGACGACGTCGTCGGTGGCGATGGTCTCGTCGACCGTCAAGGTGCCGGACTCGATCGAGTAGCTTGCATAGCCGTCCGGGACGCCGTCTGCGGCACGGTGAACGGCGACGTAGCGCGGCGCCGGCGAGATCGGGGGCTGCCCCGCGCGCAAGGCCCACCAGCGGTGCGGACGGGACAGCGCGCCGGGCTGTGCACGGCGATAGCGGTCGTAGACCTCTTCCAGAATCTCGCCGCACTCGGCACGACGCAGGACCTCGACCGAGCCGTTGCCCGAACCGGTCGCTGGTGCGCCGGCTGTTTCGCGCGCCCGGGGAACGGTGAGGGCGGACTTGTGGCGCGGCACCGTCAGCCGCGCCGTGTAGGTCGCCGGTCCGTAGCCGAACCTGCCGTAGATGAGGGCCTCAGAGGCCAGCAGCACGGAAAGAATCTCCCCGCGAGCCCGCAGCTCGGCGAGCTGATGCCGCATCATCGCGCTGAGCACGCCCTGGCGCCGGTGCGAGGGCAGGACGCCGACGGCGGTCACCCCGGCGGCCGGGACGAGGGTCTCACCGGGCAGGGTGAGCTCGAAGGAGTACGTGGCGGCGGTGCCGACGGGCCGCCCGTCCGCCGTCAGGGCGAGCAGGCAGCGGTCCGTTTCGAGCGCCGACCACCAGCGCCCGCCGCCCTCGACCGGGGCTTCCGGGAAGAGCCCGAACGCGGCATGGACCGTGTCGACGAAGACGTCGAGATCCTTGTCGGTCGTGGGACGGATTTCCATCGTTGCCGCTGCCTCCTCGGGATACCGGCACCACGGCTCGTGATGTCTGGCCACAGTGCAGCGTTGACCCGTGTCCAGGGCAAGCGAATTACGGCCGGGCCCGCGGCCGCATCGGCGGCCGCCGCCCCGTGTGGTGGCCGACAGGCGACGGGGGATCCTCGCTCGCCATACGCCGGATTCGCCCTGTAACCGCACGGGCCCGTTCGGAGTCGTGATCACGTGGCTGGGAAAGGGTTGGACGGGGTGATGGTCGGGCTTGTAGCTTCCAGTTGACCGTGACACCGCCCGAGGAGGTGAGACCCATGAACGCTGTATCGATGTGGGTGCTCCCCCTTCCCGTCACGGTCGGGCGATTGACGTAGGTGTCGCCAGGAGTGCCTCGCCAACAAGGCACTCCCGAAAGGCAACTCCTATGCTCTCTTCGCAGTTCATGTTCGACGTGATCATTGCCGGGTGCGGGCCGACCGGTGCGATGCTGGCCGCCGAACTGCGGCTGCACGATGTGCGGGTACTCGTTCTGGAGAAGGAAACCGAGCCCGTGTCGTTCGTCCGCATCGTCGGTCTGCATATTCGCAGTCTCGAGCTGATGGCAATGCGCGGACTGCTGGATCGCGTTCTCGAACACGGCAGACAGCGTCCGGCCGGCGGATTCTTCGCCGCCATCGACAAACCCGCCCCGCAGGGCCTGGATTCCGCGCACGCCTATCTGCTGGGTATCCCGCAGCCGGTCATCGTTCGCCTGCTCGAGGATCATGCGATCGCACGGGGTGCGCAGGTCCGGCGCGGCTGCGCGGTCGCCGGTTTCGAGCAGGACGACGAGGGTGTGACCGTCGAGCTGGCCGACGGGGAACAGTTGCGTTCGCGCTACCTCGTCGGTTGTGACGGCGGGCGCAGTACGGTGCGCAAACTGCTCGGCGTCGGCTTCCCCGGCGAGCCCTCGCGGACCGAGACGCTGATGGGCGAGATGGAAGTGGGTGTGCCGCAGGAGGAGATCGCCGCCAAGGTGACCGAAATCCGCTGGACCCATCAGCGATTCTGGCTACGGCCCTTCGGCGAAGGGGTCTACAGCGTCGTGGTCCCCGCCGCGGGAGTCAGCGATCGCGCGGAACCGCCCACCCTTGAGGATTTCAAACAACAGCTGCGCGCCGTCGCCGGAACCGATTTCGGCGTGCACTCCCCGCGCTGGTTGTCCCGCTTCGGGGATGCCACCCGGCTGGCCGAGCGCTATCGGGTCGGTCGGGTGCTGCTGGCCGGCGATGCGGCACACATCCATCCACCCACCGGCGGACAGGGCCTCAACCTGGGCGTACAGGACGCATTCAACCTCGGCTGGAAACTGGCCGCACAGATCCGCGGCTGGGCGCCGGAAACACTGCTGGACACCTACCAGGCCGAACGGCATCCGGTCGCCGAGGACGTGCTGGACAACACCCGCGCCCAGATGGAACTGCACTCCACCGAACCGGGCCCGCAGGCCGTGCGCAGGCTGCTCACCGAACTGATGGACTTCGACGAGGTGAACCGCTGTCTGATCGAGAAGATCACCGCGATCGGCATTCGCTACGACTTCGGCGAAGGCCCCGACCTGCTCGGCCGCCGCCTGCGCGACATCGACGTGAATCAGGGCCACCTCTACGGTCTGCTGCATCGCGGCCGCGGCCTGCTGCTGGACCGCACCGAACGCCTGACCGTGGGCGGCTGGTCAGACCGAGTCGACCACCTCGCGGATCCCACTGCGGTACTGGATGTTCCGTGCGTCCTGCTACGCCCCGACGGCCACGTCGCCTGGATCGGCGACGATCAGCAGGACCTGGACGACCATCTCTCCCGCTGGTTCGGCAAGCCCGCCAACTGATTTCGCCTGAGCAACCGAACGACTGCGCCGGCGGCCCGCTGAATCCGCTTCATTCGCGCAGGTCCAGAGGTGATCAGTCCGCATGGTCGGGGGCGATGCGTTGCACCAGACGGAGCAGGGCCTGCCAGGCCAGGTCGTACGCGTGGTCGTCCTGGAGGTCGGAGCCGTGTTCCTCGCCGCGCAGTTGGCGGGCGGTGCGCTCGCGCACGTCGGCGGGCGGCAGTGTCAGTGGGGTGCCGCAGGCCTGGGCGGTGACCTGGATCTCGCACGCCTTCTCCAGGTAGTACATGCGCAGGAAGGCCTGGGCGGCCGTCTCGCCGACGGTGAGCAGACCGTGGTTGCGCAGGATGAGCGCGGGATGGTCACCGATGTCGGCGACCAGACGCTGCTGCTCGTCGAGGCTGAGGGCGACGCCCTCGTACTCGTGGTAGCCGATTCGGTCGTGGAACTCCATGGACATCTGGTTGACCGGCAGGAGTCCGTCCTGCTGGGCGGCGACGGCGCAGCCGGCCCTGGTGTGGGTGTGCAGCACGCAGTGGGCGTCGGACCGGGCGGCGTGGATCGCGCTGTGGATGACGAACCCCGCCGGATTGACCGGGTACGGGGTCGGCTCGACCGGGTTGCCGTCGAGGTCGATCTTGACGAGGTTCGAGGCGGTGATCTCCTCGAAGAGCAGTCCGTAGGGGTTGATGAGGAAGTGGTGCTCGGGGCCGGGCAGCCGCAGCGATATGTGGGTGAAGATCAGGTCGGTCATGCGGAAGTGCGCCACGAGCCGGTAGACGGCGGCCAGTTCGCGCCGTAGGCGTCGCTCTTCGTCACCGTTGCGCTGTTGTCGCGCCGGGAC